>CAIMQW010000212.1 GCA_903843705.1 uncultured Holophagaceae bacterium | reverse complement strand
CAGCGCCCCTCCGCTCCCCTCGTCTTTTCTCTGCGAGAGTGGTTGCTTTTCCCTGAGCGCGCGGAGCTGAAGGCTAGTGGTGCCCGTGGTTGTCCACGGGGGCGGCCTTGCCGATGAACTCGGCCTTCCGGCCGAGGAAGATGACCCAGAGACCGTAGGCGGCCAGGCTGGCCACACCGATGGCGAAGAAGCCGGGCAGGGCCTTCGCCAGGCCCGGGTTCCGGAAGCTGAGCAGACCCAGGGCCGCGCCGAAGAGTCCCATCAGGATCAGCAGCAGGCCCCAGCGGCTCGCGGCCACGGGATTCTGGGTGATCTCCTCGGGCAGGGTGCCGAGGGGGTTCTTCACTTCCCCGGCCACGTGGGTGCCCTGGAAGAGCAGGACGGCAAAGAGGATGAAGTAGAACACCAGGAAGATCATGGGCGGTCTCCAGAAGCTCCAGGATCGCATGAATGCTGGTTTCATGGGATCGGAAGCAGGTTCTGGTAGTGGGTCAGTTTGAAATATATTCCGGAGCCAGGCACTTGGCAGCCCCCTCCCCAGATGCCGCATACTTGAGGCATGCTGAAACGGAAGCAACTTCCCCCTGCCGATCCTAACGTCACCGCCTTCCGCGTGGTCCAGGCGGCGACCGAAAACGTGGTTATTCCGGATCGTCTGGTTCCGGTTAGCGAAATCCTGGCCAGTGGTGCGCAGCCCAGGGAGACTGGCTGCCCTAACACCACAGTGCCCCAGGTAAAGCTACCCCCACACGGTGAGCCGTTTCCTCTACAGAGTCGGGGTGGAATGTGTTCCATACAACCTGGCCCATTTCTAGAGAACCAAACGCTCATTGACGCCTCTTGGACCAGTGGGGCCGAATCGGACAAGATTTGAACCCCACGGTTCTGCTCGGCAGGTGTGGGGAATTCGGCTGCACCGGTTGTGAGGATGGCTACAGGACCCTGTGTGTACCACCTGGGTGGTGCCTCCTATAGGGGCTGGTTCAACGGCGATGAGAACCATTTTGGGCATGAGCATGGAGTCTCTCAATGCCTCTATCCCCAAGTTTTCTGAGCGTCAGATCCGGCCTACGGCTTCAAGCCGGTCATACTGAATGCAGCCCCCCCTTCGGACTGCCGCATGTCGCGCTTCCCGCCTTTTCTGACCAATCCGGACCTCCTCGCCCCTGAGGAGGAGGCCCAATACCGCCTGGATCACCACGCCATCGATGGCACCATCCTGAGCTATGGCGCCATCCTGTACGGTGCCGTTTATGCACTTCTTATCACAGCCGACCATGCACTCCTGGGAGGGTCTCCGGCTTTCTACGCCCTGCTGGTCATGCGACTGGGCTTCATCGGCCTATGCGCGACCGTGGTGGGGGCCGTATCGAAGAGCCGGAGTCCACGAAGCCAGGAAGGCTGGGCTCTTGCCCTCGGCATCGGCATCTGCTTGTCGAACCTTGCTGTCTTGAGCAGTCGCCCGCGAACATACAACCAGAACGTCACCCTGGAGGTCATCGGCATCCTTGTCCTGTACACGGTCATGCCCGATCGTCGCTGGCTCAAGGTCACGGTGCCCTTGTTGATGTCCATTCCAGGCATCTGCTTCGCGCTGTTTGTGAAGGTACATGTGGGCTTTGTGGCTCTGGTCACCATCCTGCTCGCCTACCTCTGCGCCCACCTCATCGGTTTGACCGCTACTTACTGGGTCAGTCGAGGGCGGCGCCAGGGCTGGCTGCGCGAACGGGAACTGCAGAACCTGGTGCGGGAGCGGACCGAATTGGCGGCCCTCCGGGAGGCTTTCATCACCACGGTCTCCCATGAATTCCGAACGCCGCTTCATGCCATTGGCACCAGCAATGACATCCTCGAACGCCATCGGGAGCGGTTGGACCCTGGACAATTCCAGGACATGACCGCCCGCATCCGCTCGGCAGTCCTTCACCTGACCGGGATGATCGATGAAGTGCTTTTCATCCACCGGGTGGATGCGGGCAGAGTTGGTAAGAAGGTCCAGGAAACATCCCTGAATTCCTGGCTCCATGGGCTCGCGGCCCAGTTCGAAGGCCCCGGGGAAGCGACTCGAATTGAGTTGGAACTCGCCCCGGATCTCGGGGTCGTCGAGGTGGATGAGGAACTGCTACGGCAGGTGCTCGGCAACCTGCTGAGCAATGCCCAGAAGTACACCCCTGCTGATGGTCGGATTCTGCTGCGTGCCCGGAAGGCCGACATGGACTTGGTCCTGGAATTGGAAGACACCGGCATCGGTATCCCCCAGCCAGAACAAGCCAGTGTGTTCACTCGGTTCCAGCGCGGTTCCAACACAGGTAACGTGAGAGGAACTGGCCTCGGCCTGAGCATTGTTCGGGATGCGCTGTTGCTGTTGGGGGGCGACCTGGAACTGGATAGCCAGGAAGGCGTCGGCACCAGGATCCGGATCCGTTTGAAGGACCTGTATCGGGGTGCCCATGCAGCCTAAGCCCACCATCGTATTGATCGAGGATGATGAGGACAGCCGTCAGAACGTCTGCCTGCTCCTCGAACTGGAAGGCTATGCCGTTCGCAGCGCTCCGGATGGGGAAACGGGACTGCAACGGCTGTTTGAGGCACCCCTCCCCGACCTGGTCCTCTGTGATCTCATGCTGCCGGGGCTTGATGGCTTTGGCGTCCTGGAAGCCGTTCGGCGGAATCCAGCACTGGCAAACCTCCCCTTCATGCTCCTGACTGCCCGGACGGACCGTGCAAGCCAACGTAAGGGCATGAACCTCGGCGCCGACGATTTCCTCACCAAGCCCTTCTCTGCTGAGGAACTACTGAGCGCCGTGGCAACCCGCCTGCGACGTCGCGAACTGGCCCTTGCCACCTCGGGCCTCAGTCCCGAGGAGGCCCAACGCTACACCTTGCTCAGCGACCGGGAGCGGCAGGTTCTGATCCGCATCGGCCAGGGCCAGAGTTCCAGGGAGATTGGTGAAGCCCTGGGCATCAGTCCGAAAACTGAGCAGGGCCACCGAGCCCATATCATGCTCAAGCTGGCCCTGCATAACGCCCAGGCCATCGCCACCTTCGCGACTCGGGCTGGTCTGGTGGACCGAGCCAAGCCCTAGGAGGCCCAAGGCCCAGAGGGCTGAGTCCTGGGCGGGAACGTCAGGTCCCGGAGCCACTTATGCCTCTTATTACGATAGGGGAAATTCCCTGGGGCAGATTACCTACTATAAGTTTTTTCTATACAATTAATTGCGAAACCAACCAGTACATCCGATAACAGGTTTTGACCCGGACTCTTTCCCTTGGAGCCTGGCTATTCCACCGTTAGCGGAGATTGTCGTGCGCAGCCAGTTCCTTACCAGCGGGAGTCGGTTACTCCTCACCCTCTTGGCCTGTCAGGTTCCAATGCAGGCTGGAACGATGCCCTGTTTGGGCTTGGAGTTGGGTCTGGCCATCCCAGCCGCCCGCGACTTGAAGCTGCCGACAGGCCCAAGTCCGGCCCCGTCCCTGGGGCTATTGGGTGAGTACCCGCTGGGGGAGGCGCAGAAATTCAGGGCGCGGGTGGAGTGGACCTTCTTCCCCCAGGGGACCCAGGTCAGTGACAGCCCGGGGCTGCGACAGCAACTCGACACCAGCGTGAAGTCCGAAAGCCTGGCGGTGGACTACCTCGTTCATCCTTCCTGGCTGAACCGCCGCTGGTCCCTGGGCGTCAGCGCCGGTCTGGTCCGCTGGACCGTGGACAGCAGCAATCGACTTGAGACGCCTGCGGGCGTGTTCGCACCCAGCGGCTCCAGCCACTGGACCCGGGCCCAATGGGGTGTGCTCTCGAACTACCAGTGGACGGACCGAGCCGAGCTTGAGTTCAGGTTCATGGCCAGCCATTTCGGCCAGCAGAACCTGCCAGCCCGAGTCGCCTCCCTGAACCTGCTGCTGCACTTCTAGGGGAGCCGCCATGACCCTGCTGCCCCGCCTCGCACTTCTCCCCCTCGCCTTGCTGCTGCTGGGCTGTTCCGGCGGCCACAACTCCGGCGACCGTGCTGGAACCATCAACTGGACCATGACGCTCCTGCCTGCCACGCCCTCCCTGATCGTGGGCCAGTCTGTGCAGTTCAGCGCCAGCACCCCCTGGGGCAACGAAGCCCAGTGGTCGGTGCTGCCCGCCACGGCGGGCCTCATCACGCCCGGTGGCCTGTTCACCGCAGCGAACACACCAGGCCCGTGCACGGTCTACGCCGTGTGGTCGAAGGATGTGCGCTATACAGCCAGCACGGTCGTCACCATTCGCCCCCTGCCTGCGGCGGCGGTGATCTCACCCAGCCTCGTACAGGCCTTTGGGGCCCAGCAGGCGGTGCAGGGAACCAGCATCGCCAACGGCGCAGTGGTGGGCGAATCCGTTCCCGCGACCACCGCCACCACGGCTGATCAGGCCACCAAGGTCCGCCACGGCTTTGATCCGCCCAAGTGATGTCGCTCCGTTGACTGTCCCCGTTCTGGAATCCGCCACTCTCCTTTTCCGGTGAATCTCATGCGACATCCCTTCTTGACCCCCACCATCGCCGCCCTCATCGCCTGCACCGCGCTGCCAGCCCTTCAGGGCCAGGCCACGCCTGCGGCAGCCGATGTGGCGCCACTGCCGACCATCGCCTACCAAGGGCGGCTTATGGAAGGCGGCCTGGGCGTCACGGGCGTACGCCAGTTCGTGTTCAGCATCCTCGACAGCACTGGCGTCGAACAGTGGAACTCCACGGCGCAGACCCTCACCGTAACTGAAGGCCTCTACTCGGTGGTGCTCGGCACCACTGGCATGACTGCCCTGCCCGTCGCCCTGCTGGGCAAAGCCGAACTAAAACTGCACGTCACGGTCTCAGGGCAGGTACTGACGCCGGACGTGGACATCGTGCCCGCCTTCCAGGCCCGCAGCGCCTGGGAACTGGCGGGTTCCTTCAACGGCGACGTCAACGGGACGCAGAACCAGACCCTGGTGATGAAGCTCCAGGGCCTACCTCTGGACCTGATCACCACGCCGCCCAGCGCGGGTCAGGCCCTGGTGTTCAACGGCAGCAAGTGGCTGGCGGGAAGCGTAGCTGGAACCGCAGGTCCGACCGGTCCGCAGGGGCCCGCTGGTGCCACGGGCGCCCAAGGTCCCATCGGCCCCCAGGGCCTCATGGGGCTCACCGGGGCCATCGGCACGCCCGGCCTCAACGGCCTGGATGGCAAGACCATCCTCAGCGGCTCAGGCAGCCCTGTGGCGGCCTCTGCGGCGGGTGCGGCGGGCGACTTCTACCTCGACACCGCCACCAGCCTGCTCTACGGGCCTAAGGCAGGGCCCACCTGGGTGGGGCTGACGGGCGTCTCTTTGGTTGGCCCCGCAGGCCCGGCAGGTGGTCCTGTGGGCCCCACGGGTTCGGCGGGCCCCACTGGGCCGCAGGGTGTCGCCGGACCGACGGGCCCAGTCGGCCCCATCGGGCTTGTCGGGCCCCTGGGACCCGTGGGACCGCAGGGACTCGTCGGCCCCAGTGGACCGCAGGGTATCCAGGGTGTGGCCGGGCAGACCATCATCGCCGGGCAGGCGGTGCTGCACGGCACCAGCGACCCTGACGTGGGCGTGGGTGCCAGCGGGGACTTCTACATCAACACGACGACCAACGTGCTTTGGGGACCCAAGGGTGCCACCACATGGCCGGTGGTGGGTGTCAGCATGATCGGGCCCGCAGGATCCCAGGGCATCCAAGGCGTTGCGGGGCTGGTCGGTGCCACGGGCGCCACGGGTGCCCAGGGCGCGGCAGGCATTGCGGGTCCCACGGGATTGACCGGGGCCCAGGGAGCGCAAGGCATTCAGGGCATCCAGGGCCCCATCGGCCTGACGGGCCTCACCGGCGCCACAGGTGCGGCGGGCACGAACGGAACCAACGGCACGAACGGTTTGGACGGCAAAACCATCCTCAACGGACTGGTGGCCCCCATTGCCAGCCAAGGCGTAGATGGGGACTTCTACCTCAATACCGCCGCCAGCACGATGTACGGCCCCAAGGCTGCCGGGTCCTGGCCCGCAGGCGTCTCCATCTTGGGTGCCACGGGTGTGGCTGGAGCGACTGGTGCGACCGGCCCGCAAGGCAACACCGGCGCCACCGGCGCACAGGGCCTTCAGGGACCCATTGGTATCACAGGCAACACGGGTGCCACGGGCGCAACCGGCGCGGCAGGCGCCAGCCCCCTCACCCTCAACGGCGCGGACGCGGTGTTTACCACCGGCTCACTGGGGCTGGGCATCAGCCCGCCCGATGCCAGCGCCTTGCTGGACCTCAGCAGCACCACCAAGGGCTTCCTGCCCCCGCGCATGACCGCCGCCAATCGTGGGGCCATCGTCAGCCCCGTGGCGGGCCTGGTGGTCTACCAGACCGACGGAACAGCAGGGCTCTACCAGTTCAACGGCGCCACCTGGTCCCAGGTGGGCGCAGGCAGCGTCACGGGCGTGACGGGAACGGCTCCGATCGCAGTGACGGGGACCACAGCACCCGTGGTCAGCATGGCCAAGGCCACCGGCAGCGTGGATGGCTACCTGGCCGCCACGGACTTCGCGACCTTCGCCGCCAAGGGTTCCGGCTCCGTAACCAGCGTGGCCACCTCCGGGCCGCTCACCGGCGGCACCATCACCGGTACCGGCACCCTCGGCATCACCAAAGCCACGGCCAGCGCGGACGGCTACCTGGCCGCCACAGACTTTGCGGCCTTCGCCGCCGGGGGCACCGGCAACCTCAGGGCTGACGGCAGCGTGGCCGCCACCGGGGCGCTGGACCTCGGCAGCCAAAAGATCATCAACCTCATCGGCCCGCCCACACTGGCCACCGATGCTGCCAACAAGAGCTATGTCGACAGCATCGCCGCCGGACTGGCCTGGCAGGTCCCGGTGATCAACATCGTGGCTGATCCCACGGCGCTCACGCCCGTGAACGGGGACCGCTACATCGT
>CAIMQW010000211.1 GCA_903843705.1 uncultured Holophagaceae bacterium | reverse complement strand
TGGGGGGAGGACGCCTACCCCACGAGCCGCACCGTCGACAACGTCATCGTGCGGATCCGCCGGGTCATGGAAGACGATCCCCACCACCCCCGCTGGGTCCACACCCTGCGGAGCGTGGGCTACCAGTTCGACCCTGAGGGCCGCCAGCGGAAGGGCGAGGAGTAGGGGGAGGGGGGCGGGGCCCTATCTGACGTCCAGCTCCCGGCTGCGGCCCAGCTTCTCGAAGAGGGCCGACTGCTCGGCATGCGCCGCCGGGGCGGGGCCCTGCTTCACCTCCACCAGCACGGCGCGCTTCTCCTCGCCCGGGGCGAACTTGCTGTCGCCCAGCACGGGCTCGAAGGTCGGCAGCAGCGCCAGCTCGCCCGGGACGCTCTCGGGCGCCTTGCCCGCGGTGAGGTCCGCAGACCGGGCCAGCAGGCTGGCGCCAGGCACGGCACCCAGGCGGCGCAGGTCCAGCCAGCCGAAGGCGGGGTCGCGCAGCAGGACGAGGTCCTCCCGGTCCAGCCAGGCCAGCAGCTCATTCAGGGCCTTGGTCTGCACCGGATCGGGCAGCCGCCGGCTCTTCTTCTCGCCGTTGACCTCCACCTCTTGGGGGGTGTTCTCGACCCAGGCCTGGGCGCGCTTCACCCAGAGGGCTGTGATTGCCTTCTGCTCAGCGAAACCCTCGGGAGAGCCGAGGGCCTTGGCGGCCTTGGCCTTCTTGCCCTTGGCGGGGGCCTCGGGCTCGGCCCAGGTCGGCGCCCCGGCATCAACCTTGGCGTCGAACAGGAGACCCTTGAGCTTGAGCAGGCGCGGCTCGAGGCCCAGGTGGCCGACCTTGGCCGCGGCGCGGGCGGCGACCTGAAGGTCCTTCCAGGTGCCGCCGAGCAACAGCTTGGGGCCGGTGACGTCATAGAGTCCATGGTTGGCTCGAAGCTGGGTGAGGTAGGCCTCAACCGCCGGCAGGGCGGTGGCGGCCTTCTCGGGTAGCACAGGCTTGGCCGCCAGCAGCTCCCCAAGGGTGGTTCGCACCTCCACCGCCCTAGGGTGGCTCCGGTAGGTGCTCAGCTCATGCGCCGAGAGGGCCGCCCGGTGGAGGGTGTAGACCAGCTTCCGCTGGGTGGGTCGCAGCTGATCAAAGGCTTTGGTTTCGACGGGCTTGGTGGCTTCGGGCGCGGGCGCCGCCGGGGGCTCCGGCTTGGGGGCCTGGGCAACAGGGGCGGACGGTGGCTCAGGGGACGGCGCCTGGGCCAGCAGGCCTGTGGCCAGGATCCAGGGCATGACCCAGCTTCGCTGCATCGGAGACTCCTCGGAAAAGGGACGGTGAAGGCTCCCAGTATGCGCCGAGGTGGCGCCTCACGCTTCCGCCGGACGCTCTAGGAGGAGCTCAAGACTTTGCTTGAGTTGCTTTAGATCGAAGGGCTTACCCAGGTAGGGCAGCTGGTTCGTTCCCAGGAATTCCCGGGTCTTGGCATCGAAGGAATCCCCCGTGGTGTAGAGGATCCGCCGAACCATGTCAGGCCGCTCGACCTTCAGCCAGTCAAACAGCTCGACGCCGGACAAACCGGGCATGCGGATGTCGGAGACGATCAGGTCGAAGGTCCCCTGCTGAAGCTGCTGGATGGCTTCGTCGCCCTGGGTGCTGGAGGCGACCTCGAGGCCCCAGGCGCCCAGAGCGTCCACAAGGCACTCCAGCAGGAAGGGCTCGTCGTCCACCACGAGGACCCGCTTGTCCCGGAGCCCCCCGCTGGGCGAGACCGCCGGAGGGGCGGCAACCCTGTGCGGGAGTTCAAGCAGGAAGGCGTTGCCCTGACCCTCCTGGCTCTGCACACTCAGGCGACCGCCGTGCTGCCGACAGATGGTCTCGGCGACGGGCAGACCTAAGGCCTCGGTCGTGGTGATCGCGGCAGCATCAAACAACTCTGTCTGCCGGGCCTCAGAGATCTGCGGGCCGCTGTCCTGCACCACCACATGGAGGCTGTCCCCGGAGAACCGGGTGCTTACACGCAGCTGTTTGATCGCGCCGTGGGTCAGGGATCGGAGGCTGTTCAGCAGCAGGTTGGTGAGGGCCTGACGCATGAGCCCTGGGTCCAGGTCGGACACCGGCAGGCTCGGGTCCAGGCTCAGCTCCACCGTGACTCCTGCCTGCTCCGCCTGGGACTGGACCATTGCAGCGGCCTCCGCCACGAGCTCATTGAGCTGGACCGGCGCCCGCGCGGGCGAGGGCGGGCTGAGGAGGGTCTGCAGGGGAAGCAACAGGGCCTGAATGGAATCCACGGCCTGCGCCAGGCGCTCGGCCCGCTCGGCCTGCTCGGGATCCCTGCTGGCTTCTACAAGCCGTTGGGCTTCCAGGAAGACCGGGGTCAGGCGGTTGGCTGCTTCATGAAAGAGGGAGGGCACCAGCCGGCCCAGGGCCACGTGCTTCTGGGAATGCACCAGCTGATCCTGAAGGTCCTGCTGCTCGCTGGTGTCCCGAACCAAGGCGGAGTAGGCCAGCACCCGGTCGTCACTGCCCCGGACAGGGGCATAGGTGATGCTGGCCGGGAAGGCGACCCCCCCCTTGCGGAGACGGGTCGTGACCACCCCTCGGATGATCTGGCCCCGGGCCACCTGTTGGGCCACCTGCTCCAGCTCTCCGAGCAGGTGATCCGGCGTCAGCTGGGCCATGCTCCGGCCCACGATCTCAGGCCGGGAATACCCGAAGATGCGTTCCGCGGCCACGTTCCAGGTGAGGATCTTGCCATCCGGCGAGTAGGAGATGACCGCTTCCCCGATGTTCTGCACCAGGCCTTCCAGGTAGCGGCGGGTCTTGAGGTTGTCCTGGTTGGCCCGGTCCAGCTGGGAGTAGAGGGCGCTCAGCTCCTCGTTCTTCTTCTCCAGGGCCTCCTTCAACTGCTTGAGCTCCGAGTAGAGGCGGGCCGTCTCCATGTTGGACTTGAGCGCATCTTCCAGCAGCTCGTGCGCATCCGCGACCTTGCCCGGCAGGAGGTCGGCCACGCTGACATTGCTGTGTCTCAGGACCGTCGTTTCGATGGAGGTCACCGCGGGGCCCGGCTCGGGCGGCGGCAGTTCCCGCATGCTCGTCCGGACATTGGTGTCGATGAGGTTCAACATCTCATCGAAGTCTTTGATCTTCTTGTCGAGGTGATACTTCTTGAACGTGTGGCCCACGGTCTCCCGGGTGATGGAGAGGAAAGTGTCCAGGACGCCGGTACCGCGGTTGGCGACGGCTTCGAAGTAGGGCACGCTGCGGAAGTTCAGACGCCGGTTCATGACCCCCACGGCCATGGCGTCCGGCAGGTCCCGCTTGTTGTACTGGATGACGAAAGGGATCTGCTTGATGTTCAGTCGGTTGGCATTGAGGTTGTGGTAGAGATTCGAGAGCGAGTCCACGTTGTCCTGCATCTTGGACTCATCGGAATCCGCCACGAACACCACCCCGTCCGCGCCGCCAAGCACCACCCGCCGGCTCGCGTCGTACTGCACCTGACCGGGCACCGTGTAGATCTGGAGGTGAATGGCGTTGCCGTAGATGTAGCCGAGGTTGATGGGCAGCAAGTCGAAGAAGAGGGTGCGATCTTCCTGGGTGTTGACGGAAAACATCTCCCCCCGCTGCGCGTCGGAGCACATGGCGTGCAGGGACTGCAGGTTGGTGGTTTTTCCACTGAGACCCGGCCCGTAATAGACCAGCTTGAGAAGGATCTCGTTGCCTCGGGTATTGAACTGAACCATGTGTTTTGCCAGGAAAAAGGATGGGCACAAGCCTACCATGATGGATTCTGGAGGAGACCCGCCCCTACCCTCTCAACGGCAACCCACGTGTTAGCATTATCTTTTGAAATTTTGTCGAGATTTTCACCGCGCGATGACAACCCCGAAACGCGACAGGATCATCCCTCCAGCAGGTTCCCTGGGCCACCGCGAGACCGGTTACGCGGTTCGGTCCGCCTCACTTCTCCTATAGGCACGCGATGACGGTACCGACTCACGTGGCGATCATCATGGACGGCAATGGCCGTTGGGCGGCACAGCGGGGCTGGGCGCGCATCAAGGGGCACAAGGCTGGCGTCCAGGCGGTGGAGCGCATCCTCGAGGCGGCCTCCGATGCAGGCATCCAGCACCTAAGCCTGTATGCCTTCTCCACCGAGAACTGGAAGCGCCCCGCGGCGGAAGTGGCCGCGCTCATGGCCCTCCTGCGGATGTACCTGCGCATGTTTGTTCATCAGCTCGCCCGGAAGGGCATCCGCTTCCAGCACCTGGGGGATCTCCAGGGCATGCCCGGTGGCATCCAGGCGGACATGTTGACCCTCGAGGAGGCCACCGCCGGCAACACCGGGATGACCTTCCACCTGGCCGTGAACTACGGGTCCCGCCTGGAGCTGGCCCAAGCCGCCCGGCGCTGCGTGGAAGACGGCCTCCGCCCCGACCAGGTGGATGAAACGACCCTTGGGGACCGCCTCTGGACGGCTGGAGTGCCCGATGTCGATCTGCTCATCCGCACCAGCGGGGAGCACCGCATCTCCAACTTCCTGCTCTGGCAGTCCGCCTATGCTGAGCTCTACATGACAGATATTCTGTGGCCGGATTTCGGTCCCGCGGCGCTGAAGGAAGCCCTCGAGGACTATGCTCAGCGTGAACGGCGCTTCGGGGGAATCTGATGGAACGGACCACGCCCAAGATGGACACCGGCAACCTGGCCACGCGAGTGGCCTCGGCCCTGGTCTTCGGCCTCTTCTTCTTCAGCCTCCTCTGGTTCGGCGACCGCCCCTGGGCCCCCTGGACCTTCTTGGCGATCATGGCCGGGGCCATCCTCATGGGTGTGCGCGAGATGACCCTCATGGCCCGGGTCCGGGGCTTCAACCCCTCCCTGACCACGGGCGCCCTGGTGGCCTGGGCCCTGCTCCTCCACTTCTTCCTGGCCACGGGCAACCAGGATCCTCTGCCCCTCTGGCTCGTCCTCGCTGGCGGCATCCTGGTAATCCACCTCGGGGCCCTCTTCTTCGACCCCAAGCTCGAGGAGGCCCTTCCCAGCCAGGCCATCACCTGGCTCGGCGCCCTCTACATGGGCCTCGGCCTGGGCTTTCAGCTGAAGCTGTTCATGCTTCAGGGCTCCCTGCCCAAGACCGGCAGCCGCCTCATCCTCGCGCTGATCATCATCACGTGGTTCGGCGACACCGCCGCCTACTTCGTGGGCAGCTACTTCGGACGCCGCAAGCTGGCCCCCCGGGTGAGTCCCAAGAAGAGTTGGGAGGGGGCCTTCGGCAACCTCGGCGGCAACCTGCTCGGCGCCTTCCTCATGAAGGCCACGGTCTGCTCCGAGTGGTCGCTGGTGGATGTCCTCGCGCTGGGACTCCTGCTGGGCACCGTGGGCCAGCTGGGCGATCTGGTGGAAAGCACCTGGAAGCGCAGCGCCGGCGTGAAGGACTCGAACGTCGGTGTGGGCATCCCCGGCCACGGCGGCATGCTAGACCGGGTGGACAGCCTGGTCTTCGCGGCCCCCGTGCTCTACGCCTACGTGCACTTCGTCCACGGCTTCAACTGAGTGCGCCACCTCGCGATTCTCGGGAGTACTGGCTCCATCGGCACTTCCACGCTGGAGGTGGTGCGGGCACACCCCGAGCGGCTCGGCGTGGTGGCCCTGGCGGCGGGGCGAAACCGGGACCTGCTGAAGGAGCAGTGCGAGACCTTCCGGCCCCGCTGTGTTTCCGTGGGCTCACAGGAGGATGCCGCGTGGCTCCGCACCAACCTCTCCTACCGGCCTGAGCTGCACTGGGGGAACCAGGGCCTCCTGGCCTGTGTCCTGGATGCTGCGGTGGATACTGTGGTTGCCGCCATCGTGGGCAGCGTTGGCCTGGCCAGCACCGAGGCCGCCCTGCGGGCCGGGCGGCGGGTCTGTGTCGCCAACAAGGAGGCCCTGGTGGTGGGCGGCGCGCTCATGCACGAGGCGGCGCTGGCCGGGGGCGGCGAGCTGTTGCCTGTGGACAGCGAGCATGCCGCCCTGCACCAACTGCTGGACGGCCGCGACCGGGCCACCCTGCGCGAGGTGCGCATCACCGCCAGTGGCGGCCCCTTCCGGGACTGGCCCCTGGACCGCATCCAGGCCGCCACGGTGGAACAGGCCCTCAACCATCCCACCTGGAAGATGGGGCCCAAGATCACCATCGACAGCGCCACCCTCATGAACAAGGGCCTGGAGGTGATCGAGGCCGCCGTGCTCTTCGGGCTCGGGCCGGACCAGCTCTCGGTCACCGTGCACCCCCAAAGCCAGGTCCACGCCATGGTGGGCTTCCACGACGGCAGCTACCAACTCCAGGTCTGCGCCAATGACATGAAGCTGCCCATCCAGTACTGCCTCTTCCATCCCGACCGGCAGCCGGGTCCCGTGCCCGCCTATTCCTGGGACCAGGCCCGCACCTGGACCTTCGAGCCCCCCGACCTGGAGCGGTTCCCCTGCCTGGGCCTGGCCTTCGCGGCCCTCCGGGCCGGGGGAACGGCCCCAGCCCTCCTGAACGCCGCCAACGAGGTGGCCGTTGAGGCCTTTCTGCAGGGACGCCTGGGCTTCTGGGATATCCAGGCCTGCAACCAGGACACCCTGGCCGGCCTCCCGGTGACCCCGCTGGCCTCCCTCGCCCAAGTGCTGGATGCAGACCAGGCCGCGAGGCGTCATGCTGAAGGTTGGGTCCGAGCCCGGGCCTGATCCTCTGGGTGTCCATGTATCGCTTTCGCCTGTCTTACGTCCTGAGCCTCGCCGTCCTGTCCCTCGTGGCCTTCAAGCTGCCAGGGGTCGGGTTCTGGGGTCCCGTGGTCATGCTGGGGGGACTAATCTTCCTGCATGAGGGCGGCCACTTCCTGGCGGCCAAGTACATGGGGATGCCCGTGGAATCCTTCTCCCTGGGCTTCGGACTCCGCCTCGTCGGGTTCCAGTGGCGGGAGACAGATGTCTGTCTTCGCCTGCTGCCCCTGGGGGGCTACGTGAAGCTGGCAGGCTTCAACCCCGAGGAACCCGGCGCCGAGGATCCCCACGGCTTTCTGAAGCAGCCCTACGGGAAGCGGATGCTGTTCTACAGTGGGGGCATCCTGGCCAACCTGCTGACCACCTTCGTTTTGTTCACCTTTGTGGGCGCGGATCAGTCCCGGGTGATCAAGATCCAGGAATCCTGGACCGTGATCGAGGTGGTCCCGGGCGGCGCCGCGGAACAGGGCGGCCTCAAGGTCGGCGACGAGCTGCGCGGCATTGGCAACCTCCGGTTCCCCGGCTCCCCCTGGGAAGAGGCTGTGAGCTTCATCCAGGCCCACCCTGGAGAGCCCGTCACGTTCGCGATCACCCGGGATGGCAAGCCCCTGGAGCTGCCCCTCACACCGCGCCTGGACGGCGGCAAGGGGCGCCTGGGCTTCATGCCCATGCCGATGCCCCTTCCCCTGGAGCGCCGCGCCTATCGCCCAAGCGACTTCCTGGTGGGCGGCCGCTTCGCCGTGGGCACCTCCTGGCGCATGAGTGGCCAGGTGCTGAGCTTCCTCAAGCGGCTTGTCACCTTCCAGGCCCGAAGTGCCGAGGTGGCCGGACCCATCGGCATCATCCGCCAGGGCAGCCGGGCAGCCAAGACGGGCTGGGACGTCTTCCTCTTCATGTGCGGCGCCATCAGCCTGCAGTTGGCCATCCTGAACGCCCTTCCCGTTCCGGCCCTGGACGGGGGCCACATGGCCCTCCTCACCTTCGAGAAGCTGCGGCGCAAGGACCTCACCATCGAGCTGAAGGAGAAGATCCTCACGGTTGGCTTCCTGCTCCTGGCCTCCCTGATGGCCCTGGTCATCGTGCTGGACCTGCTCAAGCTCCGGAAGTAGGTCCACTCACGCACAGCCAGACCTGGTCGCCGGGTACGCGGCCGGGCGCCTTCGGCTTGGAACGGGCAGCCTGCCACCGGCAACCAAGGAAGCACCCCTGGAGGCTTCATGCGCCCCAACCCGCTCCTCGCCCTCTTCGCCCTATGTCTGGCCTTGCCCGCCGCCGAAAGGAAGATCCCTATGAGCTTGTATGAGATCACCCTCCCCACCCTGGACGGGAAGTCCCAGTCCCTGGCCGACTACCGGGGCAAGGTGGTCTTGGCGGTCAATGTGGCCAGCGAGTGCGGCTACACGCCTCAGTACGCGGGGCTGCAGAAGCTCTACACCGACTACAAAGATCGCGGCTTGGTCATCCTGGGCTTTCCCTGCAACCAGTTCGGCGCCCAGGAACCCGGTGGCGCCGCCCAGATCCAGTCCTTCTGCCAGAAGAACTACGGCGTGACCTTCCCGCTCTTCGAGAAGCTGGAGGTCAAGGGACCCCGGAAGGCTCCGGTCTACCAGTTCCTCACAGCCCGGAACGGGGAGCCGGCCTGGAACTTCCACAAGTACCTGGTCGACAAGGACGGTCAGGTCATTCAGGACTTTCCCAGCAAGGTGGCTCCCGACAGCGCCGAGCTAAGAGCTGCCCTAGAAGCGGCCCTGAAGTAGCCGCCCCCGCGTGCCGCTACCATGTCGGCATGCCTGTCCCGAAGCTGCCCAGCCCACGCCCAGCCCCTCCGCCGGACCCGGCGAGGCAGGCATCCCTGCGGGAACAGCACCAGCGCCGCCTCGCCTGGATGCCCTGGCTCTACTTCGCCCTGAAGGCCCGGCACCAGGGGTGGGCCCAGGCCTGGCAGGCCGAGGTCCAGGCCCTCCTGCAGGCCCAGGAGACGGTTGTGCTGGGGCAGGGCTGCTTCATCGCCCCGGATGCCGCCATCTTCGGCGAACCCGGCCGTGCCGTCGTCCTGGGGGACCGCTGCGCCGTGGCCGCCCAGGCCTTCCTCCACGGACCCCTCACCCTGGGCAACGACGTCAGCGTCAACGCCGGGGCCCGGCTTGACGGGGGGCGCAAGGGCATCAGTGTCGGCGACGGTACCCGCATCGCCAGCGGCGCCGCCCTCTACGCCTTCGACCACGGGCTGAAGCCCGACCGCGACCTCAAGGACCAGCCCGTGCGCTCCCGCGGGATCCGCATCGGCCGGGATGTCTGGATCGGCGCCAACGCCGGGGTCACCGACGGCGTCTGCATCGGCGATCACGCGGTGGTGGCCATGGGCGCGGTGGTGACCCGGGATGTCCCGGACTGGACCATCGTCGCGGGGGTGCCTGCCGTGGTCGTGGGGGACCGCCGGGAGCGCTGAGAGTGGCTTGAGCCCGGTCCTCCTGAGGGCCTGGATTGGACAACCTGTGTCCAAGGACCCGCCGCATGCTGGACCTGCGTCAGCTCTGCCACCCCGAGAAAGCTTTTCGTGTCCGGCCTTGACACACACGAAAAATAGACGAATACTGGGTGAAAGGGACAAACGGAGCCCCCATGCGGACCGAAATTCGCAGTTACGCCTACAAGTTCAGCGGCTACTTCATGGAATACGGCCCCATCGAGGCCGACAGCCTGGACACCGCCAAGGCCATCATCCGGCGCCGCCTGGGCGTGAGCCGGCTGCCCCTGGGCATGCAGATCTGGGATCTGGCGGAACGCCCCCTGACCCGCTGGCGCATCGCCGTCGCCAGCTAAGGCTCCCTTCAATCCTTCCAGGCCTGCCACCAGGCCTGACCCTGGGCCACATCCCGGTTGATCTGGGCCCGAAGCTCGTCCACGGTCTCGAACCGGGCTTCCCCGCGGATGCGGTGGAGGAAGCGCACCTCCATCCGCGCCCCGTAGAGGTCATCGACAAAGCCCGGCAGGTGGGTCTCCACCGTGAGTTGTTGCCCCTCGAACGTGGGCTTCTCACCCACGTTGGTAAGCCCCAAGTGGGCGCCCCCGTGGTGGGGGAGGACCGATTCCGTCACATAGACCCCGAAGGCCGGCAGCTGCTCCTGCTCCCAGTCCAGGTTGGCCGTGGGGAACCCCAGGTGCCGGCCCCGCCGGTCGCCTTCCACCACCACTCCGGTCAGGGCATAGGGATGGCCCAGAAAGGCCGCCGCCGAGGTCACGTCGCCTTCATCCAGGGCCTCCCGGATCCGTGTGCTGGAGAGCCGGCCGCCGTCCGGGGCCCGGAGGGCCAGGGTGTGCACCTGGCAGCCGTGGTCCGCGCCCCAGGACGCCAGGGTCTCCACGTTGCCGCTCCGGTCCCGGCCAAAACAAAAGGCCCGACCCACATGCACCTCCACCGGCGACAGGATCTGGTGCAGGCGATCCAGGAAGGCCCGGGGCTCCAACTCGGAGAACGCGCGGCTGAAGGGGATCACCCAGGCCAGGTCCATGTGCTCGGCCTCGAAGGCCGCCAGCCGTTGTTCCAGGGTCATCAGCAGCTTAGGCCGGCGCTGCGGCGCCACGACCACCGCAGGGTGGGGATCAAAGGTCACCACCGCCGCCCGGTGGCCGTCGGCCTGGGCGCGGCTCGCCGCCTGGCGCAGCAGCTCCCGGTGACCGGCATGGACCCCGTCAAAGGTGCCCAGGGTCAGGACGAAGGGACCCGAGGCCGGGGCATTCTCCAGAGCGTGCCGCCAGACTTCCATCAGTTCTCCCCGCCGTGTTCCTCGGGCCAGGCCAGGCTGGCGATGATGCTTCCCGACAGCACCGCAGCAATGACCAGGAGGCTGTATTGCACGGGGATGACGAGCCAGTGGGCCACGCACATCTTGACGCCCACAAAGGCCAGCACCACGGCCAGCCCGGTCTTGAGCCGGTGGAACCGGCCCATCATCTTGGCCAACAGGAAATACAGGCTGCGCAG
>CAIMQW010000210.1 GCA_903843705.1 uncultured Holophagaceae bacterium | reverse complement strand
CCCGCGTTCGCAGTCGGGACCCGGCGAGGAGGTTATGCCACCGACGCAGAAGGCCGCCGACACCATCCGACCGCAGCCGCAGGCGCAGGGAGGATAGGGCCGCAGCGGCGCAGCCGATGGCGGGGGCGAAGCCCCGAGGGCCAGAGGCCCGAGCCAGGCGGCCTTCGTCGTTGAGCCACCCCCAAGCGCGGGACCGCGCCTAAGGAAGCGGGACCCGACTGACCTCAGCGATCAGCCATCAATAACCAGGCCCGGGCCAGATTGATGGACCCAGCCGAGCCCCTCTTTAACCGACAGCCGACAGCCATTCGCTCACTCACTGCCCCTCCAACGCCAGGATCTTCTGGAGCTTCTGGTCCAGCTCCTCCATGGTGTAGGGCTTGTTGATGCTCAGGACCCGGCCCAGCTGCTGAATCGCCCGGCTGGTTTCGGCATCGAGGTGGCCCGTGGCCAGGAGGACGGGCAGCCGGGGCAGCCGCTGCCGAAGCTTCTCCAACACTTCAAGGCCGTTCATGCCGGGCATGTTCAGGTCCAGGATCACCAGCTGGACCTCCAGGCCGGCCTCCAGCATGTCCAGCGCCTCCTGGCCCCCGGCCGCGCAGATCACATGGTGGCCCAGGAACTCCACCATGGCCGGAAGGGAAGCCCGGATCAGCTCGTCGTCATCCACCAGCAGGATCCCCAGGGGCGCGCCCTGGGTCCCCCCGGTCTTGACCTCGGCGCCGTCGGCCGTGGTCGCCGAGCAGGAGGGCAGGCGGAGGCTGACCAGCGTCCCCTGGCCCAGTTCGCTGTGCAGGCTCAGGGTCCCGCCGTGGGCCTTGGCCGTGGCATAGGCCAGGGCGAGGCCAAGCCCGGCGCCCTTGCCCAGGGGCTTGGTCGTGTAGAAGGGTTCGGTGGCCCGGGCCAGCACCTCGGGCGGCATGCCCACGCCGTTGTCCTGCACCACCAGCTCCACGCGGGCGTCCGGCAGGCGGCGGGTGCGCAGGGTGAGCATGCCGCCCCCGGCCATGGCATCCACCGCGTTGCGGCACAGGTTCATCAGGGCACTGGCGAGGGAACCCCGTTCCCCGAGCACCCAGGGCAGGCCCTCCTCCAGGTCCAGGACCAGCGCCACCTTCTGCCGCGTGGTGTGGCCCAGGTGCTCAGCTTCCTCGCGGATCACGGCGTTCAGGTCCAGAGGCTTGGGCTCCCGGAGCTCCTTCCGGGCAAAGTGCGTGAGTCCCTTCACCAGGTCCCGGCCCCGGGCCGAGGCCCGGTCGATGATGTCCAGGGACCCGAGCAGGGTCTGGTCGGTGCTGTGGGTCAGGTGGAGGGTCTCGGACACCGCCTGGATGGCGGCCAGGACGTTGTTCATGTCGTGGGCGATCCCCCCGGCAAGGCTGCCGAGGCTCTCCAGCTTCTGGCTCTGCTGGAGGTCGGCCTCCAGCCGCTGCTCCTGCTCCTGGGCGCGGCGCAGTTCGGTCACATCCAGCAGCACGAGGCGGCACTTCTGGCCATCGGCGGAGAGGGCGGCCTCCACCAGGACCTGCAGCGGCGCGGAGCCCTCGCCCCGCAGGCTGCCTTCGAAGGGTTCCAGGGGCTGGTCCTTGAAGACCTGCTCCAGGTAGACCTTGAAGGCGCGCTCATCGGCCCCGGCCAGAAAGCCGGCGAAGTGCCGGTGCAGGAGGCGGGACCGCTCCAGGCCCAGCATGCGCCCGGCCTCCAGGTTGGCTCGGGTGATGCCACCGTTCGGCTCCAGGGAGAGGTAGCCCACGGGGGCGAAGTCGTAGAGCTCGGTGTAGCTCGCCAGGGCCTCCTCCAGGTGCACCCGGGCCTGCTGCAGCTCCTCATTCTGCATCGCCAGTTCGACCTGGTGGACCTGCAGCTCGTGCACCTGCCGCATGGCCTGGAGCTCGGTGGGGACCTCCAGCGCCGGGCTGGCCAGGCTGTTCATCCGGGCCTCGGCGCGCCGACGCAGATCCTCGCTGGAGGGTTTTTCGGGTTTCATTGTTTGCCCGGTTTCGAGGGAGCCCCCGGAGGAGGCGGGGTCGGGGACGAGAGCTGGGTGACGAAGCGCTTGTCCAGCACGGTATGGGTCTTCTGTAGGAGGGTCTCCAGCTCCGCCACCGAGGCGCTCCCGCTGGCCTGGCCCAGGAAGCGGCTCTCCAGCAGGGTGAGGATGTCGCGCAGGGAGACCTCCAGCACCTTCGACTCGCTGATGTTCACGAAGGTGATCACCACGCCGTCGATGCGGTTGCTCTGGGTGCGGTAGGGCATGATCCGCACCTTGAACCAGCGTCCGTCGCTGGTGGAGACCTGGCGCTCGTGGTAGATCAGGGTGCGCAGCACTTCCTTCACATCCCCCACGAAGGTGCTGTAGTCCAGCTGGGTGACCAGATCCGTGATGGGCCGGCCGGCGTCACCCGGGATCAGGTTGATGATGCTGTTGATCTGGGGGGTGAAGCGCCGCACCCGCAGCTCCTCGTCCAGGAACAGGGTGGCGATGTCCGTGCTGTTGAGCAGGTTCTTCATGTCGTCGCTGGCCTGGGACAGCTCGTCCACCTTGGCCTGCAGCTCGTGGTTGACCGTCTGCAGCTCCTCGTTCATGGACTGCATCTCCTCCTTCGAGGTGGTCAGCTCCTCGTTGGTGGACTGCAGCTCCTCGTTGGTGGACTGCATCTCCTCGTTGGAGGACTTCAGCTCCTCCTGCGAGGTCTGCATCTCCTCACGGGTGGTCTGCAGCTCCTCCCGGGCCTGCTGCAGCTCCTCGGCCTTGGCCGCGAGCTGGGAGTCCCGGAGCGTGGCCCGGTCCTGCTTGCCCAGGTTGGGGGAGTCGGGCGGTGTCGCCACGTCCGCCAGGACGATCAGCACCATGCCAGCCAGGGCCGGCGGCGCGGTCAGGGGCTGGATGGTGACGTCCACGTGGCGGGTGCCCCCGTTGGAACCCACGGGCAGCGAAGGCAGGGTGACGCTCTCCTTGGCCCGGAGGGCCTTGGCGAACCCGGAGTAGAGGGCATCGCTGAGACCCACCCGCGCCATGGCGAAGACGTTCAGGTTGGCCTTTCCGGCGGCGGGCTCCAGGTACTTGCCGGTCTTGCCGCTGATGAAGACGATGTCGCCCTTGGGCGTGGTCAGCAGGGCGGCCGGAGCAAAGTGCTGCAGGAGCAGGGCCTCGGTCTGGGCCTGCAGGTGGGCGGAGGAGGACTCCGAGGGATGTGATGGCGGCGCGGGCGGCACCTGCCGCGTCCCGGGGTTCAGGCGCGACAGGGCGGACGGGAACTGGACCTCCACCCCGCTCAGGCTGGCGGTCTGACGCTGGTAGACGCGGGTCTTCCCCGGCTGCTGGAGGAACAGGTCCGTGAAGGCGCCGACCGTCTCCGAGTTGCCCAGCAGCAGGTAGCCGCCGGGGTTCAGGCTGTAGTGGAACAGGGGCAGCAGCTTCTTCTGCAGGTCCGCTTCCAGATAGATCAGCAGGTTCCGGCAGCTGAGGAGGTCCAGCTTGGTGAAGGGCGGGTCCATGACCAGGTTCTGCGGCGCGAAGATCACCATCTCCCGGATGTCCTTGCCCACGCGGTAGCCCCGCTCCTCCTGCACGAAGTAGCGGCGCAGGCGCGCCTCGGAGACATCCGCCGCGATGTTGGCGGGATAGACCGCCGTGCGGGCCCGGTGGATGGCATCGGAGTCCAGGTCGGTGGCGAAGATCTGCAGCGCGTAGCGGGCCGCGGGCCGGGCCTCCTCGAGGGCCTCACAGAAGGTGATGGCCAGCGAGTAGGCCTCCTCACCCGTGGAGCAGGCGGGCACCCAGGCCCGCAGGGTCTGGCCGTTGGGATGGGTGGCCAGCAGGGCGGGAATCACCTCGGTCTTGAGCTGCGCCCACATGGAGGCGTCGCGGAAGAAGCTGGTGACGCCGATCAGAAGCTCCTTGAACAGCAGGTCCGTCTCCTGGGGATTGGCCCGCAGAAACCGGACATAGTCCGCAATCTTGGGCAGCTGGTGCAGGCCCATGCGCCGCTCGACCCGGCGGTAGATGGTGCTCTTCTTGTAGAGCGAGAAGTCATGCCCCGTCTGGCTGCGGAGCAGCAGGACCACCTTGTCCAGCGAGCTCTGGTCCCGGTCCACCGTGTCCGTGGCCGAACGGTCGGTCAGCAGGGGGACGTGCTGGAGGTAGAGCAGGATCCTCGCCGCCAGCTCCTCGGCGGGCGCCACCACATCCGCCAGCCCTGCATCGATGGCGCTGCGCGGCATCCCGTCGAACTTGGCCGACGCGGGCGACTGCACAAAGACCGAACCGGCCTTCTCCTTGATGGCGCGCAGGCCCAGGGTGCCATCGGAGCCCATGCCCGAGAGGATGACCCCGATGCTGTGCTCCTGCTGGTCATCAGCGAGGGAGCGGAAGAAGGCGTCGATGGGCAGGCGCAGGCCCCGGGGGGAGACCGGCTCCAGCAGGTGCAGCACGCCCCGCAGGATGGACAGGTCCCGATTCGGCGGAATCACATAGACGCGGTTCGCTTCGACCTTCATGCCGTCCAGGATCTGCACCACGGACATGGGCGTGGCCCGCTGGAGCAGCTCGACCATGATGCCCTTGTGGTTGGGATCCAGGTGCTGGACCACCACGAAGGCGAGGCCGCTGGCCGCCGGGATCTGGGCCATGAACTGCTCCAGCGCCTCCAGGCCACCCGCCGAAGCCCCGATCCCCACGATGGGGGGCACCCGTGCAGGGGCGGCGGCTCCCTCGGGGGCAACCGTGGCTTTGGGTTTCTTTGGTGAGGTTGGTTTTTTCACGGCTCGGCCCCGCTCGTTCTTCCCGCGTTCACGAATGGTTAGCAGTCCCAGTGTAGAGCCAGAAGGCTTGGGCGCCTTGCCATTACATAATCCCCGCATGGGGGAGATGACCCAATGCGACAATCCACCGCAGGCACCCGCCGCACCCGTCCCGAGCCCTCAGCCATGAGCCCGTTCTCTCGCCTTCTTCTGCTGACCCTGGGGCTCCTGGCCCTGCCCGGCCTCCAGGCCCAGGCGCCCATCCGGGACGCGGCGGACCTGCAGAAGCAGCTGGACCACCTGCAGACCGTGGGCAGCGTGCTCTACGTCGCCGCCCATCCCGACGACGAGAATACCGCCGTGCTCGCCACCCTGGTCAAGGGGCGGCACCTGCGCACCGCCTACCTGTCCCTCACCCGCGGCGGCGGCGGCCAGGACCTCATCGGCCCCGAGCTGGGCGACGGCCTCGCCGCCATCCGGACCCAGGAGCTGCGCGCCGCGCGGCGCATCGACGGCGCCGAGCAGTTCTTCACCTCCGCCGTGGACTTCGGCTTCAGCAAGACCGCCGAGGAGTCCCTGCGCCTCTGGCACCACGACCTTGTGCTGGCCGACGTGGTGAAGGTCATCCGGCGCTTCCGGCCGGACGTCATCCTCACCCGCTTCCCCCCGGATGCCCGGGCGGGCCACGGCCACCACACCGCCTCGGCCCTGCTGGCCATCGAGGCCTTCAAGGCCGCCGCGGACCCGGCCCGGTTCCCGGAGCAGGTAAAGGCAGGACTCCGGCCCTGGCAGGCCAAGCGCCTGCTCTGGAACCTCTTCCGCTTCGGTGAGGACACCCCCAGACCCACCACCGGGCTGCGCCTGGACGTGGGCGCCTACGACCCGCTGCTGGGCCGCTCCTACGGCGAGCTCGCGGCCGAGAGCCGCAGCCAGCACCGCAGCCAGGGCTTCGGCGGACTGGCCCAGCGGGGCCAGTGGGAGGAGGCCTTCGAGCTGCTGGCGGGGGCGCCCGCCACGACGGATCTCTTCGAGGGCATCGACCTCAGCTGGGCCCGATTCCCGGGCACCGCCGGGCTGGCCGCGCGGCTCCGCGAGGCCCGCCAGGCCTTCCGCCCCGACCACCCCGCCGCCAGCCTCCCGGCGCTGCTGCGGGCGCTGCAGGCCCTGCGCGCCCTGCCCCCGACGATCCAGGCCGAGCCCCTGGTCCAGACCAAATCGGCAGAGCTGGAAGAGGTCCTCCGCAGCGCCGCGGGCCTCTGGGTGGAGGCCCTGGCCGACCGGCAGCGGGTGGCCCCGGGCGACCGCCTCACCGTGACGGCCGCCCTGCTGGCCCGCGGCGGCGTGCCCCTGGTCCTCGAGAGCCTGACCCTGGAGGCGGTGACGCCCCGGGGCGTGGCCGTCCTGGAGCGCCGCGGCCAGAGCCAGACCCTGCCCGACAACACCGCCCGGAAAGAGCCGTTCACTTTCACCCTGCCCGCCGACACGCCCCTCGCCCAGCCCGCCTGGCTGGACGGCCCCGGCGCCGAGGCCTGGACGATCCTGCCGGAAGCGCCGGCGCCCTTCCGCCTCCGGGCCCGGCTGGCCCTGCCCGAGGGCGCCTTCGAGGTCACGGTGCCCGTGCAGTTCCGCTTCCGGGATCCGGTCCTCGGCGAGCGCACTCAGCCCCTGGCCGTGGTGCCGCCGGTGCTGGTGAATCTGGCCGAGGCCGTGCAGGTCTTCGCCGGGGGCGGCGCCCGGGACTTGCGCCTGAAGGTGCTGGCGGGCGGCCGCGGCGCCTCGGGCCGGGTGCGCCTCCAGGTGCCCGCGGGCTGGTCCGTGGTGCCGGGCGAGCAGCCCTTCGCGCTGACCCGCGCCGGGGAGGAGATGGAGCTGACCTTCCGCCTCACGCCCCCCGCCGCCGCCGCCGGGGAGCTGCGCGCCGAGGTGGACCTCGGCTCCGGGTTCCTCCCCGCCCGGGGCCTGCTGAAGCTGGACCACCCGCACATCCCCCTGCAGACCCTGCTGCCCCTGGCCAAGGCGCGCCTGGAGCGCTTCGACCTCCGGCGGGCGGGCCAGCGCATCGGCTACGTCATGGGCGCCGGGGACGAGATCCCCCACGCCCTGCGCCGCCTGGGCTATCAGGTGGAGCTGCTCTCGGACGAGGCCCTGGCCCAGGAGGAGCTCCAGGGCTACGACGCCATCGTGCTGGGCATCCGCGCCTTCAACACCCGCCCGGCCCTGCAGACCCTCAAGGAGCGGCTCCACGCCTACGTCGCGGCGGGCGGCACGGAGGTGGTGCTCTACACCGTGAACATGGGCTTCCCGGGCATCAATGCCGCCATGGTCACGGACACCATCGGCCCCTATCCCTTCAAGGTGGGCCGCAAGCGCGTGACGGTGGAGACCGTGCCCGTGCGCTTCCTGCAGCCGAACCACCCCCTCTTCCACTATCCCAATGAGCTCACCGCCCGGGACTTCGACGGCTGGGTGCAGGAGCGCAGCCTCTACCACGCCGAGGGCTGGGACGCCCGCTACGTGCCGCTGCTGGGCATGGCGGATCCCGGCGAGGCCGAGGACGGCGGCGCGCTGCTCGTGGCCGAGCACGGCCAGGGCCGCTACGTGTACACGGGCCTGGCCTTCTTCCGCCAGCTGCCGGACGGCGTGCCCGGCGCCACCCGCCTCTTCGCCAACCTGCTGGCCCT
>CAIMQW010000209.1 GCA_903843705.1 uncultured Holophagaceae bacterium | reverse complement strand
CCGCAAATCGCGGACCTCCCATGGCGGCGTCAAACCGAGTGCGACAGTGAAGAGGGCGTTGGGATCCATCCCTCCATCATCTCTGTTGGCAGGCAAGCTCAGCTACGGTCTACCCACATAAAATGGAAAGGAACCAGAAAAAGGATTGTTCATGGGGTGAAACTCCTTGGTGACCATCGTTGAGCTGCGGGGATCTCGTAGCTTGCAAACCTGCTAGATCTAATAGTCTAGGGAACAATAGGTGTTTCACCAGTTGGTACTAAACCTTAAGTATTACTACGTGCTGGAATGATTAAAGCTACATTGGTAGCAATAATTCAAACTATGATTAAATATATTTAAATTAATTACTTAAAAAAATGACTCTGAGATCCGTAAATCCCCTAAGTGAAGGCAGCCTTGAGGTGCCCTGGCGAAGGTTGAGCCGGTGGTGGTCCCCCCGGCGCCCCTCTCACTGGGAACGGGAACGCTCCCCGCGGCACCGATGCCCCTCCCTCGGGTCGGGGGTCGCCCGGAGTCCAAGGGGGGACTTCCTGCCGGGCAATTGAGTCTGGGTCCGGCCCCGGTCTGGCGCGAGAATGATGGGTTCCCGGAGTTACCATGCGCCTCCTTCCTGCCCTGATCCTCGGTGTGCCCCTCCTGGCGCAGATGACCGCGCCCCTGCAGGACCGCGCCGACCGCTTTCTGAAGGTCGTGAACGCGGGCTACCAGTCCCTCTACACCGTGGCCTCCGAGGCCACCTGGGCCGCCTCCACGGACGTGAAGCCCGAGCATGACGCCGCCGCCGAGTGGGCGGGCCGGGCCGCCGCGGCCTTCAACGGCAACCCGGCGCTCATCACCGAGGCCCGGGAGCTGCTGGCGCATCGCAAGGAGCTCAAGGACCTCACCGTGCGGCAGCTGGAGCGGGTGCTGCTCAACGCCGCCGAAGGCCCCATGACCAACCCCCGGCTGGTGGCCGATCGCGTCGCTGCGGAGACCGTCCAGGCCAGCCGCATGAACAGTTTTGTCTGGAAGCTGGATGGTCAGCCCCTGTCCGCGAACCGCATCGATGAGCTCTTGGCCAAGAGCGGCGACCTAGCCGAGCGGCGGCGTGTGTGGGAGATCTCCAAGGAGAACGGCCCCGTGCTGAAGGATGGGCTGCTGCGGCTGCGTGACCTGCGGAATGGCTGCGCCCAGGAGCTGGGTTACCCCGACTACTTCGCGCTGCAGGTGGCCAAGTACGGCCTAACCACCGACGAGATTCTGGACTTCAACCGCAAGTTCCTGGCGGAGCTGAAGCCCCTCTACCTCCAGCTGCACACCTGGGTGAAGTACGAGATGGCGAAGAAATACGGCCAGCCCGTGCCCAAGGCCATCCCCGCCCACTGGATCAACAACCGCTGGAGCCAGAACTGGACCGGCTTCGTGCAGGCCGTGGACTTTGACCTTTACTTCAAGGGCTGGCAGCCCGAGCGCATCGTCAAGACCGCCGAGGCCTTCTACACCGGCCTCGGCTTCGCGCCCCTGCCGGCCTCCTTCTGGGTCAAGTCCGATCTCTATCCTGTGAAGCCCGGCGAAGCCCGCAAGAAGAACAGCCACGCCTCCTGCTGGCACCTGGACCTGGACACCGATATCCGATCCCTCATGAGCGTCGAGCCCAACGCCCAGTGGTTCGAGACCGTCCACCACGAGCTGGGCCACGGCTACTACTTCATGAGCTACACCAACCCCAGCGTGCCGCCGCTGCTACGGGATGGCGCCAACCCCAGCTTCCACGAGGGTGTGGGCGAGCTCATCGCCCTGGCCACCCGCCAGATCCCCTACCTCAAGTCCGTCGGCGTGCTGCCCGCCGACTACAAGGTGGACGAGATGCAGGTGCTACTCAACGACGCCCTGGAGGTGGCCATCCCCTTCATGTTCTGGGCCTGCGGGACCATGCCCGAGTGGGAGGCGGACTTCTACGCCAAGGGCATGCCTGCCGCGGAGATGAACGCCCGCTGGTGGCAGCAGGTGCGGGCCCTGCAGGGCGTGGAGCCGCCCGCTCCCCGCGGGGAGCAGTTCTGCGACCCCCCGACCAAGACCCACATCAACGACACTCCCGCCTACTACTACAGCTACGGCTGGGCCACGGTCTTCAAGTTCCAGCTGCACGACCACATTGCCCGGAAGCTCCTGCACCAGGACCCCCGCAGCACCAATTACGCCGGCCACAAGGAGGTGGGCGCCTTCCTGAAGCAGATCCGGGCCAAGGGGGCCACCGAGGACTGGCGCACGGTGCTGCAGGACGCCACGGGCGAGGACCTCTCCACCCGGGCCATGATGGACCGCCGCGGCCGCACACCGAAAGGCGAACGCGCCATGACCGGCGCCGAACGCCAGGCACGCT
>CAIMQW010000208.1 GCA_903843705.1 uncultured Holophagaceae bacterium | reverse complement strand
CGGGGATCTTGATGCTCTCGCCGGTCTTGGGGTTGCGGCCCATCTTCTCTTTGGTGGCGCGCACTTCGAAGGTGCCGAGACCGAAGAGGTTGACGCGGTTGCCGGCGAGGAGGGTCTCGACGATGTGGTCGCGGACACCGTCCAGGATGGACTTGGAACGGGCCTTGGACAGGTCCTGGGCTTCCGCGAGGTTGGCAGCGAGCTCGGCGATCCCGAGGGTGTCGGGCTTGGCGGTGGACTTCGGCATGGAGGTACTCCTTGAGATGGGGTGGACGGGATCCGCGATCACACGGGGATCCCAGCGAGGCCGACTGGCCCTGAGGGAATGGGGTAGGACCGCGCCTACTCGGCGGCGGCGGCGGTGACTTCCAGGGTGACCTTGGCGTGCACGCCGCTGTAGAGGCGGACGTCCACGATGTAGGTGCCGGCATCCTTGATGTGGGGCACGGTGATGTCGCGACGGTCAAGGGTGAAGCCCTTGCCCTTGAACAGCTCGGCCACGTCGGCGTTGGTGACGGAACCGAAGAGGTGACCCTGCTCGCCGGCCTTCTTGGCGACGGCCAGGCTCACGGCCTCGAGCTTCTCGGCCAGGCTCTTGGCATCAGCCAGTTCCTTGGCGCGGACCTTCTCGGCGCGGACCTTCTCGAGCTCGATCTGGCGCTTGTTGCCGGCGGTGACGGGCAGAGCCATCTTGCGGGGCAGCAGGAAGTTGCGGGCGTAGCCGTCCTTGACGTTGACCACGTCGCCGCGGGCGCCGAGGTGGGTCACGTTCTCGATCAGCAGGATTTCCATGGGGACTCCAGGAAGGGATGGGTTGGTTGCGGCCAGCGCCTCTTGCTCGCGTTGTCCCCGCTTGGGTGAGACGGCGTCATGCGCCGTCAGGGCCGGATCCCTGGGGGTCCGCCCTGTCCCCCGGTGGGTTCAGGCCGATCAGAAAGTCCAGTGTAGCGAGGGATCCGCCGATACAAAAGCGTGGATTTTCCCCGCCCGGAGCCTGGATGAGCACCTACGCCAATCGTCGCGATGCCCGCCGGGTCATTGTGGGTCCCGAGTTCGGGATCTCCTTCACCCTCAAGGGGCACGCCTACCGGGAGGTCCGGATCACGAACCTCAGCCCCGGGGGCTGTTTCGCCATGGTGGGTGCCCGGGATGCGGGCCTGTTCTCCCGGGGGGCCACCCTCGAGGCGCTGATCCTGGAGCACCCGGAGCTGCCCAAGCAGCCCATCACCGGCACCGTGAGCTTCGTCCTGGGCCACCGGCCCGGGGGCACCACCCTGGACATGGTGGGCGTGGGCATCCAGTTCCTCTGCATGGAGGCGGCGGCCCGGGAGGCGCTGGACACCTGGATCGATGCGGCCCTGGCTTCGGGCAGCTAAACCTTCCCGAAGAACCCGAGGATCGCCGAGGCCACTTCCTCGCGCATGGCGGCGGTCATCTCGGGGTAGACCGGGAGGCTGAGCACCTCCTTGGCGGCCAGCTCGGACTCCGGCAGCTGCCCGGCGCGGTAGCCGAGATCCTGGAAGCAGGGCTGCTCATGGAGGCAGATGGGGTAGTAGATGGCGCAGCCGATGCCCCGCTCGCGGAGGTGGGCCTGCAGGGCGTCGCGCCGCCCGCCCTTCACGCGGATGGTGAACTGGTTGTAGATGTGGCGGCCGTTCGGCACCACCTCGAGGGGGAGCACCACCTCGTCGGCGGCCAGGGCTGCCATGCGCTGCAGGTACCAGGCGGCGTGCCCGCGGCGGCCTTCGTGCCAGCCGTCCAGCATGGGCAGCTTGGCGCGCAGCACCAGGGCCTGGAACTCGTCCATGCGCCCGTTCATGCCCACCTCGTGGTGCATGTAGACCGGCTCCATGCCGTGGACGCGGATGCGGCGCACCCGGGCGGCCAGGGCGGCGTCATCGCGGATGGCGGTCATGCCCGCGTCGCCGAAGGCGCCGAGGTTCTTGGTGGGGTAGAAGCTGTAGGCGGTCATGTCGCCGAACTCGCCCGCGGACTTGCCCCAGCCCTTGGCGCCCAGGCTCTGGCAGGCGTCCTCCAGCACCGGGATGCCGTGCTTGGCGGCCACGGCCATGATGCCCGGCATGTCCGCCAGCTGACCGAAGAGGTGCACGGGCATG
>CAIMQW010000207.1 GCA_903843705.1 uncultured Holophagaceae bacterium | reverse complement strand
GCCCACTTCCTGGAGCACACGGTCTTCAAGGGCACCGAGGCCTATCCCACCCCCGACGAGCTGGCCGCGGCCACGGACCGCCTGGGTGGCCATGTGGATGCCTTCACGGGCAAGGAGGTCGCCTGCTTCTACGGCAAGGTGCTGGCGGAGCAGCTCCCCGAGCTGGTGCACCTGCTCGGCGACCTTCTGACGGCGCCCCGGTTCGATCCCGAGGAGCTGGTGCGGGAGCGCAGCGTCATCCTGGAGGAGATCGCCCAGAGTGAGGACCAGCCCGACGACTGGGTCAGCGAGATGTTCTACGGCGGGTTCTGGGAGGGCACGCCCCTGGCGCACCCGATCCTGGGCCGACCCGAGCAGGTGGCCGAGTATGGCGCCAAGGAGGCCCGGGCCTTCTTCGACCACACCTACCGGGCCCCGAACCTGGTGGTGGCGGCCGCGGGCGACATCGCCGAGGGACCCTTCCTGGAGCTGCTCCAGCCCATCCTGGACCGCCTGCCCAAGACCACGGCCCATGCGCCCGAGGTGTTCGCGCAGAGCCGTCCCTTCCTGCGGAATGTGCGCCGCAAGGACCTCCAGCAGGCGAGCCTGGTGCTGGGCTTCCCCGCCCCGGGCCACCGCTCGCCGGACCGGGCTGCGACGCACCTCCTGAGCCATGTGCTCGGGGGCGGCATGGCCTCGCGCCTCTTCCTGGAGCTGCGCGAGCGGCGGGGCCTCTGCTACCAGGTGGGCAGCTACCTCAGCCCCTACGCCGACACCGGCGCCTTGCAGATCAGCGCCTCCTGCGCCCCGGCCCAGCTCCGCGAGCTGGTGCAGCGCACCATGGTCGAGTGCGCCCGCATCCGCGACCTGGGCGTGGGCGCGGACGAGCTCGAGCGGGCCAAGCTCCAAGCCCGCACCGGCCTCGTGTTCAGCCAGGAGAGCAGCAGCAGCCGGATGTTCAGCCTGGCCCACCAGGCCATCCACCAGGGCGGCCTCCGCAGCCTGGATCAGCAGATGGCTGAGATTGCGGCCGTCACCCTGGAGGACCTTTCGCGCATGGCCCAGACCCTGCTGGATCCCGCCCAGCTCGGCGTCAGCGTCCTCGGCAGCCGCGCCGGCTGCGACGTCCGCCCGCAGGACCTGGTCGCCTGATGGTTGCCGGGGCCATGCCCTGGGACCGCCCCGCCCCGGAGCGGGAGGGACTGCCCTCGGCCTGGTCGCTGTTTCCAGAGGATCTCGCCGCCCTGGGCTGCCCCGGCAGCGCCCTGGAGACCTTCCGCCGCCTGCATCGGCCCTGGACCTGGGAGGCCGGTGGGCCGGTGCTCGGCCCCGCCATCCGCCGCTGGCTTGAAGGAGTCGCAGACCTCGCGCTGCCGGGCATCGTGGAGCGCCAGCCCTCCGAGGACGGGTCCACCAAGCTGGCCCTGGAACTGGCCGACGGGAAGCGCATCGAAGCGGTCCACATGCCACGCCGCGTGCGCAATCCCCGCGTGACCTACTGCGTCTCCAGCCAGGTGGGCTGCGCCATGGGTTGCACCTTCTGCGCCACGGGCAGCATGGGCATCCTGCGCAACCTCCAGCCGGGCGAGATCCTGGGTCAGGTGCTGGCGATGATGGCGGCGCTCGGGCCCACCCGGGGCCATGAGCTGACCCTGGTGTTCATGGGCATGGGCGAGCCCCTCCACAACCTGGAGCACCTGCACCGCGCCATCCGCATGCTCTGCCACCCCGCGGGCCTGGGCCTGGGCAAGGGCCGCATCACCGTGAGCACCTCGGGACTGGTGAGCGGCATCGAGAAGCTGGCGACCCTGGAGCCGCGCCCGCT
>CAIMQW010000206.1 GCA_903843705.1 uncultured Holophagaceae bacterium | reverse complement strand
AGGAGACGGCCGATGGCAGTCAATCTAAAGCGAAGTAGCGGGGAGGATTCCGACGGGGGCAAGACCTCCCGCCGGCGGATGCTCGGTTGGCTGACCGGTGCCGGCCTGGCCGGCTCCGCAGGCCTCAGCGCCGTGTCCAACTTCGTCTTCATCAAGCCCCGGGCCACCTACGGCCAGCCCCAGCGCTTCAGCGTCGGCAAGCCCGAGGACTTCCCATCAGGCACGCGGGCCATCCTTCCCGCGCGGGGCATCTGCATCGTCCGCGAGGGCACGAAGCTCGCAGCCATCTCGATCACCTGCACCCACCTGGGCTGCACCGTGGGCTCTGCGGACACGGGTTTCGCCTGCCCCTGCCACGGCTCCCGCTTCGACCAGGATGGCAACGTCACCGGCGGCCCCGCGCCCCGGCCGCTGCCCTGGTTCCAGGTCACCCTCGCTCCCAACGGCGAGATCGAAGTGGACAAAGACATTGAAATCGTTCCTGGGAGCTACCTGAGCCTATGAGCCCCGCCACCCCACCCAAAGCCTCTTTCCTCACTGCGCTGACGGACCTTCCGAAGAACATCTGGAAGTCCATCTTCCGGAATCCGCTCCCGTCTAACGACCTGGAGCGGTCCTCCACCAGCTTCACGAACTTCTTCCTGCACATCCACCCGGTGAAGGTGCACAAGAACTCGCTGCGGCCCGCCTACACCTTCGGCCTCGGCCTGATGTCGTTCTTCCTGTTCGTGATCCTCATCGTGACGGGCATCCTCTTGATGTTCTATTACGTGCCCGCCACCAGCCAGGCATACGACCGCATGCTGGACCTCCGCGGCTCGGTGGCCTTCGGGACGCTGCTGCGGAACATGCATCGCTGGGGTGCCCACGGCATGGTGGCCATCGTCTTCCTCCACCTCTGCCGTGTGTTCCTCACCGGCAGCTACAAGAAGCCCCGCGAGTTCAACTGGGTGGTGGGAGTCATCCTCTTCCTTCTCACTCTGTTCATGAGCTTCACAGGCTACCTCCTGCCCTGGGATCAGCTGGCCTTCTGGGCCATCACCGTGGGCACCGCCATCGCCGGCTACGCCCCCGTCGTGGGCAAGGACATCCAGTTCCTCCTCATGGGCGGGACCAGCGTGGGCCAGGAGGCGCTGCTGCGCTTCTACGTGCTCCACGTCGCCGTGCTCCCCGCAGTCCTCACCCTCGCGATCGCCATCCACTTCTGGCGCATCCGCAAGGACGGCGGTCTGTCCCGTCCCGACGACGCCGACCCCGTCATCTCGCTGGAAGCCGCGCCGACAGTGAAGGCTTCTGTGCTGGAGCCCAAGAAGACCTACGGCTTCCAGGGTCTGGTCCGCGGTCCCCTCACCAAGGTCGGGGAGATCCCGGACAACACCGTGTTCTCTTGGCCCAACCTGTTCCTGGCCGAGCTGTTCACCTTCGTGGTGACCCTCTCCGCCATCCTCGTGGTGTCCCTGCTCTTCAACGCCCCCCTAGAGGAGCCGGTCAACGCCCTGCATCCGCCCAACCCGGCCAAGGCGCCCTGGTACTTCTTGGGCCTGCAGGAAATGGTCAGCTACTCAGCCTTCTGGGGTGGCATCGGCGTGCCCACCATCTTCGTCCTGCTGCTGCTGGGTGCCCCCTATCTGGACCGCGGCCCCGGGGGCGTGGGCAAGTGGTTCTCTCGAGACCGGCTCCTGGCGAACACGATCTTCATCACCTTCGTGGTGGCGAACATCATCTTCGTGATCATCGGAACCTTCTTCCGCGGGGCCAACTGGGCCTTCGTGACCCCCTGGTGAGGAGCCGAACATGAGATTTGCACTCGCCATCGGCACCTTTCTGATCCTCGTGGTCCACGGGATCGTCTTTTACAACCAGTTCGGCCACTCGTGGGAGCGGAACCAGAACACCTACTTCGACCAGGCGAAGGTGCTGGCCAAGACCGAAGCAGAAAAAGCCGCCCTGGCCGCCCGGAAGCCTCGAATCGAGCAGATCGTTGTCAGCAACTTCGGCGAGACCCGGGTAGACCGCTGCACCACCTGCCACATCGCCTCCGACGACCCGCGTTTTTCCTCTCATGCGGAGCCCGTGAAGACCCACCCCTACTCCCTGGCCCTGGGCGATACCCAGAAGAACGGGAAGTGGGAGCGGCGCCACAAGTTCTCCGAGTTCGGCTGCACGGTCTGCCATGACGGTCAGGGCCGGGGTCTCGACTCCGAATACAGCCACGGTAAGGACGAGTACTGGCCGGACCCGCTGCTGGGTTTCACCATCCAAGACAACTGGCGCAAGGACCACGCTCCCAAGCTCAAGGGCAAGGAATACATGCAGGCCAACTGCGCCCAGTGCCACACGGACGTGGACTTCCCCGGCACTGCCCTGGTCAACCGCGGCCGTCAGCTCTTCTTCTCCTCCAACTGCTACGGCTGCCACCGCATCGAAGGCCTGTCCGATGGCAACATCGGTCCTGATCTCTCCGATGTGGGCCGGAAGTGGAAGCTGGACTACCTCTGGGGCCGCATCGCGGACCCGAAGTCCATCCTGGCCACTTCGATTATGCCCAAGTTCAACATGAAGGAAGAGGACATCAAGGCGCTCGTGGTCTTCCTCAAGAGCCGCAAAGGCCGCAACTTCGCCGAGACCGAGATCCAGCGCTTCAAGGTCAAGCTCACGGGCGGCGCCGAGCTGGTCCAGGCCACCATCAAGCCGGTCAAGATCAACCCGTCCGAGATGGTCAAGCAGGGCGAGAAACTGGTCCTCGACCGGGCCTGCACCGCCTGCCACAAGCTGGGCGACCGGGATGGCGGTATCGCGCCGGACCTCAGCTTTGAGGGCGCACTCAGGGATGGCGAGTGGGTCTACGCCCACTTCAAGAACCCCAAATCCACCATGTCCGACTCGATCATGCCGGCCTTCCGGTTCACCGATGATGAGTTCAAGGCCATGACCGCCTACCTCATGACCCTCCGGGGCCAGGCGACTCCGGCCAGCGGCGAGGCCATCTACAAGAACCTCTGTCTCCGCTGCCATGGCGCGAAGGGCGACGGCCAAGGCCCCATCGCCGAGCACCTGGATCCCTACCCCCGCGACCTCACCAAGGCGGGCTTCATGAACTCCAAGCCCGAGGCCCGGCTGGTCGGCTCCATCCGGAACGGCGTCAACGGCACCTCCATGCCGGCTTGGGGCAAGTTGGTCACCGAGGAACAGGCCAAGGCGGTCCTGGGCTACATCCAGACCACCTTCACCAAGGACCCCCGGCGGGAACTGAAGGCCAAGGCCATTCCCGAGACGAACCCCGTGGCCATGAGCCCCGAGTCCGTCACTCGCGGCGAGGCCCTCTTCGTGAACCGTTGCGCCGGTTGCCACGGCCGCAAGGGCGATGGCAAGGGACCCAACTCCCTCGACATCCTGCCCAAGCCCCGGAACCTCCGGAACTCGTTCTTCGTGAACAGCGTCGACGACAAGCGCCTCTTCGAGTCCATCCAGTACGGCGTCCAGGGCACGGCGATGCCCCCCTGGATCGACTACGGGCTCACGAACAACGATGTGGGCGACCTCGTCAACTTCATCCGCAGCATCAACCCCAAATCCAAGGGAGGCCAGCATGCAGCCGCAATTCAGTAAGGCCGAGTCGGCGAATGCGCCGGCAGGGGCCATCATCCACGATGACGCCACGGCCAAGTGGTTCCTGGTCAGCTCGGTGGCCTACTTCTTCATCGTGGGCATCATCGCAGTCATCATCGCCGCCAAGTTCGTGTGGCCCGACCTCATGGGCACCATGTCCTGGCTCACCTACGGCCGCCTGCGTCCCCTGCACGTGAACGGCATGCTGTTCGGCTGGCTGCTGGCCGCCGACATGGGCCTGGCCTACTACGTGATCCCCCGCCTCTGCGGCGTCAAGCTCTGGAGCGAAAAGCTCGGTCTCGCCACCGCAGCCCTGTGGAACGTGATCATCCTTGGCGCCGTCGTGACCCTGCTCGCCGGCCTGAACCAGGGCTGGGAATACGCTGAGCTGCCCTGGTACCTCGACATCCTGGTCGTGGTCGCCTGGATCATGTTCGGCATCAACATCTTCATGACCGTGGCCAACCGCAAGTACCAGGCCATGTACGTGACCATCTGGTACATCATGGGCTGCATCCTCTGGACCGCCTTCGTCTACCTGACCGGCAACTTCGCGACCCTGTTCGCCAAGGGCACCAACCAGGCGAACCTGAACTGGATGTATGTGCACAACGCCGTGGGCCTCATCTTCACGCCCATCGGCCTCGCCATCGCCTACTACTTCATCCCCCGCGCCTCGAGCACGCCCCTCCACAGCCACAAGCTGTCCATGGTCGGCTTCTGGTCCCTGGCCTTCGTCTACGTCTGGACCGGCGCCCACCACATGCTGCACGGGCCCATCTCCCAGTGGCTGCAGACCATCTCCATCGCCTTCTCCCTGATGCTGCTGATCCCCGTCTGGGCGGTGGTCTACAACCTCTTCGCGACCATGAAGGGCCAGTGGCACCAGCTCCGCGAGAGCGTGCCCCTCAAGTTCCTCATGTCCGGCGTGGTCTTCTACCTCCTTACCTGCTTCCAGGGCCCCATGCACAGCCTGCGCACGGTGAACGCCATCGTCTCCAAGACGGACTGGATCCCCGGCCACGCCCACATGGCGGTGCTCGGCTGCTTCAGCTTCTTCGCCATCGCCGGCACCTACTACGCCGTGCCCCGGATCTGGAACAAGGCGCTGCACTCCGATTCCCTGGCCAACTGGAGCTACTGGATGCTGATGATCGGCGGCCTGGGCTTCTTCACGACCCTCTGGTTGGGCGGCTTCTGGCAGGGCTGGCAGTGGAACAACGTGAGCATCCCCTTCATCGACACCGTCATCGCCCTGAAGCCCATCTGGATCGTCCGGTTCGTGTCGGGCCTGATGATGTTCACGGGCATTGTGCTCTTCGCCTACAACATTCTGGCCACTGCCCTGGGCAACCCTGAGGAGGCGGCCGTCTAGGCCGCGGAAAGGAGAGCGATCATGTTCAAAAAAGCTGATAACAACGCCCTTTGGGCCATCGGACTTTCCCTTGT
>CAIMQW010000205.1 GCA_903843705.1 uncultured Holophagaceae bacterium | reverse complement strand
GCGCGGAGCTTTTCCAGTTCCTCGTCACTGAACGATTTTGGCCTTCCTCCCAGGCTCCTGCGTTCCACTTTGGCCATGCGCGCCTCCTGGCTGACACAGGGTTCGTATGGTTTTGGTGAAAGTCAAGTTATTTTGCAGACATCATCTAATCGGCGGTTGCCGCCGGGGCGGGCTTTGGTTTGAGGGGTAGGCGCTGGGGGAAGGCATCCTTGAAGGTCTGCCGCAGGGCCGTGGGGGCGCTCTGCCAGGCCCTTGAGGCTGCGGCCGAGCTGGGGTAGGTGCCGTAGCAGGCCTGCCAGAACCGGATGCCGTCCCGTCGGGGGAAGGGGAGGATCAGGATCTCGTGAGCCTTGGCTCCCGCCATGCGGGCCACCTGCTTCAGGCCGCTGGCGGCACCCGAGACCACGAGGCGCAGGGTCCAGGAGCCCTGGGGCGCGGCGGCGCGGAGGGCCTCGCCCCGGTGGAGCGCCTCGGGCAGGTCCATGCGGTCCAGGGGCTTGATGGCCTCCTCAGGCTCGGCCAGATCCTTTTCGCTCAGCACGATCCGGGGTTCCTCCACGCGGACTTCCAGGCTGCGGGAGGAGCCGCCCATGAGGTTGCTGACGCTCAGAGTGTAGACCGTGGTCCGGTCCGGGACCACAGCGATGCTGGACTGGCCATCCAGCTCCAGGCCACCGGGTTCCAGGTGGACCTTGGCATTGCCCTGGCAGGACCAGCGCAGCTCCACCTGCTCCCCGGGCTTCACGACCTGGCGGCTGGCAGTGAAGGTGCAGGCCACCGCCGGGAGCGGCAGGGCACCCACGCCTGGACCCAGCACCGCGACTTCCAGGGTGCGGCTCTGCCCACCGGCGGCGTTGTTGGCGGTGATGGTGTAGCGGGTGTTCTCCATGGGCGTGACGATCACCTCGCTCTTGCCATCCAGCTCCATGCCGCCGGGTTCCAGGCGGACCTTGGCGCTGCCGGCGCACTCCCACTTGAGCACCACCGGCTCACCCGGCAGCACCGCCCGGGCACTGGCGTCGAAGGCGCAGATTCGGGCAGGCTCACCCAGAGGGAGTCCCGGCGTGACGCGCACTTCGGCGTGCCCCAGTTCCGGGCCTCCCGGGCGGGCGTCGAAGACGCGGTAGGTGGTGGTGTAGCCGGGGCGCAGCGTGACCTGGGAGCGGCCCGGGAGGATCATGCCGCCAGGTTCGAGGCGGATCCGGGGCACCTGGGTGCAAGACCAAGTGAGCAGCACGGAATCGCCGGGCCGGATCTCGCTGGGCTCGAGGGCCAAGGTGCAGGGCGTCGGGGCCTGGGCGAGGCAGAGGACCGTGGTCAGAGCGAGCAGCGGAAGCATAGGGCGAGTCTACCCCGGGTGGCGGGGTTCCCGCGCCCCTCGGCTGCCCAGGTCCTGGCGAGGCTGCGTTCGAGCACCCTGGGGAAGGTCCCCAACTCACTGCATCCGGAGCCCTGGACCTTGACAGATCATCTGTTTGAAACAATCGTGTTGGCAGTGATGTTTGCCAGGGGCTGATCCGAAACAGGAGATGGAAGAATGGCTACGGCTCCGCATTCCACACTCGCCCCGCGCAAGAAGACTCCTGCCAAGCCTGGGGCCAGGATCCAGCATCGCCTGTGGGACACTGAGTTCCATCGGAATGGCCAGACCTGGGTGCTCTCCATCGAGGTGGACTCCCGCCCCTGCACGCTCATCGATCCCGACGGCCATCCCAGCGAGATCTTCCCGGGTTCGGGCACCTACAAGCTGGTCTTCCCCGCCGGCTCGCGCTCGCCGCTGGTGAGCCTGGCCATCGACCCGGATCCCGGTCCTGGCCGAAGCTAGTGCACCTCGCCTGAAATACCTGGGTCAAGCTGGAGACGGCGAGGTGCACTTCCATCGGGGCAAAGCCCCTCTGGCGCCCCACTGGGGGCACTGCCCTCCAGGTATCGCACGAAGGGCGTGCTCCTGCTCGCTTTGGCTCGCAGACCTGGAGCCTCTCCCCAGACCCCCGCCGCATGGTGCCCAGGGGCGGGTCGGATGATCCGACTATTTCGCGCGAGCACCACTAGAGCTTCAGGGAGGTTCCCGCCGCCCGGTCGGACTGCTCGAGCAGGGCTTCGACCCGCAGCAGATACCAGCCCACGGCGGCCAGCAGCGCCGGCCCCGCCGGCAGGAGCCTGTGCGGCAGCCCCACCTCCGCCAAGGCGAGGATGGGCTCATCCGGGATCATCTTGTGGGAGGTGTCCGGCCGGAGCGTGAGGCGGACGACGGCCATCCCATCCTGGTCGAGGAAGGCTGCGCCGCCCTCGGGCTCCTCCAGGCGGACCCAGTCAAAGGTGTCCCCGCTCAGGAAGACCAGCTCGCCGCGACCCAGGAGATGGGGGTGGAAGGTGGCCAGATCCACCCGGGAGTAGAGCAGCCGGAGGGTCACGGTGTCTGAAGGAAAGCCCCGGTGCATCAGGGTCCAGGCCCCGTCGGCGGTTTCCGCCCGGGCCAGGGTGGTGTCCCCGGGCTGGAAGGTGAGGGTGGCGACGATGCCTTCTTTCCCGTGCAGGGCGTAGGCCGGACGGATCCCGGCGACCCTCTGCCACGTGAGGGGGGTGGTCTCAAGTCTGGTGAGCGCTGGCATGGCGATTCCCCTTTCCCTGGGGCGCACTTGCGCAACCTTCAATGTAGGTTCAGAACACCTGTCAGAAAAGGGAGTCAGCAGGAAAAGATCTGGATTCAGCCCCCTCGGTACACCCTCGCCGAGCTCAGTTCCCGAGGTAGGTGAACCAGAAGCGGACGCCGAGGTACTGACCCTCGTAGCCCTCGGGCAGGCGCTGGAGGGGGGCGGCCCGAAGCACCGCCATGCGGGCGCTCTCGTCCATGGCCGAGTTGCCGCTGGGAATCTCCACCCGCACCCGGTCGAGGCTCCCGTCCTTGGCGATGCGGAAGTAGATCTGCACCCGGCCCTGCGTGTTGGAGACCCGGTTCCAGTTGGCGGTGATGCGGGTCTGCACCTGCTGCAGATACCAGACGAAGGGGAAGTCGCCGTCCACGCCCCCCACCAGACCCACGCCGCCCTGCACGCCGGCGCTGGGGTTCAGTCCGGGCACGCTGCTGCCAGCCCCGAAGGCGGCGCCGTTGCCCGTGCCCACGGCTCCCGCCACGGGGTTGGTGGCGGCGGTCTTGCCCTTGGCGGCAGTGGTGCCGGTACCCTGGCTGGTGGCGTCCTTGCTGTCGCCCTTGGCGGCGGCCTTGGTGGTCCGGGCGGCGAAGGGATCCGGAGCCGTCGCGGAGGGAGCCGTGGCGCGCACGGGGGCCACCTCCTCCACCCGGCGCAGGCGCTCGCCGGACTTCCCCACCTCCGGGGCTTCGGAGCCACCTGAGGCTCCCGCCAGGGCTGCGGGCAGGTTCACCCAGGTGACCTTGAGCTCCTCGGGCTTGGGACCGGAACCGCGCCCGGGCCAGAAGAACACCGCGCCCAGCAGCAGGTGCAGGCCCAGGCTGAGGGCCAGGCCCCGGGGCCAGGCCAGCTCGCCCAGGTGGGCGCGGCTGCGGAGGTAGACCTGGAGGTCCTGGCTCATTTCACGTCGGGGGGCGGGGCGGCCGGTGCGGCAGCGGTGACGAAGCCCACCTGGGTGAAGCCGGCCTCCCGGATGGCGTCCACCACCTGAATGACGCGGCCGTAGGGCACGTTGTGGTCCGCCCGCACCAGGACTGGGCGCTTGCCGCCGGTCTGGGCCTTGGCCTTCAGCCGGTTGGCCAACACCGGCAAGGCAAGGAAGGCCTTCTCGAACTCCAGGCGACCGTCGAAGGTGACGGACACCGTGAGGGCCTCGCTCTCAAGGTTCCGACCTGTGCGGCTCTCCGGCAGCTTGACGTCCACGCCGGTGGTCATCATGGGCGCCGCGATCATGAAGATGATCAGCAGCACCAGCATGACGTCGATGAGGGGCGTCATGTTGATGTCGGCCATGGCGCCGCGTCTGGATCCTGGGGTGAAGGCCATGCTGCTCCCGGGGCTGAGATCCCCAGTCTAGCGCGGAGGATGGCTGCGGCCCCATCTCCCCTCCTATCCCGGGGGAACTCCCGGTATCCTGGGCCAAGATCTTCATCCAATGTGTTTCCATTCCTTCCAACCCTGGGAAAGCCGCAACTCCCCAGCCCACGAGGATCGCTCCCATGAAACGCCTCACCCTGGCCTTGCTTCCCCTCCTCGCCCTGTCCGCCTGCAAGCCCACGGCCCAGGAGATCAAGATCGGCGTCTCGGCGCCTACCACCGGCAGCATCTCCGCCACCGGTCAGTCGGCCAAGAACGCCATCGCCCTGGTCCAGGACGAGATCAACGCCGGGGGCGGCGTGAAGGTGGGCGACAAGCAGGTGAAGGTGCGCTTCATCCTCGAGGACGACGAGGACAAGCCCGAGTCCGCTGCCACCGTGTTCCAGAAGCTCATCAACCAGGACAAGGTGCTGGCCATCGTGGGCTCCTACACCAGCAAGTGCTCTAACGCCGGCGCTCCCATCGCCGAGGCTTCGGGCATTCCCGTGGTCTCGCCCTGGTCCACCAATCCCAACGTGACCAAGGGCCGGAAGTTCATCTTCCGGGCCTGCTTCATCGACCCCTTCCAGGGCCGCGTGGTGGCCCAGTTCGCCACCAGCAAGCTCAAGGCGAAGACTGGCGCCGTGCTCTACGATGTGGCCAGCGACTACAACAAGGGCATCGCCGAGGTCTTCCGCGACGAGTTCACCAAGATGGGCGGGAAGATAGTCGGCTTCGAGACCTACAACACCAAGGACACGGACTTCTCGGGCCAGCTCACGAAGATCAAGGGCTCGAATCCCGATGTGCTGTTCCTCCCCAACTACTTCAACGAAGTCCCCCTCCAGATCCAGCAGGCGCGGAAACTGGGCCTCACGGCGGTCATGCTCGGTGGGGACGGCTGGGACAATCCGGAACTGGTGAAGCTGGGTGGCAAGGTCATGGACGGCACCTACTTCTCCAACCACTACTCGCCCGACATCGACAACCCCATCGCCAAGGGCTTCATCGCGAAGTACAAGTCCCGCTTCGGCCTCGTTCCGGACGCGGCGGCGGCGCTCACCTATGACTCCGCCAACCTGATCCTCAAGGCCGTGGCCACCGCCGGCAAGGCTGACTCCAAGGCCATTCGGGACGCGCTGGCCGCCACCGTGGGTTTCCAGGGCGTCACGGGCAACATCACCTACGGCGGCTCGGGCGATCCTGTGAAGGGCGCTGTGGTCATCAAGGTCGAAGACGGCAAGTTCGTTTTCGACAGCGCCGTAAACCCCTGAGCCCGGGTCGGCCAGCCCTTGGACACCATCATCCAGCAGCTCTTCAACGCCGCCCAGCTGGGGGCGGTGTATGCCCTGATCGCCCTGGGCTACAGCATGGTGTACGGCATCATCCGGCTCATCAACTTCGCCCACGGTGACATCTTCATGCTCGGGGGCTTCATCGGGCTGCTCCTCACCACACGCTTCGGCTGGATGCCCTTCTTCCTGCTCCTACCCCTGGCCATGCTGCTGACCGCGCTGGTCGGGGTCACCATCGAGCGGGTGGCCTACCGCCGATTGCGGAATGCCCAGCGCATGTCCGTGGTCATCACGACTCTGGGCGTGGGCATCTTCCTGGAGAACTTCGTACGGCTCACCGTGGGCCCCGAGACCCGGCAGATCCCGGCCCGTCTGCCCTCGGCGAAGGTTGTCTGGCTCCAGCAGCACCTGGGTGCCTTCGTCACCTGGGACAAGCTGCTGATCATCCTGATTTCCCTGGCCCTGATGGCCATCCTCTGGCTGGTGGTGAACCGGACTTTGATCGGTACTGCCATGCGAGCCGTGGCCGACAACAAGGACGCGGTGCCCCTCATGGGCGTGAACCTCAACCTCGTCATCGCGGTCACCTTCGCCATCGGTTCTGCGCTGGCGGCGGCGGGCGGCATCTTCTACGGGCAGGCCTACTCCATCGATCCCTACATGGGCATCGACCTGGGCTGGAAGGCCTTCATCGCCGCAGTCATCGGCGGCATCGGCTCCATCGAGGGCGCGGTGCTGGGCTCCTTCCTGCTGGCGGGCGTGGAGGTCATCACCGTGGCCTACCTCTCCTCCAACCTGAAGAACGGCATCGCCTTCGGCCTGCTGATCCTGCTCCTCCTTGTCTGGCCCTGGGGCATCATGGGCAAGCCCACCCTGAAGAAGGTGTAGACCGCCGATGTCCACTCAGCCCCAGCCGGAGCCCACCACGCCTCCCCCCGAATCCGGACTGCCCAAGGTCCGCTTCTGGATGGTCTGCGCCCTGATCCTAGCCCTGGCCCTCCCCCTGCAGCTCTCGGTGGACGCGGGCCTCTTCCCCGATGTGCTCAACCCCTACTACCTGCACCTGCTGACCATCATCGGCATGAACATCATCCTGGTGGCCAGCCTCAACCTGCTGAACGGCTACCTGGGTGAGTTCGCCCTGGGGCATGCGGGCTTTATGGCTGTCGGGGCCTACACTGCGGCGCTGCTGGCCACCAAGGTGCTGCCGGGCGCCGCGGCCCTGCCGCCCGTCATCGGCACCATTGGCATCCTGGTGGTCTCCCTCGGCGGGGCCATGCTCGCCTCGGCGGGGGTGGGATACCTCATCGGGCTGGTGACCTTCAAGACGGTCGGCGACTACCTTGCGATCATCACCCTCGGCTTCAACATGATCATCGTCAACGCCATCCAGAACATCGAGTTCGTGGGCGGCCCCCGGGGCTTCACGGGCATCCCCAAGAATACCAACTTCGTCGCCGTGGCCGTTTGTGCCCTCCTGACCATCGCTGTGCTGCGCAACCTGATCCAGTCCAGCTTTGGCCGCGTCTGGGTGTCCATCCGGGAGAACGCCATCGCCGCGGAGCTGATGGGGGTGTCCATCGCCCGGGCCAAGAACTGGGCCTTCACCATCGCCGCGGCCTTTGCCGGGCTGGCGGGAGGCCTCTGGGCCCAGAACCAGCAGTTCATCACGCCCCGCAGCTTCGACTACATCAAGACCACCGAGATCCTGGTGATGCTCTATCTGGGCGGCATGGCCAGTCTGAGCGGCTCAATTCTGGGCGTGGTGGCCTACACGCTGCTCATGGAGCTGCTGCGGAACCTGCTGAGTGCCTTCGCGCCGCAGCTGGCGGAGTGGCGCATGCTCATCAGCCCGCTGATCCTGATCATCATTATGCTGACGCGCCAGACCGGCCTCCTGGGCAACCGGGAGTGGCGCTGGCTGCGGCCCCGGCCGGGGGCGTGATGGGGCTGCGCATCACGGAGCTCACCAAGTCCTTCGGCGGCCTCACGGCCGTGTCCGGCTTCAACCTGGAGCTGGGCGACCGGGACCTGCAGGGCATCATCGGCCCGAATGGCGCGGGCAAGACCACTGTGTTCAACCTGATCACCGGCGTCTACGCGCCGGATCGCGGCCAGATTCAGCTGGGTGACCAGGCGGTCAGCGGCCTCCCTTCGGATGCCATCGCCCGGGCCGGCATCGCCCGCACCTTCCAGAACATCCGCCTCTTCGCGCAGATGACGGTGCTGGACAACATCACCATGGCCCTCCACGCCCATGCCGGCTACGGGCTCCTGGACGCCACCTTCCGCACAGCCACCTTCCGCCGCGAGGAGGCCCGTCTGCTGATGGAGAGCCGGGACCACCTGGCCCGCTTCGGGCTGCTGGCGCGCCAGCACGAGCAGGCTGGCAGCCTGCCCTATGGCGAGCAGCGTCGCTTGGAGATCGCCCGAGCCCTGGCCACCGGGCCCAAGGTGCTGCTGTTGGACGAGCCCGCCGCGGGCATGAACCCCCGCGAGGTGGAGGAGCTGATCCGGCTCATCCAGCAGGTCCACCGGGACTTCTCCTTGGCCATCCTACTCATCGAGCACCAACTGCCGGTGGTGATGGAGCTCTGCCGCGAGGTGCAGGTGCTGGACTTCGGCCAGACCATCGCCAGAGGTGCTTCCCACGAGGTGGTCCGCAATCCCCTGGTGATCGAGGCCTATCTGGGCGAAGAGGAGCCGCCGGCATGACCCTCCTGCGCGTCGAGAACCTGGCTGTGTCCTATGGCGCCATCAAGGCCCTGCACGGCATTGACCTGACCATCGAGGAAGGTGAGATCGTCTCCCTGCTGGGCGCCAACGGTGCCGGTAAGTCCACCACCCTGCGGGCCATCTCCCGGATGCTACCCCTCCAGGGCGGCGACATCTTCTACCGGGACCAGAGCATCAAGCACATCCCTGCCCACACGCTGGTGGCCATGGGTATCGGCCACGTGCCCGAGGGGCGCGGAATCTTCCCCAACCTCACGGTGCAGGAGAACCTGGCCCTGGCGGCCTGGACCCAGAAGAACAAGCAGCGCCTAGCGGCCTCCTACGAGAAGGTGTTCGCCCTATTCCCCCGGCTGGCCGAGCGGCTCCCCCAGCTGGGCGGCACCCTCTCGGGGGGCGAGCAGCAGATGCTGGCCGTGGGCCGGGCCCTCATGACGGACTGCAAGCTGATGCTGCTGGACGAGCCCTCCATGGGCCTCAGCCCCCTGCTGGTGAAGGAGGTCTTCCGGGCCCTCCAGGCCATCAACGCCCAGGGCATGACCATCCTGCTGGTGGAGCAGAACGCCCACATGGCCCTCAAGATCGCCCACCGCGGCTACGTCCTGGAGAACGGCCGCATGGTGCTTGAAGGCCCCGCCGCTGAGCTGGCCAAAGACCCCCGCGTGAAAGAGGCCTACCTGGGTACGTAATCAAGCGGACAGACGTGCAGGCTCCAGCTGTGAAAGACTCCGGGTGAAAAGTTGCCCAGAGGTGATCCATGGGCTCCTCGTTGCTGCAGGGAATCCTCAGCATGCTGTGGGTGGGCACGGCGCTGACGATGGGCTGCCACTCGGGCCGAACGCCTGTGGCGGTGGCGGACCCCCGGTACGCCTTCGCGTTCCCAGATGGCGCCGACTACAGCGGACTCACCTGGACCGCGGGCTTCCAGGCGGCTCACACCAAGTTCTCCCGCGAGTATGTCTTCACCCAGTGGAAGGGGGTGGACTGGCCCGCGCTGTATAACCAGTTCTACCCGCGCATCGTCCAGGCCGAGGCCACGGGGGACGCGCGGGCCTACTACTTGGCCCTGCATGATTACGTCTGCTCTATACCCGATGGCCACGTGAACCTCAAGGTTGGCGATGATCCAGCCCTCCGCCCCGGTTGCCTGCACCTCATTCGTGACATCTGCCAAAGCCTGCTGGGCGGCAGCTACGGGCTGGCGCTGGCCGAGCTGGACGATGGCCGGACCATCGCCGCGGCCGTGGCGCCGCTGCGAGCGGCGGCCCAGGTTGGGATGAGACCCGGGGCAGAGATCCTTACCTGGGGTGGGCGGAGTCCCGCCGTGGCCATCGGCGCCATCAAGGTGGGAGCCACGCCCTACCGGCTGCTCGCCTGAGGCTACTCCCCGAGCTCGGAGAGCCCCAAGGCCACCACGGTGCACTTCCGGCTGGAGCAGACCCGCCTGCTCACCCGCGGGCCGGTGGGGACGGCCATCGAGGTCCGTTTTGTGAACCCCGGCTCGGACCGGGTTCAGACCTCCACGTTCCGGGCCGAGGACGATGGCGGTCAGGATTTCTCGCTGCTGGATTTCGCCGTGCGGCCCGACTTCTCCGACAAGGTGGACTGGGAGATCCTGCCGGGGAAGATCGGCTACATCCGCCTCCGGCTCCTGGCCCAGGTCGCCGATATGAGCCTCTATCCCTCGGCCATCCGCGCTGAACTGGACAAGGCCATGCAGGCTTTCCTAGATGCCCAGGCGCTCGGCGTGATCCTCGACTTGCGTGGCAACTACGGGGGGGCCGACCAACTGGCGGTGGATATCTGCGGCTATTTCTACAGCCTGGACACCTTCTATGAATACGTGGACTGCTACGACAAGCGAGATGGGAGCTACCAGCGGATGATGGAATACACCATCAAGCCCCATGGCCCCCACTTCAGCGGGCCCCTGGCCGTGCTGGCCAATCCCGGGAGCCTCAGCTCCGCCGAAGGTCCCTCGAGCTTCCTCTCCCGGCTGCCCCAGGCCAGGCTCGTGGGCTTCCACGGATCCAACGGCTCCTTTGGTTTAGTGGGGACCGACATTCAGCTGCCAGGCGGCTACTTGATCCACTACCCCTTTGGCCGCTCGGTGGATGCCTCCGGAACAATACAGCTGGACAGCCGGAATGGCGTCGGAGGATTGGCCCCGACCCTGCGCGTGCCCAAGACACAGCAGAACGTGCTGGACTATGCTGCGGGCGTGGATGTGGAGAAGGCCTACGCCATCGGCTTCCTGCAAGGGAAGTGAAACTCTAGACCGCCACCGGCGTCAGCACGTACCTGCCCTTGGCATCGCGGCTGAGGGTGCCGGCGGGGGTGTCGGGGTCGTGGTAGAAGGCGCAGAGGTCAGCGGTGCCCGTGAGCTCCTGCAGCACCTTCAGGCGCTCGTCCACGCAGGTGACCACGTCCAGGTCGTAGCCCATGCACCAGGCGGGCTGGATGTGGCGGGAGGTGGGGATCAGGTCGGAAACGAAGAACAGCTTGCGGCCGCCGCCTTCGACCACCACGATCTGCAGGCCCTTGATGTGGCCTGGGGCAGGACGCACGGAGATGCCGGGCAGCACCTCGGCGGCGCCGTTGACGGTATCCAGCACCCCGGCGGCCTCCAGGGGCTCCCAGTTCGGAGGCAGGTAACTGGCTTTCACGCGCAGGTGGGGCTTCTTGGCATCAGCCAGATCCTGGACCTGCACCAGGTAGCGGGCGTTGGGGAAGCTAGGTACGGCCTGGCCGTCGGAACCGAGGCGGGTGCTGCCGCCCGCATGGTCGAAGTGCAGGTGCGTGAGGATGCAGAGGGTGATGTCCCCGGGCTGCACGCCGACCTTGGCGAGGTTGGCGTCGAGGGTGCCCCGGGTTGCAAGCTTGAACCGGGCCATGAAGTCGTCGCTTTCCTTGTCGCCGTTGCCGTTCTCCACCAGGATCACGTGCTTCTTCCCATCCACTTCGCCGCGGATGAGCAGGCACTGGGTGTCCATGAGGATCTGGTTGTCGGTGTCGGCGGGATGGACGCGGTTCCACACGGCCTTGGGCACGGTGCCGTACATGGCGCCGCCATCCAGGCGGAAGCTGCCAGCACTGACGAACTGAACATCCCAGGGACCGAACTGCATGGGGAACTCCTTCAAGATGGGGCTGTGGCTCAGAACGCCAGGACCTTGCGGGCGGCGGCGAGGACTTTGTCGGTGTTGGGCAGGGTGGCCCGCTCGAGGATGCGGTTGAAACCCACGGGGGTGAACTCACTACCGACGCGCTCTACGGGAGCGTCGAGCCAGGGGAAGCACTCGGAGGCAGCGATGGCTGCCAGCTCGCCGCCGAAACCACCGAAGACCTTGTCCTCGTGGGCGATGAGCACCCGGTGGGTCTTCCGGACCGAGCGGACGATGGCCTCGGTGTCCAGCGGGCTGAGGCAGCGGAGGTCCACCACCTCGACGGAGCGGCCCTCTTTTTCGAGCTTCGCTGCAGCCTCCATGGCGAAGTGCACCGGCGTTCCGTAGGCGAGGATGGTAAGCTCGGTGCCCGCGCGGCGTACGCGGGCCTTGCCGAAGGGCACGGCGAAGTCCGGGGGTACCACGGTGTAGGCCAGCTTCGAGTTGTAGAGGAACTTCGGCTCCAGGTAGAGCGTGGTCCCGCGGCTGCGCATGGCGGTGCGCAGCAGCCCCGCCGCGTCGTCTGCGAAGGCGGGCACTACCACGCGGATGCCGGGCAGCGTGGTAAGCCAGCCCTCCACGTTCTGCGAGTGGTAGAGGCCGCCGCCGATGTAGCCGCCCGAGGCGATGCGGATGGTGACGTTAGGCGAGAACTGGCCGGCGCTGCGCCAGTAGTCGTGGCTGGTCTCGACGATCTGCTCGGCCGCGGGCCAGATGTAGTCCGCGAACTCGGCGCCCTCCACCACGACGCGGATCTTGTCATCCAGGCGCGAGAAGCCGTTGGCGGTGCCCACGATGAAGTCTTCGGCGATGGGTCCGTTGAACACGCGCTTCTCGCCGAACTCCTGCTGCAGCCCCTTCGACACGTTGAAGATGCCACCCTTCTCCTTGTTGGCCATGTCCTGGCCCCAGATGAAGGTGTCGGGGTTGTGGCGGAACTCGGCCTTGAGAGTCTGGTTCAGCGCGGTGATCACGCTGACGGAGTCGCCGGCAGCCTGGTGCGTGCCGTCGGGGTAATCCGGTGAGACCCAGGCCTCGGGAATGATGAAGTCGTGGATGCTGGCCGGATCGGGATTCGGGGCGGCCATTGCCAGCTCGTGGGCAGCAAGGTAGCGGGCCTGGTTCTCGGACTCGATGGCCACCAGCTCGGCCCCGTCGAGACCATGCTCCAGGCAGTAGGCGCGGAAGCGGGGCAGGGGGTCCCGGGCCTTGGCCTCGGCGCGCTCGGCTTCATCTCGGTAGAGCTCGTGGCGGTCCGAGTTGGAGTGGCTCCCAATGCGGACGCAGGTGGCATAGACCATGGCCGGGCCCTGGCCCGTGCGGACGTAGGCTCGGGCCTCGTCCATGGCGCGCAGGGAGTCCGGGAAGTCCAGGCCGTCGCACTTGATGATCTTCAGGTTCGGGAAGCCGCTGAAGTTGTCGCAGATGTGCTCGTTGGCGCTCTGGTCCCGCTTAGGCACCGAGATGCCGTAGCCGTTGTCCTGAATGACGAAGATGACGGGCAGCTTCTCGCGGTCAGCGCCGTTGATGCTCTCGAAGCAGTAGCCCTCGGACAGGGAGGACTCCCCCTGGCTGCAGTAGACGAGGCTGTCCCGCTCGTAGTATTTCACTGCGCGGCCCAGGCCCACGGCGTGCTGGGTGTGGTTGCCTGTGAGGCTGGAGACGTTCTGGATGCCGATGGAGGGCTTGGCGAAGTGGTTGCTCATGTGGCGGCCGCCACCGGCCACATCCGAGGCCTTGGAGATGCCGTTGAGGAGCAATTCCTCAGCGGTGACGCCCGCCGCCAGGCAGGTCAGGAGGTCACGGTAGTAAGGAAACAGGAAGTCCTGGCCCGCCCGGAAGCCCAGGCCCAGGGCAAGCTGGATGCCCTCATGGCCGGCGCAGGGGGCGTGATAGGACCAGCCGATGGCCTGCTTCAGGTAGTTCGGCGCCTTGCTGTCCAGGATCCGCCCCAGGTGCATGAGCTCGTACCAGTGGCAGAGGTCCTCTCGGCTGGGACCTTCCTGGCCGTTCAGGGCGCTCAGGGCCGCCTTCACCAGGGTCGGAGTATCCAACCTTCACCTCCCGTAGACCACTTCTCAAATACGATGTTCCAACAGCTATCATCATTCCACGGAGGGTCCGTGAAGCCTAGGAATGAACCTCGGCCTTCGGTCTCAGCCATGGTTCCACACCAGGAGCTTGGCCTCGCGATTGGCTTCGGTGAAGGCACTCGCGACGCGCCTCAGCGCCCCATTCATGGTCATGTCCTTGCCGTCCGGAAACCACAGCGTGATGCCGGTCGGGTGGTCGCCGAGGTGCTTGCGGAGGCGCTCCACCAGCACTTCGGCGCCGGATTCGGAGGTGTGTGGCATGAGGAGCAGATACTGATCCGCCGACAGCTCCACCAGCAGGTCCTCACCCCGGAGGTAGCCTGAGGCTGAGGTCAGGCGGCCCTTGGTTCCTGCCTTCAGCGGCTGGGACCAGAGGGCGAGGGCCATGGGCTCCCGGCGCCGACGGGACATGAATAGGGTGGACTGGAGCCAGATCTCCAGGAAGCGGCGGTTCGGGAGGCCCGAGCGGGAGCTTTGCAGCGTGCTGTCCTCCACGATGGCGCTGCTCAGCTCCAGCGCCTCCATGGCGGAGTGCAGCTCCTGCTTGAGGTTCTCGGACTCCATGGTCCGGCCCATGAGCTGGCCCAGGACCATCAGCAGGGAGATCTGGCCCCGGGTGAAGGGCCGGGGCCCGTGGTGCTGGACGCAGAGGGTGCCGTAGGAGCGGTCCTCAAGCTGGAGCGCCACGCCGGCATAGCTCCGGATCCCGAGTTCCAGGTGGCCGGAGCTCTTGCGCCAACGGGGCTCCACTGCGGCGTCGCGGATGACCAACGGCCGGTCGGGATGTGCGAGCACGAAGGGGCAGAAGCCCTTCTCGGGGGCCTCGAAGATTCCGGTCATGTTGCCCTTCGGACTCACGGCCCACCAGAACACCTCGTAGCCCAGGGCGGTGACTCGGGTCAGCATGGCGCGGTCAACGCCCAGGGCCTGCACCAGGAGGGCCAGGCCCCGCTCGAAGAGCTTGGCGGGTTCCGTCCGGCTCTTCTTGAGCAGGTCAGACAACGCAGCGAGAGGGTCAGGAGTGCCCCTGCGACGCTTGACGGGAGTGGCCACCACTGCAGGGATCTCCAATAGGTGCCTCTAGGGTGCCGGGGTTTTCTCGGGGCGCAAGGTCTACCAGCTGACCACGCGGAGGGAAGGATTGATCTCGGACTGGAGCAACCCCTCAATGTAATACAGCGTGCCGCTGGTGGAGGAGGGGCAGGAGCCACAGGCGCCGTGGTAGCTGATCTGCAGGGTCTGGCCATCGAAGGAGATGACCTCGAGTCCGCCGCCGTCGCCGGCCAGGCCGGGCCGGACCCGGCTGTCGAGCAGCTCGTTGATGCGGGCCAGGGTCGCGTCGGCGTCGCCGCCCGGGGTGAGGGGGGCCGTATCCCCAGTGGCATCCTCCGGCAGCTTCAAGTCCTCGATGGCGTCGCAGATGGGGTCGATGAGGTCGCTCCACTCTGCGGACGGCTCCTTGTTCACGGTGACGAAGCGGTCCATGTAGAACACGGAGGTGATCTTCCCCAGACCGAAGAGGCAGGAACCCAGGGGATCGCCCACGGCGGCGCCAAAATCCTTGAAGGAGCGGGATCCCCCCTTGAGCAGGGCCGGGTTCACCAGGAACTTGAGGGCGTCCGGGTTGGGGGTGGGCTCGATGTTGATGACCTTGGGCATGGCAGGCTCCCAATAAAGTTTACCAAATTCGTCAGGTAATTGGCGGTACATAATCGTCAGATGGCCCAACCCATCGGTGCGGTGTTCATGGATCCCGGCAAGCCCGTCATCCTGGTGACGGGGGCCACGGGCTATATCGGCGGGCGGCTCGTGCCGCGCCTGCTTGTGGAAGGGTACCGGGTGCGCTGCCTGGTGCGGAATCCAGATCGGCTTTCGGGCCGGCGCTGGCCCGGAGTCGAGCTGGTCAAGGGCGATGTCTCCAACGAGGCCTCCCTGGCGGCCGCGCTGGAGGGTGTCACCCAGGCCTACTACCTGGTGCACGCCATGGGTGAGGACAGCCCGGACTTCCGGGGTCGGGACCTGCGCCAGGCACTGACCTTCGCCGACGCCTGCGCCAAGGCCGGGGTGCGCAGGATCCTCTACCTGGGCGGCTTGGGCGACCCCACCAGCCACCGCAGTGACCACCTGGCCAGCCGGCAGGAGGTGGGTGCGGCCCTGGGCTCCGCGGGGGTGCCGGTGTTGGAGTTCCGGGCAGCCGTGATCGTCGGCAGCGGCAGCGCCAGCTTTGAGATGCTCCGCCACCTCACGGAGCGCCTCCCTGTCATGATCACGCCGCGGTGGGTGAACACCCGCTGCCAGCCAATCGGGGTGCGCGACATCCTGGCCTACCTTGTGGAGGCCCTGACGCACCCGGACGTCGCCGGCATCTACGAAGTCGGCGGCCAGGATGTGCTCGACTACCGCAGCATGATGCTGACCTACGCCGAGGTCCGCGGGCTGCGCCGGATCATCATTCCCATGAACGTGCCCCTCCCCATTCTCTCGGTGCTGTGGGTGGACCTGATGACCCCCATTCCGCTGGTCCTGGCGGGCCCCCTGGTGGAAGGGATGAGCACCGAGGTGGTGGTCCGCGATCCCCGCGCCCTGGAGGTGTTCGCGGTGCGGCCCATGAGCTACCGGGATGCCGTGGTGCTGGCCCTGCAGCGCCTGGACGAGGACGGCGTGGAGACCACCTGGGCCTCCAGCCTGGCCGGTGAGCCCGAAGGGATCTCTCTGGGGTCGCACGAAGGCATGCTGCTGGAGCGCCACCAGTGCCACGTGAAGGCACCACCCCAGGAGGTCTTCCGCGTGTTCTGCGCCCTGGGCGGCGAGAACGGCTGGCCCGCAGGCAACTGGTTATGGCAGATCCGGGGCATGCTGGACCGCGCCTTTGGCAGCGTTGGCATGCGCCGGGGCCGGCGCCACCCGCGGGAGCTGCGCGTGGGCGATCCCGTGGACTTCTGGCGGGTGGAGGCCCTGGAAGAAGACTGCCTGCTGCGCCTGCGGGCCGAGATGAAAGTGAACGGCGATGCCTGGCTGCAGTTCACGGTGCGCCCCGAGGGCGAGGGCTCCCGGCTGGAGCAGATTGCCTTCTTCGAGCCCCACGGGCTGATGGGGCTGATCTATTGGTACTCGGTGCTGCCGTTCCACCTCTTCGTCTTCCCTGGGATGATTCGGACCTTGAGGCGCCGCGCCGAAGCGGCCGCGGCCGGAACAGGAAAGTGACCATGCTCGATGCCCAACGGGAAGCCTGCCTGAGCGCAGCCAAGGCCGGGGCCGATGTCCTGGTGGGGTATTTCCGGAAGCTGGACCCCACCGCCATCACCGAGAAGACCAAGAACGACTACGTAAGCAACGCCGACCGCGAAGCCGAAGCCGCCATCCGCGCCGAGCTGGCCAGCCGCTTCCCGGCCTACGGCTTTCTGGGTGAGGAGTCCGGCGGCTCCGGGAGCACGGACGTCCTCTGGATTGTGGACCCCCTCGACGGCACCCTGAACTTCGTCCAAGGCTTCCCCCACTGGTGCGTCTCCGTGGCCCTGTGGGACGCGGCGGGCCCCCTGGTGGGCTGTGTGCTGGATCCCCTGCGCGGGGACTGCTTCCTGGCTGCCCGGGGCCAGGGTGCCACCTGGAACGGCAAGCCCATGCACGTCTCGCAGCAGGCGGGCCTGGACGGTGCCTTCCTGGCCACGGGCTTCGCCTACCAACTGGGAGACCGCTGGCCCCTCTTCAACGCCGCCCTGGGCCGTGTCTTCCCCCGCGCCAAGGGCCTCCGCCGCGCCGGCAGCGCCGCCCTGGACCTGGCCCACGTGGCCTGCGGCATCTACGACGGCTTCTTCGAGCTGGGCCTCAAGCCCTGGGACATCGCCGCCGGAGCCCTGCTCGTCACCGAAGCCGGCGGCGTCCTCACCGACTGGGAAGGCCACCAGGGCTGGTTCCAGAGCGGCAACCTCATCAGTGGCACCCCCGGCGTCGCGCCTGAGCTGTTGGATGAGCTTAGGGGCTAGGGAAAAGGATCCAACGCAAAAACGCCAAGACGCCAAGAAAAGAAGAAGGGGAGTCTGCCAAACCGGAAGGTCTGTCGCAGCATGTGCTCCTGATTGCCTGCCTCATGGCCCGGTGCGGTCGGCCGTCTGGCTGCGGAAATCCTTGCGCTCAAGCAGCCAGGAAAAGGCGAATCCGAACACCAGTCCCCAAAACGGCGCGCCGACCCTGAAGATCGCGACGTTTGCCACCGTGATGATGAAGGTCAGCAAGGCACCAAAGGCGAATTGGTTCTTGAACGCAATCGAGAAGGCCGTCTGCAGCACGCGCAGCATTGCCAACCCCGCGAGCGTCGCGATGAAGGCTGGAGGCGTCGCCAGCATTAGATGCGTAAACACGGGCGACAGCAAGCCGAACACCAGTGCCAGGACGCCGACCAGGAGGCCGGCTGTATAGTGCCGCTCCTTCGTGCCGGATCCAGAGATGATGGCGTTGACCGGCCCGGTCAGGCAGGTCGAAACCGTACCGACAAAAGCGGCCGCCATGGAGCCCACCCCGCAGGCCACCGCGATCGCATTGATCGGCGGTTCATGGCCGGTCGCCTTGAGCACGGCAATACCCTGCCCGTTCTGGACCACCAGCACCGTGATGGCAAGCGGCACCACCAGCTCTACCATCGCCTTCCAGGAGAATGCCGGCAGGTAAATGTGTGGCCGCGCCAGTACGGGAAGGTCGGCGCCGGCAGGATTGAAGGTCCCGAGCAAGGCGACCGCGATTGCGCCGACGACCAGCGCGCCGATGAGCGGCGGCACCAGGCGCGAGAGCCTCGGCAGCGCGCTGAGCGCAAGAAACGTCGCGGTCATCGGGGCCGCAATCCAGAAATCGTCGCGCAGCGCGAACACTAGGTCCAGGCCGAAGCGCAGGAAGACTCCAGCGACCATGCCCATCACGATCGGCATCGGCACGGCCTCCATGCAGCGGCGCACCCACCCGCTCAGGCCGAGCACCAGCACCAGCAGACCCGTGGCCAGAAAGGCCCCTATGACCTCAGGAAAACTCAAATGTCCGAGCGCCGGCCCGACCAATACCGTGCCCGGTATGGTCCATAGGAACACAAGGGGCTGGCGGTAAAGCCAGCAAAAGACAATGCTGATGAGCCCGTTGATGAAGAAGGAACCGAAAATCCACGACGAGAGAGCCGATTCGCTCAGGCCGCCGCGCGTGCCGACGGCGAGAATGATGGCCACCGGGCCCGAGGCCGCGAAGATGAACGCGACAAGGGCGCTGATGGCGTAATCGCCTCCGAAATCGGAGACAACCCGGCCGGGCGCAATCAGGGACGACCTGGGTTTTTCGAGTTGCATGGTCTCTCGCCTTGGCCCTTCCGCCTTCAGGGTGAGACTTACGGCGACTACGCCTCAGCTTTGGCCTGCCGGCTGTAGACGACGACGTAGAGGCAGAGGGCGATGAGGGCCAGGAGGCCGAGCCACTCGCCAAGGGCGCCTTCGGCGGCGTGGGCGCTGAGGATGGGGAAGCCTTCGGTCCACTTCAGCTTCACGAAGCTGGCCACGACGCCCATGATGGCCCCGCCGGCCATAAGGCCGCTGGCGATCAGCACGCCGCGGTTCTCCCGTGCCTTGGCGTCTTCTTCACTGGTGCCCTTCTTGGGCCGGTTGACCCAGTGGGCCAGGAGGCCGCCCAGGAACAGGGGCGTGTTTAGCTCGATGGGCAGGTACATGCCCAGGGCAAAGCCCAGGGCGGGCAGCTCCACCATGCGCAACACGATGGAGAGCATGACGCCGAGGCCGAAGGCGTACCAGCGCAGGGGCATGGACACGGTGCCAAAGATGCCTTCCAGGATGGCCTTCATGGCGCTGGCCTGGGGGGCGGGGATGGAACTGCCTAGGGCCATGGTGCCGTCCAGGTTCACCTGCTTGGCCATAAGCCACATGGCGATGCCCGTGAAGAGCGCCGCCACCAAGGTGCCCACGAACTTCCAGGCGATCTGGCGCGCCGGCGTGGAGCCGATCCAGTGACCGATCTTGAGGTCCGTGCTGAAGGCGCCGGACGCAGCCAATGCTGTGCAGACGATGCCGCCCACCATCATGGTGAGGAACATCCCATAGCCGCCGGTGAAGTTCAGCTTGAGCATGAGCACGCCGGTGATGACTAGGGTGAGCATGGTCATGCCGCTGATGGGGTTGGTGCCGATGGTGGCGATGGCGCGGGCCGCCACGGGGGCGAAGAAGAACGAGATGACCATGATTACGGTGGTGGCCACCAGGGCCGGCGCCAGGGCATTGCGGATGCCCAGGCCGAAGCTCAGGAAGGCCAGTGTGCCCACCACGCAGGTGACCAGGCCCACGGCGATCATGGAGCCCGCCAGGGTGCGGTCCGTGCGGACGGTGACGGCCGCCTCGGCGGCGGCGTCGCGGTTGGCCAGTGCCTTCAGGTTGCTGATGATGCTGCGGATCATGTTGGGCATGGATGCGGCGACGCCCATGATGCCGGCGCCGGCGATGGCACCCACGCCGACGATGCGGATGTATGAGAAGAACACCTGCTCCGGAGTCATGCTGGCGATGAGCTTTGTGCCGGGCGCCACGATGATGGGCACGTACTGGCCGATGGCGTGGAAGAGGGGCACCAGCACAAACATGCTGAAGAAGGACCCGGCGGCGATCACGGCAGAGTACTTGAGGCCGATGATGTAGCCGATGCCCAGCGTGGCGGCGCTGTTCAGGAAGTTGAAGGACATGAACTTCTCGCGCAGGGCGTGGCCCACCCAGACATGCTCTAGGCGCAGGTACTCGCCCATGCCCCGGAAGATGGACACGATGCCGTCGTAGGCCGCGCCGATGCAAGCGGCCACGGCCAGTTCCTTGGCCTGGTTGCCGGCCTTCTCGCCCGTCACCAGGATCTCGGCGGTGGCGGTGGCCTCGGGCCAGGGGAAGATGCCGTGGTTCTCGACCATGAAGTGGTGGCGCAGGGGCACCAGGAACAGGATGCCGATGCAGCCGCCCAGGAAGCTCACGATCACGACTTGCCACAGGGTGGGTACGGGGACGCCGCTGCCTGGTGTATTGGCCAGGATATAGAGGGCGGGAATGGTGAAGGCCGCACCGCTGACAACGTGGCTGCTGTTGGCGCCGATGCTCTGGACGATGACGTTCTCGAGGATGGTGTTCTTGCGGGGGAAGAAGCGGGACAGGCCCACGGCCAGGATGGCGATGGGGATGGCGGCTTCGATGCCCTGGCCCAGCTTCAGGGCCAGGTAGGCCGCAGCCATGCTGAAGATCGCGCAGAAGATGAGGCCCATGGTGATGGCCCGGGGCGTGGCCTCAGGCACGCCGTCCTGGGGCACAAGGGGTATATAGGCTTCCCCAGGCTCCAGCGGCCGCCGCGCATTAAGTGGCAGGCCCTTGATCTCCTGGGGTTCGGATCCGTGGGACATGGGGTACTCCTCGTGGGCGGAAGGCAGGTCAGGCTTCAAAGGTGCGGGGTCAGGATCCCACTTTTTCGCGGCAGGCATCCAGGTAGAGGCCCCCGGCCAGGAGCAGGAACACAGTCAGGCCGATCCAGTTGCCCCAGGCGCCGACGAACACCCCGAAGCCGCCCCAGGTGGTCATGTCAGGGATGAGGTGCACGTGGGCGGAGTCTTCGAGGAACTTCAGGAAGGCGGCGAACACGCCCACCAGGGCTCCCCCGGCGATGAATCCCGAGGCAATCAGGGTGCCCTTCTCGTGGCGCGCCTTGGCGAGGGTTGCATCCTTGCTGGAGCGCTCCACGAACCAGGCCACGGCGGCCCCCAGCACCAGGGGGGAGTTCAGCTCCATGGGCAGGTACATCCCCATGGCGAAGGCCAGGCCGGACACGCCACACATCTCTACCGAGGCGGCGATGACGGCGCCGATAACGTACATGAACCAGGGGGCGCCGGCGCCGCCGAAGACGCCGCGCAGCACCGCGGCCATGGCGTTGGGCTGGGGCGCGGGCAGGGGATGGGGGTGCAGGGCGCTGGGGGAAAAGCCGTAGACCTTGGCCATGAGCAGGATGACGGCGGTGGTGGCTAGGGAGGCGGCGATGCTGCCGACGATGTTGCTGATCTCGATGGTGCGGGGCGTGGCGCCCAGCCAGTAGCCGACCTTGTACTGGGTGACCAGGGACCCGGCCATGGAGAGGGCCGAGCAGACCACACCACCCACCAGCAGCACTTGGAGCATCCCGCTGCGGCCCGCGAGCCCCAGGGAGGAGAGGGCTGCAGCGGTCACGATGAGGGTGGTCAGGGTCATGCCGCTGATGGGGGTAGTGCTGATCATGGCCACGGCCCAGGCGCTCACTGCGGTGAACAGGAAGGTGATGACCAAGGTCAGGCCTGTGGCGGCCAGGGCCAGGTGCAGGCTGCGGGCCTCGCCCGCCAGCACGGAGAACCGGAAGTAGGCGAGGATGGCCAGGGCCACGCCCACGATGCCCAGCAGGTTCACGCTCATGGGCATGGCGCGGTCCGTGCGGATGTCCTCCATTTGGCGAGCGCCGCCCTTCAGGAGGTGGACGATCTCGCCGAAGGCCTGCTTCGTGGCCTGTGCGATCACCGGGGACATCTTCAGGATGGAGATGATGCCTGCGGCGAAGATGCCGCCGATTCCCACGGGTCGGACGTAGTTGGCGAAGATGGCCTCGTAGCCCATGGTGTGGAGGGGGACGGCGCCGACGGAGATGGCCACGGGAATGAACTGGCCCAGGTGCGCGAACAGGGGTATCAGCACCAGGAAGCTGAGCAGGCTGCCCGCCATGATGATGGCCGCGTACTGGAGGCCCATGATGTAGCCCAGGCCCAGGACTGCGGCAGCGGTATTCATGGAGAACACGGCCTTGAACCGGCCGGTGAACGCATCCAGCGCGCCAATGGAGGCGGTGCTGAAGTTTTCGGCCCAGCCGCGCATGGCGGGGCCCACGAAGTCGAAGGCGGCGGCGGTGAGGGCGGAATAGGTCAGCACGATGGCGCTGTGCCCGCCCCGCTTCCCGGCCATGAGGATCTCGGTGGTGGCGGTGCCCTCGGGGAAGGGCAGGCGGCCGTGGAGGTCTCGCACGAAGTAGCGGCGGAAGGGAGCAAGGAAGAAGACGCCCAGGATGCCGCCCAGCAGGGGCACCAGGAAGATCTGCCAGAAGCCGGTCTTCAGCTCCAGGATGTGCAGGGCGGGCATGACGAAGACGCTGCCGCCGGCGATGATGCCGCTGGTGGCGCCGATGGCGAGGATGTTGACGTTCTCGAGCAGGGTGGAGGACCGGCGGTTGAGGGCCTTCACCGCGAAGACCGAGAAGCCCACGGCCAGGATGGAGATGGGGATGGCGCTCTCGATGCCCTGGCCCAGCTTCAGGGCGATGTAGGTGGCCGCAGCAGAGAAGAGCACGGACCAGACGAACCCCGACACCACGCTCCGGAAGGTGACCTCGGGCGGGTGCTCGCTGGCCGGGATGACCGGCTGGTAGGTCTCGCCTTCCTTCAGGACGCGGAAGGCGTTCTCGGGCAGACGAAGGCCGTCCTGGTCGGGCTCAGGGCTCATGGCGGTCCTTGGGCGGGGTGGCGGGCTGGCTCGGGTGCTGGACCATCAGTCGAGGTACTTCTCGAGCATGCCCTGCACTACGCGGCGCGAGAGACCGTGGTAGCCGGGGCTGGCGGCGGCGAAGAGCTCCCGGGCCAGGGCGCGGGTGCGCGGGGTGGCGGCCAGGGCACCGTAGAGGGGGCGGAGGTACTTCATGCGGCCCACCCGTAGGAGGACCTCCCGGAGCTTCGGGAAGGCGGGCTCGTAGTCCGCAGCGGCGGCCAGGGTGAGCCACTCCACCAGGATTTCGTGGTTGCCCCGGCCCATGAGCTGGAAGTGCTGGTCCAGCCACACGCAGTCTGCCTCCGTGACCTGGCGGGGCAGCTTCTGGAGGTAGACCAGCAGCTCGTTGGTGTTCCAGCCGGCGATCTGGCTTTCGGTGGGCCGTCCCCCAGCCCCCCAGCTTTCCGCCAAGGCCGTGAGGGTGTTCAGCTGCGCGCTATGGAACTGGGGGGCGGTGGCGGGTAGCCCAGGCTCGTCCAAGTAGGCCCGGGCGTGCACGGCCACTAGGGCGCCGGGCAGCTTGGCGTCCACGAAGGAACAGAACTGCTCGGTGGTGATGGAGGTGAATCGATGGGCGTCCATGTACTCGCGGAGGAAGCGGTGGAAGCGCTCCTCGCCCACCTCGCGCTCCAGGGCTGCCACCAGGCGGGCGCCCTTCTCGTAGGGGATGCTGGAGAAGGCATCGTCAGGATCGATGCCCGTCAGGTGCATGCGCAGCACCGTCAGGTGCGGCTCGTGGGCGAAGCGCACCAGGCTGTCCTCCAGGGCCTTCTGGCCCATGGCCCAGCCCAGGGCTGCGGCGTCGTCACCGTGCAGGGTGCGCAGGATCTTGCGCTCGGCCCAGACCGTGAAGCCTTCGTTGAGCCAGAAGTGCTCCATGCTGGCGTTGGTGACCAGGTTGCCGGTCCAGCTGTGGGCCAGCTCGTGGGCCACCACATCGACCAGGCTGCGGTCCCCCGCGAGCAGGGTGGGCGTGAGGAAGGTCATGCGCGGGTTCTCCATGCCCCCGTAAGGGAAGCTTGGCGGCAGCACGAGCATGTCGTATCGGTCCCAGGGGTAGGGCCCGAAGAGGCTCTCCGCCTTCATGATCATGTCCTCCACCTCGGCGAACTCCCAGGCGGCGGCGTCGACGGTCTCGGGCTCCGCCCAGACCCGGGCCCGGGCGCTGAGATCGCGGCTGGCGAGGCGGCCCACGGCCAAGGCCAGCAGGTAGGAGGGAATGGGCTGGGGCATGGTGAAGCGGAAGGTGTGGCGGCCGTCGCCGGTGGGTTCGTCCCCGGCGGGACCAGCGCTCATGACCGCCGTGAGGCCCTCAGGCACCGTCACTTCGGCCTTGTAGGCCACGCGCACCACGGGGGTGTCCTGGCAGGGCACCATGGTGCGGGCATGGATCTGCTGGCACTGGCTGAAGAGGTAGGGGGCCACCTTGCCTTCGGTCTGGCTGGGCTCCAGCCACTGGAGTGCCATGGCGTCCGGCGAGGTGCGGTAGGTGATGGCCACTTCCTGCGTGTCGGCGGGCAGGTCCAGGCGCAGGCGGCTACCAAGGATGACGTCGGCCTCGCCCAGCTCCCAGGGAATGGGGCCGTGCCCCGGCACCTGCACAGACAGGATCTCCAGGCCCTTGGTGTCTAGGTCCAGCGTGCCGGTGGCATTCGCGCCGAACTCCAGCACCACTTCGCCGTCTAGGCGCCGGGTGGTGAAGTCCACCCCCAGCTTCAGATGCATGCGCCGGGCCTTGGGCTGCGCAGCGTCGTAGTAGGAGTGCGGATCAGGGTGGCGCATGAAGACCTCACAAGACTCAAGATGATACCCATTCCCACCTATCAAGAGGCCCCGCAAGCGGGGCCTCCTGTCTGGAAACCGGAGGTTTTCAGCCCGCGCTAATCCTCATCAGGAATCAGCCCCTCCACCTTCTTAACCTTGATGACGTCCCCGTGCTCCTTGACGATGCAGCGCAGCCACTCCTCGGGCGCCTTGGGGTGGGTGACCTCGCCCTTCGGGCCGCGCACATTGCCGTCGAGATACTTCCAGACGAGGAACTCGCCCAGCTTCTTCCAGCGGGCCAGGAGCACCCCCGTTTCCTGGGAGGCGAAGCGGGTGAGGTAGTCCTGCGCCAGCGCTGGGTCCTTCCGGTAGAGGTCCAGGGCGGTGCGGTCCACCTCAGCTTGACCGGCGAGGTAGCGGCCCTCGAATTCGCGCTGCACTTTCTGCACGTCCACGATCATGTCGCTCCAGCGTGTATAGGTGTAGTTGGAGACGAAGTTGAAGGTCCAGAAGGCGCTGTCCCAGCTGAACTCGTCGAAGTTTCCGGTCCCGATCGCGAAGGCCTTGGGCGGCGTCGTGATGGCGCAACTGATGGGCACGTAGACGGTGGTGAAGGTGTCATCCACGCCGAACCAGAGCACCCCGCCGATGGGGCCGGGCAGCCAGGAACGGGACTGGCTCACGAAGGAGAAGCCGGTCTGCTGGGTGCTGATGGCTCGCTCGTGGATGTAGTCCTGGCCGTCGATCTTGAAGCCCATGGGCCGCCAGCGGTAGGGCAGCTTGTAGGCCCCGGCGCCCACATCCTGGGTCATGTCGAACTCGGTGCCCTCGTAGTGGTCCCGCATCAGCGCCATGGCGTCGCTCACGGCGAGCTTGGTGTCGGGCTTGATGAACAGGGGCATGGGCTTGGCGCCCTTCTCGGCCTTCACGAAGTCGATGGGGAGATTGAGGCTGGGCGCGGCGCGGCGGAAGATGCTCCAGACCCGGGCCTCGCAGGCCCGCAGGGCGCCGAAGGAGAGGGGCGCGTAGGTGTCGGCGAAGCTGAACGACTTGTCTTCGCCCTTGAACCAGCCCTTGGCGCGGGCGAAGGCGATGAGGTCCTTGCTGTAGATGGCCGTTGAGGGATCGTTCAGCGGGAACCGCCGGATGCGGGCCTGGTTGGCGTGCGCGCTGATGGTGCCGTCCGGAAGCTGGTAGGCCACCCAGAGGGCGCCAGTCTGACCCTTGCCGCGGCCCATCATCTCGAGGATCCAGACTTCGTTGGGGTCCGCGAGGGAGAAGCTCTCTCCGCTGCTGGCGTAGCCGTATTCCTCCACCAGTTTTGTCATCACCTCGATGGCCTCCCGGGCCGTCTTGGCGCGCTCGAGGGCGATATAGATGAGGCTGCCGTAGTCGAGGATGCCGCTGGGGCCGGCCAGGTCCTTGCGGCCGCCAAAGGTCGTCTCCGCGATGGCGAGCTGATGCTCGTTCATATTGCCGACGCGGGTGTAGGTGACGGGCGCCTCCGGGATGCTGCCCAGCACCTTGCCCGTATCAAAGGTGAAGCCGCTGTCCCACTCCCGGATCTCGCGCCGGGCGCCGGGCAGGTGGCGGCCTCCGGCCTTGAAGTAGAGCTCCCCGTACAGCGTGTGGCTGTCGGCGGAGTAAGTCACCATGGTCGAGCCGTCCTTGCTCGCACCCTTGGTGATGAGCAGGTTGGTGCAGGCCTGGAGGGCGGCGCCCGCGGCGAGGAGGCTCGCGAGCAGGACGATGGGGCGAATGCGCATGGGAACCTCGGTGGGATCGGGGGCTGCTACTACCAGATGGCCGGACGCACCTTCGCGTCGCGCTTCATGGGCTGACCGTCGGCGCAGCCGAAGGCCTCGTAGAACTCCGGCAGGTTGGACAGAGGGCCATTCACCCGCTCCCGGCCGGGGCTGTGAGGATCGGTCTTGAGGCGCAGGGAGAGGGCCGCCTCGCGGATGTGGTTGCGCCACACCGTGGCAGCGCCCAGGAAGAAGCGCTGGGGCCCCGTGAAGCCGTCGATGGCAGCGGGCTCGGGCTTGCCCTTCAGGCTGTTCCGGTAGGCAGAGAAGGCGATCTTGAGGCCACCGATGTCGGCGATGTTCTCGCCCAGGGTGAGCCTGCCGTTGACGTGCTCCCCCTTGATCGGTTCGTAGGCGTCGTACTGCTTCACCACCAGGTCCGTGCGGGACTCGTAGGCCTGCTTGTCTGCCTCGGTCCACCAGTTCTTGAGGTTGCCCTGGGCGTCGAACTGGCTGCCGCTGTCATCGAACCCGTGGGTCATCTCGTGCCCGATCACGAAGCCCAGGGAGCCGTAGTTCACGGCCTCATCGGCCTTGGGATCGAAGAAAGGCGGCTGCAGGATGCCTGCGGGGAACACGATCTCATTCATGGAGGCGCTGTAGTAAGCGTTCACCGTGGGTGGGGTCATGCCCCACTCCGAGCGGTCGATGGCCTTGCCCAGCTTGGCCAGGTTCTCCTGGACGCGGAAGGCCGAAGCTCGGCGGACATTGCCAAAGGCATCGTCGCGCTTGACGTCGAAGGCGTAGGTCTTCCACTTGTCGGGGTAGCCGATCTTCACGCCGAAGGCGTTGAGCTTGGTGATGGCCTGCTGCTTGGTCGCAACGCCCATCCAGTCCAGGTTGGTGATGCGCTCCCGCAGAGCCACCCTCAGGTTCTCCACCATGTCGAGGACCCGCTTCTTGGACTCCGGAGGGAAGGCCGCCTTCACGTAGAGCTGACCCAGGGCCTCGCCCAGGATGGCGTCCGTGAGGGCCTCGATGCGCTTGGCGCGGGGCTCGCGCTCCGGGGTTCCATTCAGCACCTTGCCCTGGAAGGCGAAGGACTCTTCACCGAAGGATTTGGGCAGCAGGTTGGCGGAGGAGTTGAGCGCGTGCCAGCGCAGGTAGGTCCGCCACTGGGTGGCGGGAGTCTCGGTGGCAAGCTTGCCGAAGGCCTGGAAGTAGGAGGGCTGGCTGAGGTTCAGGTCCTTGACTTCCACCCCCCGGGCCTGGAAGTAACCCTTCCAGTCAAACCCCGGCGCCTCGGCCGCGACCTGGTCGAGGGTGCGCTTGTTGTAGCGCTTCATGGGGTTCCGCAGCTCCACGCGGGTCCACTGGGCCGCGGCCATGCGGGTCTCGAGCTCCAGGATGACCTTGGCGCGGACGGCGGCCAGGGCCGGGCTGTCGCCGGCCAGCTGGAGCATCCTGGCCACGTGGCTCTCATACTTGGCCCGGATGTCGCGGCTGCGGGCATCGTCCTTGAGATAGTAGTCCCGGTCGGGCAGGCCCGTGCCGCCCTGCATGAGGTTGCCCATGTAGCGCGTGGATTCTTTGGCGTCCTGACCCACGTAGAAGCCGAAGCCGCCCGGCAGGCCCTGGGTGTGGAGCCTCGCCAGCAGGGCCGGCAGCTGCTTGGTGTCATTCAGGCCGTCGATGGCGGCGAAGAGGGGCTGCAGCGGAGCCAGGCCCCGCTTGTCGATGGCGGCTTCGTCCATGCCGGCGGCGTAGAAGTCCCCGACTTTCTGCTGGACGCTGCCCTTGGCCCAGGTCGTCTTCGCGCTGGTCTCCTCGAGAATCTGCTTGAGGATGGCGCGGTTGCGCTCGCTCACTTCCTCGAAGGCCCCGTAGCGCGCCTTGTCCGCGGGCAGGGTGTGGCCCTTGAGCCAGCCGCCATTGGCGTAGGCGTAGAAGTCCTCACAGGGCTTCACCGAGGCGTCGATGTTCACGGGATCGACACCGGGCTTTTCGCTGGCCACCAGGGCCAGGGAGGCAACACCGAGACAGAGGCACAGAGAGGCGCGGAGGGGGAAAGGCATGGATAACCTCGTAAGATGAGGGTTGAATCCTAGCATAGGATCCCCCCTCCGGTGGGGGGTCCCGTGACGGGGTCCCCGGGGGGCGGTGCAGAAGGTCGCATCCGGACTAGAAGCGGACGGTGACGGTCTCGCCTTCCTTCATGTGGACGGTGTCGATGAAGCGCACCTGGCGGCTGCCGTAAGTGAGGATCAGGCTGGAGGTGCGGACGCCGTGACCGAAGTGGCGGACGCCCTGCAGCAGGTTGCCGTGGGTGACGCCGCAGGCCGCGAAGACGATTTGCTTGCCGGGGCAGAGGTCGTCCGTGAAGTAGATGCGGTCGAAGTCCACGCCCATGGCCTCGGCCTTCTCGCGGCTGGCGGTGTTGGTGTC
>CAIMQW010000204.1 GCA_903843705.1 uncultured Holophagaceae bacterium | reverse complement strand
CCGTGGCCATCATCGACCAGGCCCTGGCCATCGCCGCTCGTCCCAGCGTGACCTTCTGCTCCTTCGGCGACATGCTGCGGGTGCCGGGCAGCGCCGAGGACCTGTTCTCCGTGAAGAGCCGCGGCGGGGACGTGCGGGTGGTCTACTCGCCCCTGGACGCCGTGGCCCTGGCTCGGCAGCTGCCCGAGCGGCAGGTGGTCTTTTTCGCCGTGGGCTTCGAGACCACCGCCCCCGGCAACGCCCTGGCCGTGGCCCAGGCCGCGGACGAGGGCCTCACGAACTTCTCCATCCTGGTGAGCCACGTGCGGGTGCCGCCGGCCATCGAGGCCCTCATGGCCTCGCCCCAGTGCCGGGTGAACGCCTTCCTGGCCGCAGGCCATGTCTGCAGCGTCATGGGCACCGAGGAATACCATCCCCTGGCGGCCCGCTTCCGGGTACCCATCGTGGTCACGGCCTTCGAGCCCCTGGATCTGCTCCAGGGCATCCTCATGGCGGTGACCCAGTTGGAAGAAGGCCGCGCCGAGGTGGAGAACCAGTATTCGCGGCTGGTGAAGGCCGGCGGCAACCGGCCCGCCCAGGCGCTCATCCAGCGGGTCTTCCAGGTGGTGGACCGCACCTGGCGCGGCATCGGCCCCATCCCGGCCAGTGGCTTCGCGCTGCGGCCCGAGTTCGCGGCCTTTGACGCGTCCCGGCGCTTCGGGGTGGAGGACGTCGGCGGCGCCGAGTCCCCGGACTGCCAGAGCGGTCTGGTGCTCCAGGGGCTGCTGAAGCCCACCCAGTGCCCTGCCTTCGGCACCCTCTGCACGCCGGACCACCCACTGGGGGCCACCATGGTTTCCTCGGAAGGGGCCTGCGCGGCCTACTACCGCTACCGGCGCTTCGACCCGGCGCACTGAAACCTCGACCCGTACGGCCGACGAAATCGATGTTGTGACAAAAGTCACACCAAGCACCACGGGCTTATTTGCCTGGTTGTCCAAGTTAATTGCGGAGCGTGGCTTGACAGCCCTCGGCCCGCTCCTAGGTTAACCCTAACAGTTCCCCCAATTAAATATCTTTAGACGCAGTCTCAATTCTTGGGCCCATGGCCGAGGAGGCAGCATGCCAGGAGAACGAAACTCCCTGTGGGAGGTGATGCGGGAGAAGGGCTACAGTCGGCGGGACTTCATGCAGTTCTGCACCTTCGCTGCCACCGCCGCGGGCCTCGGGACTCAGGCCTCAGCCGCCGTGGCCAAGGCCTATGAGAAGAAGGACCGGCCGCCGGTGCTGTGGCTCCACTTCCAGGAGTGCACCTGCTGCAGCGAGTCCTTCATCCGCGCCTCTCACCCCATCGTGGCGGACGTCCTGCTGGATGCCATCTCCCTGGACTACTCCGAAACCCTCCAAGCCGCTGCGGGCCACCAGGCCGAGAAGTGCAAGGCCGATGTGATGAAGGCCTACGCCGGGAAGTACATCCTGCTGGTCGAGGGCTCGGTGCCCACCAAGGAAAACGGTGTCTTCTGCATGATCGGCGGCCGCACCGCCGAGGACATCCTGAAGGAGGCCGCCGCCGGCGCCGCCGCCATCGTGGCCTGGGGCAACTGCGCCTCCTACGGCTGTGTGCAGGCCGCGAAGCCCAATCCCACCGGAGCCACCGGCATCCAGAAGCTGGTGAACAAGCCCGTCATCAACGTGCCCGGCTGTCCGCCCATCGCCGATGTGATGGTGGCCATCGTCACCCACATCCTCATGTTCGGCCGCATGCCGGAGCTCGATGCCCAGGGTCGGCCCAAGGAGTTCTACTCCCGGCGTGTCCATGACACCTGCTACCGCCGTCCTTACTATGACGCGGGCCTCTTCGTGGAAACCTTCGACGATGACAACGCGCGCAAGGGCTACTGCCTCTACAAGATGGGCTGCCGCGGGCCAGTCACCTACAACGCCTGCGCGGTCACCAAGTGGAACGGGGGCACCAGCTATCCCATCCAGTCCGGCCACGGCTGCCTGGGCTGCAGCGAGAACGGCTTCTGGGACAACGGACCCTTCTACCGGCACCTACCTTCCTTCCCGGGTTTCGGCATAGAGTCCACGGCGGACACCGTGGGACTGACCCTGGGTGCCGCCGCCGCTGTCGGAGTGGCGGCCCACGCTGTCTCCACGAACATCCGCAAGCGGAAGCTGATCCATGACCAGGTGGCCGAAGCCATCAAAGACACGCCTGACAACGAGAAGGTGAACGGATGAGCAACCGCATCGTCATTGATCCCGTCACCCGCATCGAGGGCCACCTCCGCATCGAGGCGGTGGTCGAGAACGGAGTCGTGAAGGACGCCTTCAGCGCCGGCACCATGGTCCGCGGCATCGAGAAGATCCTGAAGGGCCGCGACCCCCGGGACGCCTGGGCCTTCACGGAGCGCGTCTGTGGCGTGTGTACCACCGTGCACGCCCTGGCCAGCGTGCGGTCCGTGGAGGACGCCCTGGGTATCACGGTCCCCAAGAACGCGGAGCTGGTGCGCAACCTCATGTTCTGCGCCCAGTTCGTCCAGGACCACGTGGTGCACTTCTACCACCTGCACGCCCTGGACTGGGTGGATGTGGTCAGCATGCTCAAGGCCGACCCTGTGGCCACCTCCAAGCTGGCCCAGTCCCTGAGCCCCTGGCCCAAGTCCAATCCCGGCCACTTCGCCGCGGTGCAGAGCCGCATGAAGAAGTTCGTGGAGAGCGGGCAGCTGGGCATCTTCGCCAACGGCTACTGGGGCCACAAGGCCTACAAGCTGCCGCCGGAAGTGAACCTCTTGGCCGTGTCCCACTACCTAGACGCCCTGGAGTGGCAGAAGGAGCTGGTGAAGATCCATGCCATCTTCGGCGGCAAGAACCCCCACCCGAACTATCTGGTGGGCGGCGTGCCCTGCTCCTTCAACCTCGAGGAAGTGAACGCCATCAACACCGAGCGGCTGAACCACGTGGGCAGCCTCATCAAGGACGCCATCGCCTTCGTGGAGCAGGTCTACATCCCGGACCTCCTGGCCATCGCCAGCTTCTACAAGGACTGGGGCGCCATCGGCGGCGGCCTGCCGAACTACCTGGCCTACGGGGACCTGCCCACGAAGGGCTACAACGACCCCAGCTCCTACCTGCTGCCCCGGGGCGCCATCCTCAACCGCAACCTCAACGAGATCCACGAGGTCAACGGGAAGGACGCCAACGAGATCAAGGAATACATCAGCCACTCCTGGTACCAGTACGGTGCCGGCGACGGCGTGGGCCTTCACCCCTTCAAGGGCGAGACCGAGTTCAACTACACCGGCCCCAAGCCGCCCTTCGAGCACCTCAACACCGACGGCAAATACTCCTGGCTGAAGACGCCACGGTGGAAGGACCACGCCATGGAAGTGGGCCCTCTCTCCCGCATGCTGGTGGCCTACGCCAAGGGCAACACCGACGTGAAGGAGCTGGTGGGCGGGGTGCTGAAGCAGCTCAACGTGCCGATCACCGCGCTCTTCTCGACGCTGGGCCGCACCGCAGCCCGCGGTGTGGAGACCCAGATCGTGGCCCACTGGATGAAGGGCTTCTACGACGACCTGATCACCAACCTCAAGAACGGCGAACGCAAGACCTTCAACCCCTACCGCTGGGAGCCTGACACCTGGCCCGCCACCGCCGAGGGCGTGGGCATGACCGAGGCGCCCCGCGGCGCCCTGGCCCACTGGATCAGCATCAAGGACCGAGTCATCGACAACTACCAGCTGGTGGTTCCGAGTACCTGGAACGCCTCGCCCCGGGACGCCAAGGGCCAGCGCTCGGCCTATGAGGAGGCCCTCATCGGCACCCCCGTGGCTAACATCGATCAGCCCGTGGAGATCCTCCGGACCATCCACTCCTTCGATCCCTGCCTCGCCTGCGCGGTGCACCTCTACGATCCCTCCGGCAAGCACGTCAACCAGGTGCAGTTCTACTGAGCGGAGGCCCTCATGCCCTCAACACAGACCTATCGCAGGCTCTATGTCTGGGAAATGCCGGTGCGCCTCTACCACTGGCTGAACGCCCTGGCCATCACCGTGCTGG
>CAIMQW010000203.1 GCA_903843705.1 uncultured Holophagaceae bacterium | reverse complement strand
GACGAGGAGATGAAGGAGCTGCCGGAGCCCCTGGTGGACCAGCTCAAGATCTTTGAGGGAGACGGTCCCGACAAGCTGGTGCCCGCCGCCAAGGTGGACGCCGTGGCCCCGAAGGAAGAGCCCAAGGCCGAGGCCAAACCGGCGGAGCCCGCCCCGGCCCCCGAGACCTGGACCCTGCAGCTGGTGGCCACCGGCGACGCCGCCGAGGCCAAGCGCATCACCGCCAAGGCCAAGGCCGCAGGCTTTGCCACAACCACCCTCAAGGACGGCAAGCAGCTGAAGGTGCGCCTCAGCCAGGCCAGCGACCGCGCCGCCATCGACAAGGCCACCGACAAGCTCAAGAAGGCTGGCCTCAAGCCCTTCGCGGTGAAGGTCGATTAGGCCGGTTCGACGACCACGGCCGTGCCGTAGCAGAGGACCTCGGTCACGCCGCCCATCACCTCGGTAGCGTCGTAGCGCACGCCGATGACCGCGTTGGCCCCGTGCTGCAGGGCGTGCTCCAGCATGAGCTGGAACGCCTCCTCCCGCGTCCGCTCACAGAGCTCTGTGAACAGCGAGATGTTGCCGCCGACCAGAGTCTGCAGCGAGGCCCCGAGGGTCCCGATCACCGAGCGGGAGCGGACGATGACGCCGCGCACGACGCCCTTCGTCTTCACGATGCGGTAGCCATCCAGCGTGAACGCCGTGGTGGTCATGTCGTGGTTCATGGCGGGACCTCCGAGGGGAAAGATGGGGCTTCCGGGCGGAAAAGCAAACAACTCTCGCGGAGCAGAGCCCTGCTTCAGCCGCCGGTCTGCTGGGCGACGGCCACGAGGTAGGTCCGGCCGCCCAGGCTGCGCTCGTGGAACTCGAGGTGCCAGCCCTCGGCCAAGCGCTCACTGCCGCAGAGTCGGCCCAGCTGCAGCCCAAGGCCTTCCCGGGGCGCGAACTCGATCTGCTCCAGGCCGAAGGCGAAACCCTGGCCGAGGGCCTTGAGCACCGCCTCCTTGGCGGTCCACAGCCGCAGGCGGGCCTGCCAGCGGCTGGCTTCCGGCTGGCTCGTCACCCAGGCCTGCTCGGTCGGCAGGAACAGCTCCGCGGCCCGGTCCAGGTGCTCGGAGGGTGCCAGCAGCTCCAGGTCCACGCCCACCCGGCCCGCTTCGGCAAGGGCCGTGACCGTGGCTCCGGGCGCATGGGCCCGGCTCAGGGAGAGGACCCGGCCCTGGCCATCCTGCACGCGAGGCCGACCCTGGGTGTCCGGGGCCAGCGGGATCAGGTCAGCGTTCCCAGTGGGCGCCCCGGGCAGGGGGTTTTCCTGAAGGAGAACCCGAACCTTGCCTGACCCTGCGGCCTCAGGCGGCCTCGAGCCGGCGGAGGGTGGCGGCGGAACCCCGGCGGGCCGGGCGGGCGAGCCCTCCCAGCGGGTGCCCGCGGGCAGGGTCTCGCCCTTCATGAGCAGGGACAGGTCGCCGAGGACCGCTTCCGGCTCCATCCGCGACCCGTAGAGCACCACCGAGTCCGTGCCCACGGAGCAGCCGGCGCCGAGGTCGATGTGATCCATCTTCATCACCCGGTCCTCGAACAGGTGGGTCTGCACCGTGGCGTCGGCGCCCAGGCAGACCTCATCGCCCAGGGACACCAGGTCGTATTCCGTCAGCCAGGTGCTCTCCATGCAGACCCGCCGGCCGATCCGCGCGCCCAACAAGCGGAAATAGAGCGGGATCAGGGCCGTGCCCTGCAGCAGCTGCAGGAGCCAGCTGTCGGCGAGGTTCTCGTGCAGGCTGCTGATGAGCTCCGTGCGCCACACAAAGCTGCACCACAGGGGCTGCTCCCCGGGCTGGTAGCGGCCCATGACCACCCACTTGGCCACCACCACGAAGAGGCAGGCGGCCAGCCCCGCGGCCAGGTAGAGGAGCGGCAGGGCCAGCACCGCGACCAGGAGCGACGTGGCCTCCTCGATCTCCGTGAGGCTGGTGAGCAGCAGGCTGGTCAGCACCACGAAGCCCGTGGCGGGAGCCAGCACCCGGAACTGCTCGATGAAGGCCCGGAGGACGATCATGCGCTTCCGGGGCCGGAAGGTGGCCTCCTCCCCGAAGTCACCACTGGCCTGGCGGCGGGGCAGGAAGATGGCCGGCGAGCCCAGCCAGGAGCTGTCCACCCGGGCGGCATCCTCGGGGGCCGTGGGCGGCACCGAGAGGACTCCGACCAGGACGCTGTCGCCCAGGACGGTGCCCGCAGGCACCAGGGCGCTGTTGCCCACGAAGGCCCGGCGGCCCACGGTGGTGCGGGCGAGGGTCACCTGCCCGAGGTCCACCCGGGCGGGACCGAAGGACACACAGTCCGCGATGAAGCTCTCCTCGCCGATGTCGAGCAGGTCGGGGTTGCCGGACCCGGCCGTGGAGACCTCGGCCCAGGGCCCCAGCCGCGCCCCCAGGAGGCGGAACCAGGGCGGCAGGTAGAGCGTGGCATAGAGCGGCGCCAGCAGGTCGAGCCCCATGGCCATGAGCCGGTCCACGAACCACTTCCGCTGGATGAAGCCACTGTGCAGGTCGTAGGTGCCGGGCTGCACCCGGCCCACCAGCAGCCACTTCGCGGCGGCGATCTCCAGGGCCAGCAGCACCACGAAGGAGAGGGCCACCAGGGGGGCCACCACCAGGTAGGCGAAGTAGCCGTTGGAGTTCGCGTAGAACTCGTTGATGAGGATCAGGCCCGGGAAGATCGCGGCCAGGAAGGCGATGGGCACCAGGAAGGCGCCTGCGGCCTTGGCCAAGGTGGAAAGGAAGCGCCGGCTCCGCGACACGGGGGGCAGCAGCCGCTCTCCGCGGTCCGAGTCCGCGGCGCTGAGGGGGAGCGGCCGGGCGGGAGAGCCCACCCAGCGCTGACCCACGGGAATCCGCCCACCCGCCGGTAGCAGGCTCAGGTCGTCGAGCATGGCCCCGGCTTCCAGCTCCGAGCCCAGGGCCAGGATGGAGCGGTTGCCTACGTAGGCATGGGCGCCGACGCCGATGGGGCCGATCTCTAGAAAACCAGCCTCCAGGGTGTAGCCGCTGAGGCGGGCGTCCTGGCCGATGCTGGCCCCGTCGCCGATGTGGATCAGGTCGAAGGCCGCCAGGGAGGTGGTGCCCAGGTGGACGTCCTTGCCGATGCGCGCCCCGAGCAGGCGGAAATACCAGACCAGCAGCGGCGACTCGACCAGGTAGTCGAGGGGGGTGGCGGCAATGATTCGCTGGGCCAGCCACCAGCGCCAGTAGTAGAAGCCCCAGAGCCGGTGCCGGCCCGGGCGGATCCGCCCCAGGAGGACCCACTTCGCGGCGATGGAGACCAGATACATGGCCGGATAGACCAGCCCCAGCGACAGCAAGGCCGCCGCGATGCCCGTGGACCGCGGCAGATCCTGATCCTGGGACCAGCTGTAGACCAGATAGGGGCTCATCCACTGCAGCGCGTAGAACCCCAGGAGCGGGTAGAGGGAAAGCACCTGGGCCGCGGTGCAGAGGCGGTGCACCCACAAGGAGGCCTTGGGTCGCGCCGGTCCTGCCGCCGGGGGCGGGGGAACGCCCCGCGCGGCCCGGGTGTCGAACTCCGCCGCCAGGGCCCGGAGGGTGGGGAACGCGTAGACGTCGGGCATGGCGAGCCCGGTGAAAGCCGCCTCCCGGCGCAGCTCCGAGACCATGGCCGCCGCCACCAGCGAGTGCCCGCCCAGGTCCCGGAAGAAGTCCTCGTCCAGGTCCGGTTGGCGCCCATGGAAGAGGTGGGTCCAGCAGTCCGTGAGCCGAGCTTCCCGGGGGGACCGGGTCGCGTCCGGCGCGGGCGACGCGGTCCGCACGGCTGGTGCCGGGAGACCCCGGCGGTCCACCTTGCCACTGGCCAGGGTGGGCAGCGCGGCCAGGGCCTCGAGGCAGGCGGGCACCATGTAGGAGGGCAGTCGCTCGCGCAGTCCGCGGAGCAGCACAGCCTCGTCCACGGCCTGGCCGGGCCGGGGGACCACGTAGCCCACCAGCCGCTCCAGGGCGCCGTCCTTGAGGAGGACCACCGCCGCCGCCAGCACCGAGGGCTCCTGGCGCAGGGCCGCCTCGATCTCCTCCAGCTCGATGCGGAAGCCCCGCAGCTTCACCTGCGCATCGATGCGGCCAAGGAACTCCAGGTCCCCCTCGCTGTTGAAGCGGACGAGGTCCCCGGTGCGGTAGAGCCGCTCGGTGAAGGGACCGTCCGCATAGGGGTTCGGGAGGAAGCGCTCGGCGGTGAGCTCAGGCCGGCCCAGGTAGCCCGCCGAGAGGCCCGCGCCGGACAGGTGGAGCTCGCCTGCGGTGCCGCGGGGGCAGAGCCGCCCCTGCTCGTCCAGGACATACACGCGGGCATTGGGCACCGCCCGGCCGATGGTCACGGGGCGGCCCGGCTGCAGGTCGGTCCAGGTGGCGATCACCGTTGCCTCGGTGGGACCATAGGTGTTCACCAGGCGGAGTCCCGGCCGGGCCCACCGCGTCACCAGGTCCGCGGGGCAGGCCTCGCCCCCCAGGATGAGCAGGCGCAGGGAGGGGATCGCGTCCTCCACGAGGCCCAGCAGGGTGGGCACCGTCGAGAACACCGTGACCCCCGCCGCCTCCAGGCGGCGGCCCAGCTCGGGGCCGGCCTGCATGAAAGATTGGGTCCCCACCACCAGGCAGGCCCCGCTGGCCCAGGCCAGCCAGAGCTCCTCGACGGAGGCGTCAAAGGCCAGGGAGAAGCCCTGGAAGACGCGATCCTCGGGACCGACGCCGAAGAGCTGCGCCTCGGCGCGCACGAGGGTGCAGGCAGAGCGGTGGGTGATGGGCACACCCTTGGGAGTGCCCGTGGAGCCCGAGGTGAAGATGACATAGGCCAGGTCCCCGGTGCCCGGGGTCGAAAGGGGCAGGTGGCCTGTGCTCGAGTCCTGATCACCCCCCAGCGCCGAGGGACCCAGCACCGGGCAGCCGAGCCCCGGCAGGTCCGCCGCGGTCAGCAGCAGGTCCATGCCGCACTCCTGGGCCACCTGCAGCACCCGCGCCGGCGGCAGCTCCGGGTCCAGGGGCACGTAGGCCGCACCGGCCTTGAGGATGCCCAGCAGGGCCGCGTAGGCGGTGGCACCCCGCGGCAGCCAGAGACCCACCAAGGCGCCGCTGCCGAGGCCCCGGGACCAGAGGGCCTGGGCCAGGCGGTCGGAGAGCCGGTCGAGCGCCGCGTAGCTCAGCACGCGACCATCCTCGCTGAGGGCCGGGCGCTGGGCATGGCGCGCCACGGTCGCCGCGAAGATCGCCGGCAGGGTCTCGTCCCGGGTCAGCGCGGGGTCGTGGGGCGCACCCGACAGCGGACCCCGCAGCAGGGCCTCCTCCTGGGCCGACAGCCGGGGCAGGTCGCCGGGCCGCGGTTCGGGAGCATCGGGAGAGGACATGGGCACCAGGAAGCGACAAGACCGTGAGCAGCCCCAGAGTTCCCCAGGGGGGATCGACCCTCGTCACCTGACGCCTTGCCCATACTAGCGACCCGCCAGGGGTCTGTCGGGTTGAGACGTGCGCCTCGTGGAGATCACGGCTTAGGGTAGACCCGGATGCCCACCCACTTTTTCAGGATCACCTTGCCGGGGGCGAAGCCGCGGGGCTTGCTGATGTCGGCGATGCGGGCCAGGTGGACCTCCACCTTGCCGCCGTCCCGGGCCTTGCTGTGGAAGGCGGCCAGCTCCGCGGCGCGCTCAAGCACGTGCCGGGGCAGCTCGCTCAGCTTGTCGGGATTGCGGATCACCACGTGGCTGCCGGGCACGCTGGCCACGTGCAGCCAGTAGTCAGTGTTCTCGGCCACCTTGAAGGTGAGCTGGTCGTTCTCGGCGTCGCCCTTGCCAATGAGCACCTCGAAGCCGTCCACCATGACGCTCCGGAAGGCGATGCCCTTGCCGTCCTTGCGCTTGCCCTCTGCCCCCTGCATCCGTTTCGTCCCCTTGGCCTGCGGCGCGCGCTTCCCCTTTGGTTGTGCCGCAGGTGGGGCCACTGGCGCAAGCCCCCCGGCCTCAGCTTCCTGGCGCCGCTGCCAGGCGGCGCGCTCGCGAACCAGCTCCGCCTCCAGCTCGGCGACTCTGGCCAGGCCGCGCTCGGCCTTCTTGGCGGCCTTGAACCAGCCCTGGGCGGCCTCCTCGGCGGAGGCGCCCTCGGGCAGGGTCAGGCGGGTGCCGTCCAGGAACACCACCTCGCGGGTGCCGCCCTTGAGCCGGTAGAGCTCCGCAGAGACCCGCCGGGCCTGGTCCTTCAGGGGCAGCACCTCCAGGTGCCGGGTGCGGTCCCGGGCCAGGGCCTGAGCCAGCCGGTCCATGCGCGCCAGCTCTCCCTGCTGCTTCCGCGCGGCGGCGGCCAGGGCAGGGCCGAGGATCAGCGCCTCGGCGCGACCTTCCGACCAGGCGCGGTGCCGGGCCAGCAGGTCCCCCTCGCCCTCCAGCACCTCGGGCTCGGCCCCCGCCAGCGCCTGCTCCAGGCGGTCCCCCCAGCGCTCGCGCCAGCGGAGGAAGGGCGGCGGCTCGCCCTCGGGCTCCGGCTGCGCTGCCGGGAAGGGGCTCCCCAGACCCAGGCGCGGGAGCTGGGTGTCGAGGCCATCCACGCGGATGCCGGCCCGGCCGGGAATGGCCTGGAAGGCGATGCGGAAGGTCTCCAGACGCCCGGTGATGGCCCGCCGCTGGAACACCAGTCCCAGCCAGCGCTCACGCGGGTCCCCTTCCACAGCCCGGAGCCGGGCGCCCTGGAGCCAGGGGCCCCACAGCTTTGCGCTGTCCCTGGGGGCCTCGGCCTGCAGTCGCTTCCAGGCCGGGTGCTCCATCCCCAGCAGCCAGAGCTCCGGCCGGGGGTGCAGCACCAGCAGCCAGCCCTCCGCGACCTTGCGGCCCGCCCAGCGCAGCCCCAGGGCCCGGCCCGAGGCCCAGGCCCCCTCCAGGGGCAGCTCGCTGCGGTCCCGCAGCCAGGCCCGGGCGAGTGCGAGGAAAAGAGGGGCATCCATGCTTAGAAGTTCCCCATGAAATTGAGGATAGCACTTGTCATATTCCGTGTTCCGAGTTCATCATGGGGCGTTCTCCTGGGTCCAGCTTCCCATGGGGGCCGCTTCTCTTCATGGTACGGATTCAAGCACCCTGCTCAAAAGTTCGATACAAGAGATCTATGACGAACGCCCTGCCCAAGAAGACTCACGCGCTCCAGGTGCTCCTGGTGGATGACAATCCCATCCAGCTGAGCCTGCTGCGCCACCTCTTCCAGCGGCATGGGCACGCCACCATCGAGGCCCGCAACGGGGCCGAGGCCCTCATCGTGCTCGCCACGGAGACCCCCGACGTGGTGGTGAGCGACTGCATCATGCCCCTGCTCGACGGCTATCAGTTCTGCCGCCTCGTGAAGGACGACAAGGCCACCCGCCACCTGCCCGTCCTGCTGCTGACCGCCCAGGGGGCCGGGCTTGCCCGGTTCTGGGCCAAGACCTGCGGCGCGGACCGCTTCCTGGTGAAGGGCCGCGACCTGGACCACGTGGTGGAGGCCGCAGCCTCCCTCGCCGAGCAGTCCCCCCGGTCCCGGGCCAACCACGCGACGCCCAAGCTGGCCCAGGAGAACTTCGGCGTGGAGGCCATCCAGCGCCGACTGGCCCAGGCCCTGGAGCAGCGGCTGCTGGAGACCGCCCTGCGGGACTCCATCGCCCGCCTCTACACCGCCGACCACGATACGCCCCGGCTCATCCAGGGCTTCATCGAGATCCTGCAGGAGCTGGTGCTGCCGGGCGCCCTCATGGTCGCCTACCTCGGCGAGGACGGCGTCTGGTGCGAAGGCGTGCACGGCTCCTCGGCCAACCCCGAGGATCGGGAGGCCCTGGAGCGGGCGCTCACGGAGCAGGGCCCCTTCCCGATCCCCCCGAGCTGCCACTGGCATCCCGCCGCCGACGACGACGAGCGCCGCCGGACCCTGCGCAACCCCGTCCTCCGGGTCTTCACCGCCACCACGCCGGGCTATCCCGCCGTGGGGGCGCTGGCCTTCATGACCGAGCGGCAGGCGGCCGAAGACTTCGAGCGGCTCTTCGAGATCGCCGCCGAGGAGCTGGGTAGGCTCCTGAGCCTCGAGGACAGTCGGCTGCGCCTGTACCACCAGGCCATCCAGGATCCCCTGACCAACCTCCACAACCGGAAGCACATCCTGGACATGCTGGGCATCGAGCTGGACCAGTGCCGGCGCTTCGGCCAGGAGCTGTCCATCATGGTCATGGACCTGGACCACTTCAAGGCCGTGAACGACCGCTTCGGGCATCCCATCGGCGAT
>CAIMQW010000202.1 GCA_903843705.1 uncultured Holophagaceae bacterium | reverse complement strand
CTGCGCCTGCGGGTGCTGTCCCTCCTTGAACTTGGCGAGCTGTGCAACTGCCAGATCGCCGAGACCCTGCAGGTGCCCGCGTCCTCAGTGTCTGAGGCCCTGCGGGAGCTGCGGCGGGCGGGCTTTGTTGCAGAGCGGAAGGACGGCCGCTGGGTCTTCATGTCCCTGGTCTCCCGGGAGCTCGCGTCCCCCTTCCTCAAGGGCCTCCTCGAGGAGGCGGCCGCACTCCCCGAACTCCAGCAGGACCGTGCCCGGGCCAAGGCAGTGAAAGCGCTGGCGATCCCCGTGGTCTGTTCCAAGGTGCAGCGGGATACACCGACCGAGCGCGAGGCCACCCATGTCTGACGGATCGGTTCAGGCCTCCCCCTTCCGGCGGGGCGGCTGGCTCCTGCTCGCCCTTCCGCTCTGGGTGTTCCTCTACGCCGTCAATCACGCCGTATCGGAATGGATCGCCTTCCGCCTGCTGGGCCTCACCCCGAAGTCGCACCTGGGCGAGGCCGTTGCCTTCCTCTTCTACGACACGCCGAAGGTGCTGCTGCTCCTCACGCTGGTGGTGTTCATCGTCACCTTCATCCAGACCTTCGTAAATCCAACCCGGGTGCGGGATGCCCTCTCCAAGCGGCGTCCGGGACTCGGCAACGCCCTGGCCTCCCTCTTCGGCATCGTCACACCCTTCTGTTCCTGCTCGGCCGTGCCGCTGTTCATAGGCTTCCTGCGGGCGGGCGTGCCCCTCGGCGTGACCTTCAGCTTTCTGGTCGCCGCACCCATGATCAACGAGGTCGCCCTGGGGATGCTCTTCGCGATGTTCGGCTGGAAGATCGCCGCCCTCTACGCCGGAACCGGCCTAGCCATCGCCTTCACCTCGGGCCTCATTCTTGGGCAGCTCAAAATGGAGCGGCACCTGGAGGGCTGGGTGCAGGACGCCTTGAAGGGTCCCTCCCTCGGTGAGTTGGAGGAGGAAACCCCCACCCTTCCCGCCCGTATCGAGCTGTCCGTCCAGGGCGTGAAGGAGATCGTGGGCAAGGTCTGGCCCTACATCCTGGCAGGCATCGCCGTGGGCGCCTTCATCCACGGCTATGTGCCCGAGAGCTTCATGGCGGGCCTGCTTGGCAAGAACCACTGGTACAGCGTGCCTCTGGCGGTGCTCATCGGTGTACCGCTCTATTCGAACGCCGCAGGCGTCATGCCCATCGTGGAGGCCCTGCTCGGCAAGGGCGCCGCCCTGGGTTCCACGCTGGCCTTCATGATGGCCGTCATCGGGCTGTCCCTGCCCGAGACCATCATCCTCAGCAAGGTCATGCGCCCCCGGCTCATCGCGACCTTCGTCTCTGTCGTTGCCCTCGGCATCCTGCTGGTGGGCTACCTCTTCAACGCCATCCTCTAGGAGCCCCCATGCTCATCGAAGTCTTCGGTCCCGGTTGCATGAAGTGCCAGACCATGGAGAAGCACGCCAAGGAAGCCGTCGCGCAGTCTGGCGGGGAGCACCAGGTGGTGAAGATCTCGGACTACGCCGCCATGGTTGCCCGGGGCGTCCTCAGCACGCCCGCGCTCGCCCTGGACGGTCAGTTGAAATTCCAGGGCCGCGTGGCCAGCGCCGACGAGATCCTGGCCCTGCTCAAAGGCTGAGGTCGCGCCCGGATCCACCTTCTTTCTGCCAGCCATCAGGAGATCCCATGCCCGCTCCGCGCCTCACCGCCTTCGTGTTCGCTCTCTCGGGTTCCCTCTTCGCGCAGGGCCATGTCCCGGCGCTGGAGCCCGCGGGCCTCAGCCAGATCCTGACTTCGAAGAAGTGGACTGTCATTGAGTTCGGCGGTCCCACCTGCGTGCCTTGCGTGAAGATGCAGCCGGTCCTGGCCGAGCTCCAGCAGTCCTTCGGGACCCGGGCTCAGATCCGGAATTTCTACGACACCGAGTACCCCCGAGAAGCCCAGGCCCACAAGATCATGGTGATGCCCACCCAGGTGGTGTTCGATCCCACGGGGAAGGAAGTGGCCCGCCACATCGGCTACTGGCCCAAGGACGAGTTCCTCTCGGCCCTGGCCAAGGCAGGACTGAAGTAATGGACGGCTGGCTCGGTCGCCTGGCGGATCTGGTGGCCCAGGCGCCGGCCTACCAGCAGCTGGGGCTCGTGTTCCTGGGCGGCCTGCTCACCTCGGCCAATCCCTGTGTCCTTGTAGCGGCGCCCCTGGTGGTGGGATTCACAGGCGGAACCAGGGAAGGCCGGCACCATCCCATGCTGCTCTCTGCGGTCTTCGTCCTGGGCCTGGCTGCGGCATTCACCATCCTGGGGCTGATCGCAGCCGTAACCGGCAGCCTCATGGGCGATGTTGGGTGGGGCTGGAAAGCACTGTTAGGGCTCATCCTGCTGGCCATCGGGTTGCACCTGCTTGGACTGTTTTCACTCCCGACCCCATCCCACAGCTACCTCGCGCGGTTTCATGGCGCTGGGCTTTGGGGTGCTTTCGCGCTGGGTGGCCTCACGGGCACCCTCTCGGCCCCGTGCGCCACGCCAGCCCTGGCGGCGGTGCTGACCATCGTGGCCCTGCAGAAGAAGATTATCTGGGGCGGTGTGCTGCTGTTCACGTATGCCCTCGGCCATGTTCTGTTGCTATTCCTGGCGGGGGCTTCCTCCGGTTGGACCAGCAGGTACGCCGAAAGCCACTTCTCAAGGTTGATGGGGCACTGGCTTCCCCGAGCCATGGGCCTGCTCCTGACCGGCTGTGCCCTCTGGGTGCTGACCCTGGCCTGGAAGGCGAAGTTTCAGAGCTGAACAAGGTCGCGCGCCCTCCCTTTCGCCAGGGACAGCCTTCCACCGGACACCGAGGAACTCCTGCATGCGAACCGCACTCCCCTTGCTGATGCTGCTCTCAACGGCTTTGCCCCTCCTGGCTCAGGGCGCCCCCCTGTTCACGCTCGAGCAGTACCTGCTCGACTTCGACTACGCCGAACGGCGCGACATGAAGATTGGCAGCAAGGAGCTCGTGAAGCTGCTGAAGGAGAAGAAGGCTGTCCTGGTCGACATCCGCTTCCAGGAGGAATACGCGGCCTGGCGCATGGGCTTCGGGCTGCACATTCCCTTGAATGAGTTGCCCAAGCGGCTCAAGGAACTGGACCGGACGAAGCTCGTGGTGACCGCCTGCCCGCACAAGGACCGTTCGGCCCTGGCCATGGCCTATCTCAAGACCCAGGGCTTCGATGTGAAGTACCTGGAGGATGGGCTGCTGGGGCTGGCAGACCTGCTGCGAGGCGATAAGGTCCTCGAGCTTTCCCGCTGACCCGGTGCAGAGGCAGAGCGTGGATCAGAACCGCTCGGCCTTCAGCTGCTCCAGCCGCCGCCGGATCTCGTCGCGCCCTGCGCGGAAGCGCGCCCTCAGCTCGTCGGGGGTCAGGCTCGGGTCGTCACTGGCGGGGTCGGGGATGGGCCAGTGCAGGCGCTCCGCCTTGCCAAGGAACAAGGGGCAGACCTCCTCGGCACAGAGTGTGATCACCAGGTCCACCGTGGCGGGATCGATGTCCTGGACGCTCTTGGAGGAGTGCGTCGTGGCGTCGATGCCCTGCTCCGCGAGGACTTCGATGGCGTAGGGGTTCACGTGGCTGGGGCGGCTGCCGGCGCTCTGGATCCGAAGCTCTGGGAAGAGCTGTCGGGCGAGGCCTTCGCCCATCTGGGAGCGGGCGCTGTTGGCGACGCAGAGGAACAGGATGGAGCGAATCATGGGACGCCTTTTCTTGCGGGAGGTCATCACACAGGCGCACTCGCCGTGGAGGATGGCCTCGGGATCGGTGTCGAGGGGCAGGCCTTCCTGGTCCCAGGCGAGCATGCCGCCATTCAGGCAGGCGACTTCTCTGAAGCCGTGCTCCAGGAGGAGGTGGGCGGCGTCCTTGGTGAACACGCCAGAGGTGTCCGCCAGCAGCAGGGGACGGTGGGCAGGCAGCTCCGAGAGCAGCCCCGGCAGCTCCTGGTGGGGGAGGTGGATGGCCTCCGGCACCCGGAACGCCTTCGTCTCGACGAGCTCATCGGTGCGAAGGTCCACCAGGAGCACCCCGTCCTGCAACGCGCTGAGGGCTTCCTTCGGACCGAGGAACCGCAGCCCCTGGATGACCATGCCCTTGCCGTCGAAGGCTCCCATGGCTCACCTCTTGTCGGGTTCGACCGTGGGGCAGCAGGTCGCCTCCGTGACCTCCTCAGGGCTTCCCGGGTACCACTTGGCCTTCAGCCAGAAGGCCACGGTGACGAGGCTGATGAGCACGGGCACCTCGACCAGGGGACCGATGACCGCGGCGAAGGCTGCGCCATGGGCGATACCAAAGGTCGCCACAGCCACGGCGATGGCCAGCTCAAAGTTGTTGGAGGCCGCGGTGAAGCTCAGGGTGGCGCTCTGCGGGTAATCCGCCCCGGCCTTCTTCGACAGCCAGAAGCTCACCAGGAACATCACGACGAAGTAGATGAGCAGCGGCACTGCGATGCGCAGGACATCGAAGGGCAGCTTCACGATGGTGTCGCCCTTGAGGCTGAACATCACCACGATGGTGAAGAGCAGCGCAATCAAGGTGAGGGGGCTGATTCTCGGCACGAAGACCCGGTGGTACCAGTCCAAGCCCTTTATCTTGCCGAGGCTGAAGCGGGTCAGGAATCCCGCGATGAAGGGAATCCCCAGGTAGATGAATACGCTCTGGGCGATCTGACCGATGGTGATGTTCACCACCGCACTCTGGAGGCCAAGCTTGGCCGGCAGCACCGTGGCGAAGAACCAGGCGTAAACACTGAAGAAGAGCACCTGAAAGATGGAGTTGAAGGCCACCAGACCCGCGCAGTATTCCGTGTCGCCCTTGGCGAGGTCATTCCAGACGATGACCATGGCGATGCACCGGGCCAGGCCGATGAGGATGAGGCCCAGCATGTATTCAGGCTTGTCCCGCAGGAACAGGACCGCCAGGCCGAACATGAGCAGCGGCCCGATGACCCAGTTCTGCAGCAGGGACAGCCCCAGCACCTTCTTGTTGCGGAAGACCAGGTGCAGCTCCTCGTACTTCACCTTGGCCAGGGGGGGATACATCATCACGATGAGACCCACGGCAAGGGGCAAGCTTGTGGTGCCGACATTCCAGGCGTTGATGGCCCGATTGAAGGCGGGCACGGCATAGCCCAACAGGACCCCCAGGCCCATGGCCAGGAAGATCCACAGAGTGAGATACCGGTCCAGGAAGGAGAGCCGCTTTGAGTCGCTCATGGAGTTCTCCGGCTAGGCCGACTTGCGGGCCGAGATGATCATGCTGGTGATGTAGTCTGACGGCTTCGTGCCCGCCGGGAGCAGGGCCAGCAGGTGGTCGATCAGGGGATCGTCCACAGGCAGCATCGCCTCGATGGCCTCGCCCTTGGGAGTGAAGGCCCGATCCACGAGGCCCGCGGCGGCGGTCATGTCCTGCAGGTCCGTGAGAAGGGGGGCCCCCGCGATGCAGCCCACCAGGGCCTCAACACTTTCCTGAACTGCCTCCGGAAGGGGCCGCAGCAGCACCATGTCGGAGATGGACACTCGTCCCCCGGGCTTCAGCACGCGGGCGATCTCCCGCCAGACCCTGGGCTGGTCCGGGCTCAGGTTCAGCACGCAGTTGGAGAGCACCACATCCACCGAGGCGTCCGGCAGGGGAATCGCCTCGATCTGGCCCTGGTGGAAGGTCACGTTGCCGAGGCCCGTGCGGCGGCGGAACTCCGCGGCATTGTGGCGGGCCTTGGCCAGCATCTCCCGCGTCATGTCCACCCCGTGGACATGGCCCTCCGGACCGACCCGCTGGGCCGCCAGGAAGGCGTCCATGCCGGCCCCACTGCCGAGGTCCAGCACGACCTCCCCGGCCTTCAGCTCAGCCAAGGCCGTGGGGTTGCCACAGGACAGGCCGAGGTTGGCCCCCTCGGGGAGCGAAGCTAGCTCCGCAGCAGAGTAGCCGACGCCCTGGGCAACCTCCCCGGACCGCCCACCCCCGCAGCAGCTGGACTGGGGACCGCAGCAACCGCCGCCGATGCTGGCGATCTTCCCGTAGGCGTCCTGGATCTTCAGGTGAGTGGGATGCGGGGTCGCTTCCATGGAGGCTCCTTGAGTCAAAGACAGTGGGGATCCCGACAGCCACCGCCGCAGCAGTCCTGCCAGAGGTAGTCCGTCAGGGCCCTGAGCTGATCAAAGCAGGCGGCATAGCGGATGGTCGTACCCTGCCGGCTGGCCCTGAGCAGCCCTGCCTCGGTGAGGTCGGCCAGGTGGTGGCTGAGGGTCGAGGCGGGCAGACCCACCCGGGTCTGGATCTGTCCCGCCGGGGTGCCCTCCACGGGGCCCTGCACCACCGCGCGGACGATGGCCAGCCGGCCGCCATGGGCCAGGGCCTTCAGCTGCCGGGTGATGTGGGGGCGGACAGGGTCAGTGGCGGTCATGGTGTCTAATTCTAAGTTTCTAGAATTATGAAATCAAGACCCTAATTTATGCTCACCAGGCTTTTCCGAGCCTCTTCGGACGCCTACTTCGAGCAGCCGCAGTCGTCGCCGCAGTCGCCCTTTGCCTTGCCCTCGGCTTCGCAGGCACAGTCGTCGCCGCAGTCGCCCTTCTCTTTGCCCTCGGTCTCGCAGCAACCGCCGCCGCCGCAGCAGCCACCGCCCTCGGTGAGGGTGGTCTCCGCAAGGGCCAGCATCATCTGGTGGGGGTCGCCCTTGACCCGCAGGGCCATGTTCACGGCCTGGATCATATCGTCCTTGGAGACGCCCAGGGCCTCCAGGCGGGAGGTGTGGGCCCGGAAGGCCCGTTCGGCATTGGCGCCAACCGCCGCGCCGAGAGCGACGAAGTTCAGGGTGATCTCGGCGAGCCCGGTTTCAGTCTGGGGGGCGGTCTGAGTGGTCATGGAGGCTCCTAGGAAGGGTTTGGGAAGGGGTTCAGACAGGATCTGCCACGGGGTCGGCACAGGGGATGGGTGCACTTTCGGCACAACGGAGCTCACGGGCGTGGGTCTGGTCCCGCTCCAGCTCCGCGGCAGCGGAGGCCATGAGGGGCCAGAGGCTCTCCAGCACCGAGCGGGAGGCGGCGGCGTCCGTCAGGGCGACGTGCACCCAGCGGCCCACCTTGCGCTCCCGCACCAGGCCCGCACGGCGCAGGTCCGTCAGATGCTCTGAGACGGTGGAGGGGGCCATCCGCAGGATCTCCGCGACTTGGCAGACGCAGAGCTCCCCATCCCGCAGCAGGGCCAGGATGCGCAGGCGCACGGGATGCGCCAGGGCTTTGAGGAGTTCGACCAGAGGCCGCAGCGTGTTCATCGTCATTTCTCGGATTGGCGAAAAAGGAAGTTTACCCTGAGACATAAGCTCTTGTCATGCCTCACAACATGAGGTTTGCTGAAAGGATCACCCGGGAGTCCTCCTTATGCGGCCCAATCCAGTCCTCCTGACCGTTGCCCTGACGGCTGCCCTGCAGGCCCAGTCCCCCTTCCAGCCCACCGCTCCGGCCCCCTCCCCGGTGCCCGTGCTGGCCAGCTACCCGGATACTCCGGCCGGGAAGCTGCTCCGGGAGATCAAGGAACACTCCGCCGTGGTGGCGCGGGTGGAATACCTGGCGGATATGATCGGCCCCCGTCTCACGGGGTCGGAGTCCCTGCGGCGCGCCCAGGCCTGGACCATGGCCGAAGCGAAGGCGCTAGGCGCCGTGAATGTCCACGAGGAGGCCTACGACTTTGGGCTGGCCTGGACTCGCGGCACGGACAGTGCCCGCCTGCTCACCCAGAACGGTCTCCGCTTCCGCGTGGATCAGCTGGCCTGGTCGCCAGCCACCAAGGGTCCCGTGCAAGGTGAGCTGCTGCTGGTGGACGCCCGCAACTTGGAGGAGCTGCAGGCCTTCAAGGGCCGCCTGAAGGGGCGGATCCTGCTGCGCAGCAACCCCGATGACAAGCGGCCCTCGCTGGGCCGCCGCGGCGGGGGCGACATGGCGACCTATCAGGCCGAACAGACCGCCATGACCCAGTTCCTCCTCGACGAGGGCGCCCTGGCGACCCTCTCCATGTCTGGCCGGAAGAACGGCCTGAGCTTCACCACCTCTGGCCCAGGCCGTGACCCCAAGAAGCCATCCCTGCCCGCCGCCTACGTGCCTCAGGAGCCCTACCGCATGCTGCTGCGCCAGGTGGCGCGGAAGGAGCCGGTGCGGCTGGAACTCTCGCTCGGCGGGTCCTTCTCGGCCCAGCCGGTGAAGGCCCACAATGTCGTCGCCGAGATCAAGGGCACCGACAAGGCCGACGAGGTGGTCATCGTCGGCGGCCACCTGGACAGCTGGGACCTGGGCACCGGTGCCACGGACAACGCCACCGGCAGCGCCGTGTCCCTGGAGGTGCTGCGGGCCCTGCAGGCCACGGGCCTCAAGCCCCGGCGCACCCTCCGCGTCATCCTGTGGAGCGGCGAGGAGCAGGGCCTGCTGGGCTCCCGGGCCTACGTGGAGGCCCACAAGGCCGAGCTGGACGCCATCCAGGCGGTCCTAGTCCACGACATGGGTACGGGCATGGTCAAGGGCTTCGAGCTCCAGGGCCGCGAGAACTGCCGCGCACTCATGGCCCAGGCCATCGCGCCCCTCAACGACCTGGGTGTGCGCGAGCTGCCCCTGCGGGTCATGAACGGCACCGACCATGCCTCCTACGACCGCGCCGGGGTGCCCGCCTTCGCGGCCATCCAGGAGCCCGCGGACTACTTCGAGGGCACCCACCACAGCCAGATGGACTTCCCGGATCACCTGCGCCCGGACCAGCTGATCCAGGGGGCCCAAGCCATGGCCGTCACCGCCTGGGAGCTGCTGAACATGGAGGGCCGCCTGCCCCACGGCATCGTGGCCCGGACCCCGGCCCCGCCGACGCCGGCGGTCGCCAGGCCCTGAGCGGAGCTCCCGCCTAGACCTTGCCCTCGGCCAGCCGCGTCAGGGTCTCCAGGGCATCGGCTGGTCCCATGATCAGGATCTCGTCCCCGGCCTGGAAGCGCTCATCCCCGGAAGGATTGAAGCGGAGCCCCGCCCCAGGGTGGACGAGGCCCACCAGCAGCGCCCCCGTGGCGTGGCGGAGCCGCGCTTCCCGGAGGGTCTGGCCGACCAGGGGCGAGGCGGGCGCGATGGTGATGCGCTCGAGGCCCAGCTCCAGCTGCTCCTGCTGCAGCACCACGTCGAAGAAGTTCATCATCTCGGGCTTCAGGAGCAGGCCCGCCATGCGGCGCCCGCCGATCTCGTAGGGGCT
>CAIMQW010000201.1 GCA_903843705.1 uncultured Holophagaceae bacterium | reverse complement strand
GTGACGAGCACCGAGGCGGCCTGCTCGCCGCCCATGACGGAGATGCGCGAGGTGGGCCAGGTCCAGAGGAAGCGCGGGTCGTAGGCCCGGCCGCACATGCCGTAGTTCCCGGCGCCGAAGCTGCCGCCCATCATGAGGGTCAGCTTGGGGACCTGGGCGGTGGCCACGGCGTGCACCATCTTGGCGCCGTCCTTGGCGATGCCGCCCCGCTCGTACTGGGAGCCAACCATGTAGCCGGTGACGTTCTGCAGGAAGATCAGCGGGATCTTCTGGGTGGTGCACAGCTCGATGAAGTGCGCGGCCTTCAGCGCGCTCTCGCTGAAGAGCACGCCGTTGTTGGCCAGGATGCCGCAGGGCAGGCCCTCGATGTGGGCGAAGCCGGTCACCAGGGTGGTTCCGTAGCGGGGCTTGAACTCGAAGAGGCGGCTGCCGTCCACGATGCGGGCGATGGTCTCGCGGACATCGGTCTGGCGACGCATCTCCCGGGGCCAGACGCCCAGGATCTCGTCGGGGTCGTAGGCCGGCGCCTCGGGACTGCGGAGGTCCACCCGGGCGGTCTCGTGGCGGCCCAGGTGACCCACCATCTCCCGGAGGATGCGGATGGCGTGGGCGTCGTCCTCGGCGAAGTGGTCGGCGACGCCACTGATCTCGGTGTGGACGCGGGCGCCGCCCAGGTCCTCGGCGCTGACTTCCTCACCGGTGGCGGCCTTCACCAGAGGTGGGCCCCCCAGGAAGATGGTGCCGGTGCCCTTCACGATGATGGCCTGGTCGCTCATGGCGGGGACGTAGGCGCCGCCCGCGGTGCAGCTGCCCATGACGGCGCTGAGCTGGGGGATGCCTGCGGCCGAGAGGCGCGCCTGATTGAAGAAGATGCGCCCGAAGTGCTCCTTGTCTGGGAAGACCTCCGCCTGCAGGGGCAGGAAGGCGCCGCCGCTGTCCACGAGGTAGAGGCAGGGCAGCTCGTTCTCCAGGGCGATCTCCTGGGCCCGCAAGTGCTTCTTCACGGTCAGAGGGTAGTAGGTGCCACCCTTCACCGTGGCATCGTTGGCGACGATCATGCACGCCCGTCCCTGCACCATGCCCACGCCGGTCACCACGCCCGCGGCGGGGACCGCATCCCCGTAGACGCCCGTGGCAGCCAGCATCCCGGTCTCCAGGAAGGGCGTGCCCGGATCGCAGAGGGCCGCGATGCGGTCCCGCACGAAGACCTTGCCCTGGCTGGCGTGGCGCGCCTGGGCCTTCTCGCCGCCGCCCTGCCGGAGGGTGGCCTTGAGCGCTTCGAGCTCCTGGCACAGGGCCAGGTTCTGGTCCCGGTTGGCGCGGAACTCCTCTGAAGAGGTGCGGATGTGGCTGTGGATCAGGGGCATGCTCGGGCCTCTAGGGTCTGTTTTCAGAGTGGATGCGAGCCACGTCAGTATTCGGCGAGCAGGTAGCGGGCGATGACCGTGCGCTGAATCTCGCTGGTGCCTTCGCCGATGGTGCAGAGCTTCACGTCCCGGTAGTACTTCTCCACAGGGTAGTCCTTGATGTAGCCGTAGCCACCCAGGATCTGCACGGCTTCGTCTGCCACGCGGCAGGCCACCTCGGAGCTGAAGAGCTTGGCCATGCTGGCGGCCTTGGCGTAGGGCAGGCCCGCGTCCTTCAGGCCGGCCGCGCGATAGATGAGCAGGCGGGCGGCCTCGATCTCGGTGCCCATGTCCGCCAGCTTGAACTGGATGCCCTGGTGGCCTGAGAGAGGCTTGCCGAAGGTCTGCCGGATCTTGCTGTAGCGCACGGCCTCCTCGAAGGCGCCCTGGGCCATGCCGAGCCCGAGGGCCGCGATGCTGATGCGGCCGCCGTCCAGGGTCTTCATGGCCTGCTTGAAGCCCACGCCGTCCTCGCCCAGCAGGTTGGCCTCGGGCACCCGCACGTCCTC
>CAIMQW010000200.1 GCA_903843705.1 uncultured Holophagaceae bacterium | reverse complement strand
TCCGTACCCTGGACGAGAATCAGCGCGTCAGCTTCCAGGTCGGCCAGGGCCAGAAGGGCCCCCAGGCTACCAACGTCCAGAAGATCTGAGCCCCACCGCTCGATCTGAATCGGCCTCCTTCGGGAGGCCGATTTTTTTGGCATCCCTTTGGCGGTAGTCCCCCTGTCCCCGCCGCTGGCTGGGCGAGAGGTGCCCAATGGATCCTGGATATTATGTCGCCGCTGGCAGCCTGAAGGCCCGGTCCTTCCAGCTGGACGTGGTAGCGAACAACCTGGCGAATGCGGCCACCGTGGGCTACAAGCCCGACCAAGCCTTCTTCGCCGTGTTCAACAAGGCCGAGGGCAGCGGGCGAAGGCTGCCCCTTAGTGGCCATCTCAATGACGGCGTGGTGTTTGCCGAGACCGGTGTGGTCACCGAACAGGGCAGCCTGCGCGCCACCGGGCGGCCCCTGGACCTGGCCATGGAAGGCAACGCCTTCCTGACCATCAAGACCCCGGCCGGGATCCGGGTCACCCGGGACGGGCGGCTCCAGCTGGGAAAGGACGGTCAGCTCCAGGCCATGGATGGCAACCCAGTACTCGGCAAAAACAGCCAGCCCATCCTCGTCGACCCCAAGAACGGGAACGTGTCCATCACGGCCGACGGCACCGTCTCTCAGAAGGAGCAGGTGCTGGGCCAGCTTGATCTGAAGGCCTTTGAGAAGGCCGGCAGCCTGAAGCGCACCGGCGCCCTGCGGTTTGATCCCGCCGGGGCCACCGAGGCACCCGTCAAGGGCACCGTCACCCAGGGACACCTGGAGCAGAGTGGTGTGGACGCAGCCTCCACCATGGTGGAGATGATCCGGCTGAACCGCCTCTTCGAGCTGAGCATGAAGGTGGCCTCCACCCTCTCGAACGACCTGGACTCCAGGTCCATCAATGACGTAGCCATCAGCAGGTAGTGATTCGTCTTGCCCTTTTTTACCGTTTCAGTGATTCACCCGGGAGGTTCCCATGATGCGTGCGATGTGGTCGGCAGCGGCGGGCATGAATGTCCAGCAGTACAACATGGACACCATTTCCAATAACTTGGCGAACGTGAACACCACGGGCTACAAGAAGGCCCGGGCCGAGTTCCAGGATCTGCTCTACCAGACGGTGAACCTGGCGGGCACCAGCTCCAGCAACAGCACGTCGATCCCTTCGGGCATCCAGATGGGCCATGGCGCCAAGCTCCAGAGCCTCATGCGCCAGTACAGCACGGGCAACCTGAGGCAGACGGGCAACCGCTTCGACATGGCCATCGAGGGTGACGGCTTCTTCAAGGTCACCATGCCGGACGGCACCCTGGCCTACTCCCGGGACGGCGGCTTCACCACGGACCAGAACGGCGCCCTGGTGAACTCGGCGGGCTACCTCCTAGATCCCCAGATCACCATCCCCCAGGACGCCCTGAGCGTCACCGTGGCGCCGGATGGCACCGTGAGCGTGACCCAGACCGGCCAGACCCAGCCCCAGCAGGTGGGCCAGATCACCCTGTCGCACTTCATCAACCCCACGGGCCTCAACCAGCTGGGCCGCAACCTCATGCAGCCCACCCTTGCCAGCGGCGACGCCATTGACGGCGTGCCCGGCGCCGACGGCCTCGGCACCATCAACCAGGGCTCTCTGGAAGTCTCCAACGTGGATGTCGCCGAAGAGATGGTGAACATGATCATCGGCCAGCGGGCCTATGAGGCCAACTCCAAGACCATCCAGACCGTGGACAACATGCTGAGCCTCGTGAACAACCTCAAGCGCTAGGCGGAGACCCGCAACCATGCGCACCGCCGCCCTTCTGCTCCTGGCCCTGCCGGCCCTTGTGGCCCAGGCGCCCTCCTCCTCGCCGGCCGAGAAACTGGCGGATGCAGCCCTGGCCTTCGCCCAGCGCGAGGCCAAGGCCTTCGGCGGCGAGCACAAGTTCAAGGTGGCCCAGGTGCCCCGGGTGCCCACCGTCCGGGCTGGCACCCTCACTTTCGAGCCCACCCACCTGAGCAAGCGCGAACCCCTGGGCCGCTTCTTCGTGGTGGTGACCCTGAAGGTGGATGGCGAGCGGGTCGGCATGGTCCGAGTGGACCTGGAAGGCCACTGGGTGGGCACCCTGTTGCGCGCCAAGAGCGACCTCAGCCGCAAGACCGAGCTCACCGACGACCAAGTGGAGTCCAGTCCCTTCGAGGGCGTGCCCCCCGAAGGCGCCCTGACCGAGATCCCCACGGGCCAGCGCCTCATGCGCTCCGTGGTCTCGGGCAAGATCCTCACGCGGGGGGACCTGGAAGGCGTGCCCCTGGTGCAGTCCGGCGACAAGGTCCGCCTGACCAGCTCACACGAGGCCCTGACCATCACCGTGGACACCACCGCCCGCAGCCGGGCAGGCCTGGGTGAGCGGGTGCGACTGGAAGCCCCAGGCGCCCGCCGCACGGTCACCGCCATCGTCACCGGCCCCGGGGAAGCCAAGCTCCCGTAGGGCACCCCCTAACCTATCGCAAGGTGCTTATTCCCTTGGCCGGACAGGCGTTCGACCGTATTCTTGACCCTTGCGCAAGGAGGAGCCCATGGCTCACGAAGATCACGAACACGGACCAAACTGCAACCACGAGCACGATGATTCCTTCGAGATCGAAGTGGTGGAGCTCGAAGACGAGAACGGCGAAAAGGAAGAGTTCGCCATCCTCGAGGAGCTCGAGTTCGAAGGCCGCAACTTCGCTATTCTCGCCCCCCTGGCCGAGCTGCAGGCCCAGGAAGAGGGCACGGCTGATCCCGAAGAGGGCCTGAGCCTCGAGATCTTCGAGGTCAAGGACGACATGTTCACGCCCCTGGACGACGAGCCCCTGGCCGAGCGCCTCATGAAGCACCTCGACGAGCAGGAAGCCAAGCTCAAGGCCGAGGAAGAGAAGGACTAGCCTTCCCCCAAACACACGAAGGCCC
>CAIMQW010000199.1 GCA_903843705.1 uncultured Holophagaceae bacterium | reverse complement strand
GAGGTGCCAACCTCGCGGGAGGATATGGGCTTCCTCGGCTGCCTCGTTTTCAAGGCAGGCAAGATCCGCATCCGTGCAGAGCACCGTGCCTGCGAGATCCTTCGGGAGACGCCGAAGATCAAGGGAGCAAAGGGCATCGGGGGGTACCAGGTTAGGTCGGAAGATTAGACAGTGGAGGTCTAGCTGTTTCTCTCCGCCGTGTTGATTGCTGATAGGCATGAGTCGTGGGCAACCACACAACCGCACAACCGCACAACCGCAAACGGATTTGCCTGGAAGTTGATCGGAATGGGCGGGTCTGCTGGAGACGACTGGAACCAATTCCTGAGCGCCCCAACGAGGGCGCTGCTCTTGTCCCTTCCGGCGCAGCCGGTCCCTGCTGTCAGAGCCAGAGGATTTCCCCCTCTTTTGATCTTTGGCGGCAGTGGGCAGTGCTTGGGGAGGCGAAGCCTCCCTTGGGTTTCCCTCTGCCTGCTGTCGTCGCCGTCGGACCCCCCGCAAGGCCAGGGGTCCGATGGCGGCGCGGTAGCGATACCTCGAATCTATGCGGTCAGTAGCCCTTGTGTGGGTCGGGAACTCTCACGGGGCCGCTCCCAGCCAGGGGCATGACAGGCACGCTTCTGGCCTGGCGTGACCCAGGCGAGGGGCACCGGCCCGGCTGCTGGGGACTCCCCCAACTTGGCCTTTATGGCACAACCGTCACTGAATTCGTGAAGTCATGGAACTTCAACTGATGGCAAGACGTCCAATGTCATCAGCAAGGGTGCCCGCTCCCTACTGCCTGGGTTCACAGCACCCGTGAACCGCGCTTCACCCCAGCCCAATGCTCTCTATGTGTTTCTGGAGTTCCCTCAGCCCGAAGGGTTTCGACAGCAAGCTGACGCCAGGATTAGCCGAGACCAGGGTCAGCGCTATCTGGTCGACTCGGCCCGTGGCAAGCAGAACAGGCACCTCTGGGCGCAACATCCGCAGACGGGGTAGCGTTCCGATTCCACCCAGCCCCGGCATGTTCATGTCCAGGATGACAAGATCAGGCTCAAACCCTGCTTCCAGCATGGCCAGAGCCTCCTCGCCGTCCTGGGCTGTGTTCACCGTGTGGCCAATGGTTTCCAGGAGGATCTGAGTGGAGATTTGGATTAGTTCATCATCATCGACCAAAAGCACCTTCATGGTTCCCTTGGGGACCAGAGTGGCCTCGGTAACCGCCAGTGGGGCGACTTGGGTTTTCTTCTCGCAGGCGGGGAAGCGCAGCATTACCAGGGTGCCCTGGCCGGGGTGGCTCTGAATCGCCATCTGCCCTCCATGAGCCTTCACGGTACTGAAGACCATGGATAAACCCAACCCGGTGCCCTTGCCCGTCTCCTTGGTGGTGAAGAACGGGTCCATCGCTTTCTCCAACACCTCCTTGGGCATTCCTATTCCGTTGTCTTCTACTACCACCTCGATCCAGTCATTGTCGACATTGCGGGTGCGCAGGGTGAGGGTTTCGTTCTCGGGCATGGCATCCACGGCATTGACGCAGAGGTTCATGAAGGCGTGAATCAGGGCAGCAGTGTCTCCAAGGATGGGCCGCAAATCCGGCTCCAGATCCATCTGTAGACGAACCTTCGCCAGGGTCGTCCGCTCCAGAAGGCCGACCTGCTCCCTGAGAATCGCATTCATATCGAGTTCTAGGTTCTCAGCCGGGCTTTGCCGGGCGAAGCTCAGCAGGCCCCTGACCATCTTGCCGCCTCGTTCGGTTGCCTTGCAGATGGTGTCGAGGGCCTGGTGGAGGGGGCTGCCGGGGGGCTGGCTGCCGATGTGGGCCGAGGCCAACCCAAGAATGGCCCCCAGCACATTGTTCATGTCGTGGGCCACGCCGCCAGCCAGGGTACCGAGGCTTTCCATTTTCTGCGACTGCTGAAGCTGGGCTTGGAGATTGGCCCTCTCCTCATCTAATTGTTTACGCGCCGTGATGTCATTGAAGGTAATCACCACCTGGAGGAGGTTTCCCACTTCGTCCTTCACGGGGTAGCCACTGCATAACACCCAGGTGGGTTCAGCGCGGTCCGGGCGACATACCCCAAGCACCTGACCATGGAAACCCTCGCCTGCCCCGATAACCCGGTTGACAGGAAATTGTTCGAGTGGAAGGGGCAATCTATTTTCATTGAGGAAGCACCATCGCGGGTCGATGGCGGTCTTGCCACGCATTTGATCTTCGGTCAGTCCTAGGAGGGACGATGCCATCAAGTTGGACAATTGGATGGAGGTATCAGCGCCGTGAACCACCACCCCAGAGGAGAGGTTGTTGATAAGGGTTCGATAATCCTTCTCGCTCTTCTTCAGGGCTTCAGCAGCCAGCTTGTGCTCAGTGATGTCGTGGATGTTGCAAAGCAACACCGGTTCGCCCTGATGGGTGAATGGCGTTATGCGCACTTCAATCGGGAGCGGTGTCCCGTTCTTGCGCAAATTAACTGATTCCGCCTTGTAGCTTTCCCCGGCCTGCGTTGCAGCAATTGAATCTCTAAATTGCCAGACATGATCCGGATGCACGAATTCGCTACCATGCATTCCAACGAATTCGTGGTGCGTATAGCCATTCATTTTACATGCCATAGGATTGGCATCGCGGACATGTCCATCCAAGCTGACCAGCAGGATTCCGTCAGCCGAATTTTCAAACATACCGCGAAAATTATGCTCGGATTCCCGCAGCGCCTCTCCCGCCTGCTTGCGGTCGGTAACGTCGTAATAATTCAATAGCACACCAGCTATTGCCGGATCATTTATCAAATTTATGGCCGTAAGTGCTATGTATTTATAGCTTCCATCCTTGCACTTGTATCGGTATTCCACCTCTGCGGATGCGCCGTCCTGTTCAAGGATGGTTTGAAACTCATGCTGGATTCGTTCCAAATCATCTGGATGAACTGTCAACCATCCGTCCGTGCCTATTAAATCTTGCGGTTCCCAGCCGAACCATTTCTGGATATTGGGGCTCTTGTATTTCATGATGCCATCGACACCGATGATGCCAATGACATCCGAAATATTGGCCACCATGGAACTGTGTCTGGCCTCGCTCTGTGTCAGCATATCCTTAGCCTGCTTGCGCTCGGTGATGTCGGCATTGGTTCCAATCATACGCAGCGGCTTGCCATCGGTATCGCGGCTTACCACCAAGCCGCGGCCCTGCATCCACCGCCAGGTTCCGTCCTTGCACAACATCCGAAACTCAACATCTGCGGTGCCGGGTTTGCCCTCCATATAGGGCTGCAACCCCGCAAACACGCCAGGTGCATCGTCGGGATGGATGCGCTTGCTCCATTCGTCTGACGCGGCACCGAAATCGGCATCGGTATACCCAAGCATTTCCTTGTAGCGCGGCGAGTAGTAGGCCTCGCCAGTCTGGACGTTCCAGTCCCACAGGCCGTCGCCAGCCCCTTCGATAGCGAATTTCCAGCGCTCTTCGCTCTCCAGCAGCGCCGCCTCCGCCTTCTTGCGCTCAGTGATGTCGGACATCGTACCGATCATTCGCTGCGCTTTGCCGTCCGCGCCAAGTTCGACAGCCCTGCCGCGGGTGACAACCCAGCGCCAGTTGCCGGATTTCATACGCATCCGAAGATCGATTGAGAAGCCCTGGCCGGACGCGACAGCATCGAGCAGATCACCTTCGACACGGGCCAGGTCCTCCGGATGCACAAGGAGTCGCCAATTCGCATAATTCGCTTGGAATTCCGAGTCCTCGTAGCCGAGCGTCCGATAGTAGCTGGCGCTAAAAAAGGCGTTGCCGGTGATGACGTTCCAGTCCCAGATGCCATCTTCCACCGCTGCGATGGCCATCGAAAACCGATTTTCAACCTCCCGCAGAGCTTCCTCAGCCTGCTTGCGCTGGGTGAGATCGGTAACTGCGAGGCGAACCACGGCAGCACCTTCGGTGTCCTGTGTGGCTGTTGCCACAACATGCCCCCACCAGGGGGTCCCGTTGGTCTTCAGGAGCCGCATGTCCCAGGCCTGCGTCTCGCCTGTCTCAAGGAGTCGCGTTGTGTGCCTGTGGAAGAGCCCTAGGTCCTTGGCCTGGATGAAGCGGGAGAGCGGGCACTGGACCAACGCGTTGCGGGTGACCCCGAACAGGCTGGCCGCGGTTAGGTTGGCCTCAATGACCACCGACTTCTCGTCGAGGGTGCAGTAGCCGACTGGGGCTAGGTTATAGAGGTCGAAATAGCGGATCCGCTCGGTTTCCAGTTCGAGTTGCGAACGCCGCAACTCCTCGTTCTGGAGTTCCAGTTCGATCTGGTGTACCTGCAATTCATGGAGCAACTTCTGAGCGTCTAGGGGCGACCGGGAGACATCGACTTCTGGGGCCTCAGGCGATGCGGTTGCTTTGCCCCGCACTAATGCTTCGGCCTGATTTCGGAGGTCGATGGCATCGCCTGGGGGCTTGCCAACATCAGACATATGGATCTTCTGATCGGTCGAACTGACGGCGAGGTTGAATCCTGTTCACCCGTGGCAGCCCGGATCCAGATTGAGATAGCCTCCTTTTGTCACTGGCCCTTAGCGGTAATCGACCCTCGGACCGGGTTTTCGCTTCGGTTTGGCCTCTTCCGTTGGCTTGGGCTTGGCAAACATTGAAAGATGAGTACGTATTGCCCAGGCAAGGCGGGCGGGAAGGCTAGCCTTTCGCCTGTGCGCTCTTCTTCGTTGGAGCGGGAGCACAAAGTTCCTGTGCCTCCGTTCCTGTCTCCGTCTATTGACCCTGTAGAGCGAATAGATAGCAAACACGATGAATGAGGCTGAGATCAAGAAAATGAAGAGGTCAACGTTCAATGGGAAATCCATGGAGAACGGGGGAACCAGACTAGCAGGCACTGAGACCGCCTTCTAAGAAGGGGACATCAGATACGGAGGTTTGACGGGATTTGTCTACCCCACGGGCCTATACTTGACCTGCATGAAGAGTCCCTATGGCAGGGACGGCAATCGAGCAAGCTGCCACGGCGCCCTGGATCG
>CAIMQW010000198.1 GCA_903843705.1 uncultured Holophagaceae bacterium | reverse complement strand
TCTGCTATGAGCTGGCCGCAGCCCTCAAGCGGGAGGGCGTCCACGTGGACATCGTGAAGGAAGTGGCGCGGCTCTCGCCTCTGCCCAGCAACCAGAAGACCTCCCTGGAGGCCCAGCCGTGGATCTTCCTCACCCAGATGGCCGAGGAGATCCGCTCGGGCAGCCAGCACGACGTGCTGGTGTGCGACCGCAGCGTGCTGGATAACTACGCCTACCTGATGCTGGCCTGCGGCCGCCAACTCCCTATCGAACGGTACATGCACCACTGGATGAAGAGCTACGACCTGCTCTTCAAGGTACCATTTGAGGGCCAGCTGGCTCCCGACGGCGTGCGGGACACCGACTCCTTCTTCGCCCAGGCTGTGGACCAGTTGGTGGACCGGCTGCTCGCGGAGCGAGGCCTGCCCCACGAGCGCCTGGAAGCCGGTGCTCGCCCCACCTGGATCGAGCGCGTCAAGCAGGTGGTCTTGAACCACCCGGGTAGTCAGAAGCGGCTCCTATAACCTAATAACCCTCATATCTATTCTTATAATCAACCACATGGCGAGCAGTCCCACCCGGGGCGAGCCTAGCCTCGGGCGCCAGGGCAGAACTCAGGGAGATGGGGGAACCCAGCCGATATCAGAGGAGTGGAGACTCCCCTTATGACCACCCGGCCTCACCCGACCCTGAATGAACGCTTCATGGCCGAGGATGACTTCATCGTCTCCAAGACGGACCTGAAGGGCCTCATCACCTACGGCAACCGGACCTTTATCGCCATGTCTGGTTACACCGAGCGGGAGCTGCTGGGCGCCCCGCACAACATCCTGCGCCACCCGGACATGCCCCGAGTCGTGTTCAAGCTGCTCTGGGACACCATCCAGTCCAAGCGCGAGATCTGCGCCTACGTGAAGAACCTGGCCAAGGACGGCAGCTTCTACTGGGTCTGGGCCAACATCACGCCCTCCCTCGACTTGTCGGGCAGCCTCATCGGCTACTACTCCGTGCGGCGGAAGCCGCGACCGGAGGCCATCCAGGCCATCAGCGGCATCTACCAGGCCCTGCTCGAGGCCGAGCGGCGGGCCGGGGACGGCCAGGCCGGCATGAAGGCCTCCCTCTTGCTTCTCAACCAGACACTCGAACAGAAGGGCATGAGCTATGAAGAATTTGTCTTTGGGCTCTAAGGTCCACTTCCTCGTCGCCCTTAGCCTTGGCCTGTTCCTAGCCTTCGCCTATCTGGCGGTGGGGCCAGACGGTTATTCGACCGCGGCCTGGGCCGCCTTCGGGCTGACGGCCCTGGTGCTCGCCCTGACCTTCCACACGACCTTCCGCATCCTGAGCGCCCTTGATAAGCTCGCGGGCCACCTCAAGTCGGCCGCGACGGGCAACCTGGACCAGCGCATCACGGGCATCAAGAAGGGCGCCGCCACCGGGGAGCTGGCCTGGGCCCTCAACGACCTGCTCGATCAGCAGGAGGCCTACTTCCGCGAGGTCTTCTCCGCCTTCGACCACGCCTCCCGGGGGCAGACCTTCCGGCTGGCCATGGACCAGGGCCTGCACGGGGCCTTCAAGGACGGCATGCAGCGAATCAACGTCTCGGTGGAGAGCATGGGGCAGGTGCAGCAGATGGCCCTGAAGGAGAAGCTGATCACACGCATCACAGACCTGAACTCCGGCAACCTCATCGGGAACCTGAAGTCCATCCAGGAATACCTCATGAACATGACCCAGGAGCTGAGCATCGTCGGGCAGCTCTCCCGGGCCACCGCCAGCGAGGCCGACGGCAGCCGCACCACCATCGAGGACCTGGTGACCAACCTGAACCAGGTCGCCGAGATGGTCGCCGAGACCAACGCCCAGATCACCCTCCTCCATGAGAAGGGAGAGGAGATCAACCAGATCGTCCAGGTCATCACCGACGTGGCTGACCGCACCAACCTCCTGGCCCTCAACGCTGCCATTGAGGCCGCCCACGCCGGCGATGTGGGCAAGGGCTTCGCCGTGGTGGCCGAGGAGGTGCGCACCCTCTCCGAGAACACCAAGGACGCCGCCGCCAGCATCGCCGCGACCATCGAGTCCTTTGGCCAGGCCACCAACCGGATGATCAACGACTCCCGCCAGGTCAAGGAGATCGCCGAGGGCAGCCGCAGCGCCGTGACCGAGTTCCGGGCCCAGGTGCTGAAGTTCGCCGACTCTGCCAAGACCTCCTTCACCCAGATCAGCCGGGCCCAGGACTTCAGCTTCGCCTCCCTGGTGAAGATGGACCACTTCCTCTACAAGCAGAACGGCTACCGCGTGCTGCACCAGGGGACCGGCTCTCCCGAGGCCCGGGCCATCCAGACCGACCACCGGGGCTGCCGCCTGGGCACCTGGTACTATCAGGGGGACGGCGCGGACAATTTCTCCCACGTGCCTTCCTATCCCCGCCTGGAATCGCCCCATATGAGGGTCCACGCCTGCGTCCACGATGCCGTCGACCTGCTGGGGAAGCACTGGGAGAACGACCCGGCCATCCAGGGCCAGATCTACGCCCAGTTCGAGGCCGCCGAGCGGGCCAGCGAGGAAGTGGTGCAGATCATCGATCAGATGGTGACGGAGCGGCACCGGATGGCCCAGCACTAGGGAGTCACCTTGCCTTGAGCCCCACATGCAGCGCCACAATGCCGCCCGTGAGGTTGGTCCAACAGACGTCCAGGAAGCCCGCCATCTCCAGTTCCGCCGCCAGGGCCCGCTGGTCCGGGAAGGTCCGGATGCTCTCGGGCAGGTAGGTGTAGGCCGAGCCGTCTCCGCTGATCCAGGCCCCGATTCGGGGCAGCACGCGCAGGCTGTACCAGGCATAGAAGCCCTTCAGCCCCGGCAGCACCGGGGTGCTGAACTCCAGGATAGTGAGCTGGCCACCGGGCTTCAGGACCCGGAGGAACTCGGTGTAGGCCCGGGGACGGTCCTCCACGTTGCGGATGCCGTAACAGATGGTCAGGCCGTCGAAGCTGGCGTCCCGGAAGGGCAGCTGCTGGGCGTCGGCATCGCTGGAGGCCCAGATGAGGCCGGCCAGCCCCTTCCGGGCGAACTTGGCCGGTCCCAGGCGCAGCATGGCGTGGGTGAAGTCCGTGCTGAGCACCTCGGCGCCACGGCGGGCCAGGGCCACGCTGGAGTCCCCCGTGCCGGCAGCCACGTCCAGGAACCGCTTGCCCGGCCCCGCGCCGCTGGCCCGGGCCATGCGCCACCACCACCAGAAGTCCACGCCGCCCGAGAGGACGTGATTGAGCACGTCGTATTTCCCGGCGATGGCCGAGAACATCTGCTGCACCTGTCGGCCTTCCGGCATCCCACCTCCGCTGCCCGAAGCCTTACTCAGGCGCGCTCTCCCAACCTTCTATTGAACCAGAGGATGATCTTTACCCGAAGTAGCGCCTCGTTGACCAGAGGTAGAGACTAGTCAAGAACCGTCCTGCCGCCCATCGTGATCCCTACCCAATCCGGAGGTCCAAGATGAGCAACGCCGCGGCAGAGCAGGTCAAGGGAGGCAGCTTCCTGCTGACCCCCATCGGCACCATGCCCCAGTTCACGCCTGAGGACTTTGGCGACGAGAGCAAGGAGTTCGC
>CAIMQW010000197.1 GCA_903843705.1 uncultured Holophagaceae bacterium | reverse complement strand
ATTAATTATTGTAAAATATTAAAAATAATAAAGTTATAGAATTTTATAATTCAATAAATCCACAAAAAGCGGGGCGTTACACTGTAACGCCCCGGAGCGTCCGACGTCCGACGTCGGACACAGGCCCACACACCCGAAAAACTGTTGATTCAACAATTTCGGAATTCCGCAATTCCCAACCTTGGCCCTTGCCCCTGTTCTGAGGCAGGGCCCCGGATTGGAGACGTCTCCAATTGCTGAATCAGCAATTCGTCCCGTCTCGGGCGGGGGTCTGACCGGTACACCAAGGCGGTCGTGCCGTCAGCCATCAATTTATATAAGTGATATAAATCAACAACCTAGATGTCAATTTGAGAATTAATCTGTCAGAAAAAGAGGGGTGTTTTTCTGACAGGATGCCCGCCAGGGGGGCGTGACAGGTGTCACGCCCTCCACCAAAGGCCCCTGGAGCTGCCCAGATCAGACATGCCTCACGGCGTGGATTCAGCATGGATTCCTTTAAAAATGCTTACGTGTCAATCAATATTTTGAACAATAGGCTTTGCTCCTGTCAGAAAAAGTGGGTAGTTTTTCTGACATGGCTACCTCCACCCCCAAGAGACCCGCCCTGGCCCCCAGCGAGAAGGCCATCCTGGGTCGTGTACGGCGCTGGAAATCAGCTAAGAGTTTTAAACCTGCTGATTTTATTGATCTTATGAGTAGAGATGCCATTGATCAGGCCCTCTCCCGCCTGGTGGCCAAGGGACTGGTGAGGCGCATCAGTCGCGGAGTCTACGACCTTCCCCGGGTCCATCCGATCCTCGGTCCCCTGTTGTCCACACCTGGTGATATTCGCAAAGCACTAGCCGGAAAGGGCTTAGGTTTAAATATTCAAGCATCCGGGGCCTATGCGGCCAATATCCTCGGCTTAACCGAGCAGGTGCCGACCCGGATCGTCCTACTGACAGACGGCCCACCCCGTAAGGTGCAGGTGGGCGCCCAGGTGATCGAGCTGCGACAAACGAGCCCTCGGAACATGAAAACCGCCGGCAAGATCAGCGGCACGGTGATCCAGGCCCTCCGGCACCTTGGCAAGGACCATGTCGACGAGGCTGCTCTAGCTACGCTCCGGACGCGCCTAGCCGACAAGGACAAGCTCTGCCTCCGGCAGGACGCAGGCTTTGCCCCGGCCTGGATCGCGAAGATCATGCTCCAGTTGGCCGAGGGCTGACATGCAGCGCTTCCTGACCCTCGACCTGGAAACCCAGCGCCTGGCCATGGAGCAGGCGGCCGCGGCCAAGGGCTTGGCCTTCGTGGCCGTAGAGAAGGATTTCTGGGTGTGTTGGACCCTGGAGCAGCTCTTCCAGTTGCCGGAGATTGGCGGCCACCTCACCTTCAAGGGCGGCACCTCCCTCTCGAAGGTCTACGGGCTGATCGACCGCTTCTCCGAAGACATCGACCTGGTGGTGGACAAGGCCTATCTCGGATTCAGCGGGGACAGGGATCCCGAGGTGGCCCCCAGCAACGCGAAGCGGAAGGACCTCATCAAGGCTCTCAAATCGACCTGTTCCGAGGTGGTGAGCGGTGCCATCATGGCCGCGCTGAACCAAGCGTTCCAGAGCTCCCTGCCACTTGGCCGCGACTGGTCTCTGACCATGGACCTGGAGGATAGCGACCGTCAGACGATCCTGTTCAACTACCCGCGACTCGATGTGGTGGGCGCGGGGTATCTGAGACAGTGGGTGAAGATCGAGTTGGGGGCCCGGTCGGACATCGATCCGGCACAGGTCGGGACGGTCCGATCGGAGGTGGCGCTGGCCTTCCCCCAGCTATTCGATCAGGCGGCCGTGGGCCTGCGGGCACTGGACGCAGAAAGGACATTTCTCGAGAAGGTGACCCTGCTCCATGAAGAGTCCTTCCGGCCTTCCGACAAGCCCCGGGCCCAGAAACTGGCCCGCCACTACTACGATGTGGCCAGGATGATCCAGAAGGGGGTGGGCGCCCGAGCCCTGGCCTCCAGGGACCTCTTCCAGCGGGTAGTGGAGCACCGCCGGGCCTACTTCAAGCAGACCTGGGTGGACTACGACACCATGGCCCCTGGCTCTCTCCGCATTGTCCCTGACGGTGCGCGGATGACCGCGTGGGAGCAGGACTATCAGGCGATGCAGCGGGAGATGTTCTACGGGACCCCCCCCACCTGGCCGGAGGTCATCGAGGAGGTTTCCAAATGGGAAGATGCGTTCAACCACCCCTGACCGAGTTCGTCTTCTTCTAGGCCGGATAGCGCCCATGGCCGAGCCTGGCCTACTGTCGGAACTGGGGCCCGGGCTGGCTCAACTTCGGGGTCAACCCTGCCCCCGCCTAACCTCACGCATGAGAGTCCAGTCGTCGGTGCCCGTGAAGGCTCCGACCTTCGTCTCCTCAGGATGCCGACTCAAGGCCTCCATGCCGAGGTCCTGGGCCCGCCTTGCCGCGGTCATAAGCTTGAGCAAGGAGTCGGGCCCCTGAGGCCCGGCGAGCTCCTGGGCGATCTGGCTGATCGCAAACTCCGCCAAGGCCAGGGTCGCCAGGCGTAGCCGGATCTCCCGCCCCGCGAAGGCCCTCAAAATGTTGTCGTCTAGTTGCCGGTAGTAGCTGGTCCGAAAGGCCTCCTGCCGTTGATGGACTGTCATCCCGTCAGTGCCAGGCCGAGTGAATCGTCTCGAGACTTGCTCCCTCCGGAGGCCGTAGCGCCGGGCCAGTGCGGCCTGGGTCGGCCACTCGTGGACGAGCTCCAGGTTCCCGCCACGCCCATGCTTCTTCTGGTCCTCGCCCCGGATGTAGACGGCCTCGATATCGTCCCAGGGGTGTTTTGAGCACCGACAAGGGTTGTTCGGCGTGGGCGTGGCGCCAACGAGGGCGGTGGCTTGGGTGCCCAGGGTGCTCGAATCAAGGATGCTCATACGCTCCCTTCGTCAAATTCCGGAGGCGAGCGGTGCTCCATGAGCGTTCTACTCACCCGAGGCATTTCTACGGCCAATCGGCCCCTGAGTGATGGATGGATCAGATCCAGCAGGTGGGGAGGGAAGGTCGTCACGCGACCAGCGACCAAACTCGCCTCATGAGCGGCCCAGGCTCGGGTCTCCTCCTCCAACAATTCCACCAGCCCACGTCGGTGCTCACGGATCAGGGCCAGCACCTCGGGCGGCGGTTCACCCCTGCCTGTGAGGCACAGCCCACCCGGTCGAAGGCTCAAGCGACAGCCCAAACCTTCTACCTGGGCCAGAGCTTCCCGCGGCGTCACAGATTCACCGTGAAGATGTCCCCCGACACGGAGGGAAGGGCCGTCCGTTTGGCGAGGTCCTCCAGCAGGGTTTCCTTCCTTCCATTCCGGGTGTCTTGGGCAATGGAATGGAAGGAGGGATTCCCTTCCGTTTCTTCCGCCTCCCCCCTTCCGGGTGGAAGTCCCTGTGTTTCTGGGCTTGCGGCTGGCTTCTGAACCCGGGCCAGCTTCCGGCCGGAAGGGACAAATCCCAGGGATTCCGCTTTCGCCCATCCGGCATCGGTGATGGAGGGATCCTGGATCCACCCTTCCTTCCTGAGGGCGGAGAGCCCCTTGTCCCATTGTCCTTTCGGATTTTCTGCATCGGGCCAGATCACTCCTGCCGCGGCCTTTTGGTCCAACCCTACCAACCCCCCGTGCTCAGCTATCGCCAGCAGGACCGAGTCCCGCTTCGTGAGTTTGATCACCGCGGCCTGTCCCTGGATCACGGCCAGGATCCGCTCGGAGTCGGGGTGTAGGCTCAGGAACCCGGCACCTGGGTCGGTGCTCTGGCGGCGTTCCATCAGTACAGTGGACCCCTTCTCTGCGGAGCTCATCTTGGATAGGTGAAGGGCCACAAAGGCCCCCCTCAGGGCCCCCTCCGGGTCCAGGCCAGCCGTCTGGGCCTCTGACGGCGAAAGGGCCGCCATCTGGATGATGAAACGAGCCGCACCCTCAAGGGCGCTCGATCCCCGCAAAGCTTCCGGGTGCAACCTCTGCCAGAGCTTCTTATCGGAGTTTCCATCGTGACCCTTCCCTACATGGTGGATGGAGAGCACGGCGGCCCCCGTGGCCTGAGCCAGGCTGCACACCGCTTCGTTGAATGGCCGCATATCCTGGGCGGAATTTTCATCACCGTTCACCATGCGGGCGAGGGTGTCGAGAATGATCAGCCCACACCCTCCTGGGATCGCCGCAGCCCTCTCCGCCAGGGTTCTCCATTGGGCTTCCAGACAGAAGGACGCCCCGGAAGTACGATCCGGGAAAAGGGGCACCAGACGGCGTTTGAGGTTTTCCAGATGCACGGATGACCACTCGGAATCCTCCGCCAGCAGCGCCATGCCACGACACAGCCGCCGGTGGAATTCCCCCTGGTCATCTTCCAGTCCAGCGAAGAGCACCCCGCGAGCCTCTTGACGACTCACGGACCGGCCAAGAACACCCAGGCCGGAGGCCAGACCCATGGCAATGGAAAGGGCCGTCATGGATTTTCCGGCCCCTGCGCGGGCCGCAAGCACACCCACTATTCCGGCCGGGATAAGCCCTTCTACCAGCCATCGAACCGGCGGGGGGTCCTCGGTCAGCATCCGGCCCACATCGCCAGTGATCCAGGCGTTCGCCCGCGACAAGCCGTTCGGGTGCCGATTGCTGGGCGGCGTCTGTTCTACCGGCTTCGCCTCGTCGAGAATGGCCTGGAGGTTCACGCCATCAGGCGCAGGATCCGCCAAGTCCCACCCGCCTGGATTATTCTTTCCGGGCTTCACCCATGCTTTGAGCGCTTCGGGAAGAATCACCATACGCACTGATGCGGCCACGCTCGCCAACAGACTGGTTACCTTCACCGCATAGCCTTCTCCCGCCACGTCTGCATCGGGCCACGCCCACACGTCACGACCGGCCAGAACGTCCCACCCAGCAGATGAGACGCTGTCGGCAGAGCCCGAAGTCACGGCCACCATATCCGGGAAGATCCTTTCGGCGGCGTCGGCGCTTTTTTCGCCCTCGACCACGATCACCCTGGCCTCAGGGTTGCGGGCCAGGCGATCCAGGCCATAAAGCGGCCGCGGCTTGTCTGGCGCCTTGGCCCGCCATTCGGCCCTCTCTGGGCCTGTCTCGCACCAGGTCCAGGTAATTACAGCCTTCCCCTTCACGGGATCATGCGTCCGCACCCGCAGGAACAGCAGGCGCCCTTCGGCGTCCCGGTATTCCCACCGGCCTTCTTCGCCATTCCTGTGGGCCAGGGTGGGCGCACCACCCGGCACCGGCAGGAGGGGCCGCGGGTAGCTCAGCGCGGGTTCGGCGTTGGGTTTGGCCTGGCCGTCCGTCTTGATCCCGAAGTCCGCGGCGAGGAGCTTGCAGGCCTCACCATGGCCCACGCCATGCAACCAGGCGTAAAGGCTAATCACATCGCCTCCACCCTCCCCTGAAGCAAAGTCCTTCCATACCCCGGTGATGCCATTGATCGACAGACTGCCTGCCTTCGTATCCTTCCGCTTCGGGTTCAGGGCCACCCATTCCGAGCCCTGCCACCCCCCACCCGGGAGCCAGTCGGGGAGGAGCGTCTTGGCCCGGCACAGCGCCTCACAGTTCACGGATTTAAACGGGAGAGTCATGCAACACCTCTGCTGCCCTTTTGGATCCGATCCGGCCCCTGGCTCGACGGCGGGCTCAGAGCGCTCGGTTTCGTGGGTGATGGTGTATTGGTATGCCGGAGCCCGCTCAAGTCGCCAAATGTTCTGACCCGGGCGAAGTTGGGAGTAGAGAACCTCTTCACCATCACTCACCTTCAGTCCGCGGGTGGCCGGCAACAGCCGCATCAAGCCAGGCTTCCACGACGGACATGGGGATCAACGTCCGAGCTCCAAACTTGATGGTCTGGATCTGGCCTTCCTTCTGAAGTCGGTAGAACAGGGTTCGGCCGATGCCGAAGGTGTCGCAGAACTCCCGAATGGCGAGGGAGGACCGGCGCGGGAAGTGCTTTTCAAGGTAGGCGTGGTCCATGGGACCTCCGTCAGGCATTTGGCCCCTCTTCGATGTGCCCGGAGATCGGAGAGGAACTGATCGCAATCGCGCAAGCAAGCACGGAGCGGCCAGAGCCACAGAGTGCAGAGGCGGAGTCGTACGGAGTGGCAACGTCCCGTACCAAGCCCTCGCCACACGGGATCGACCAAAGTTCAGACGCTTCACTCGCCGCCCACGAAGGAGACCTCGACTTCGCCCCTCTCTGATCGCTCTCTACCCCCGCTTCCCTCCGCGTAGAGGAACCCTAGAGCAACCACGAAAAAGCCCCGGAAAGATCCGGGGCTTAAGTATCTGATTCTAGTGGTGCCTGGAGACGGAATCGAACCGCCGACACATGGATTTTCAATCCATTGCTCTACCAACTGAGCTACCCAGGCACGAAGGATCAGGATAGCAGGGGAGGCTGCATTTTCAAGTGTCAGAAGGGCCTGGATTGGTGCATCCTCAATGGTTCGACCCTTCATCTGTCGCCCCCCGAGGTTCGTCATGGCCCGTGCCCCCAAGTCCCGCGAGATCCAGGTCCAGAAGCCGGCCCAGAGCCTGGCCCACTTCCAGACGAAGCTGGGCAGTGGCCAGGAAGAGGACAGCGGCCTGCTGAAGCCCATCCTCATCGGCGTGGCTGCAGTGGTGGCTGTAGGCGTGCTCTACGGTGCCTGGGGCACCTGGCAGAACAGCACCGCCGAGAAGCATGAAGCGGCCCTGGCCGCCTTGCAACTGGAAGTGGAGGGTGACGGCGTGACCCCTGTCTCGCCCGCCGAAGTCGAAAGGCGGATGCGCGAGCGCGTCGGCCGCCTGGAGACTCTGGTGGCCTCGGCCCCGTCCTCGGGCAAAGCCGCCACGGCGGGCCTGCTGTCCACCTGGCGCCTGACCCTCGACGGGAAGGCTCCCGCCCCGGCCAAGGCCGACGAGCCCTGGGGACAGATCCGGCTGGCGCAGCGTGCCATCGCCCTAGGCCTGGCTCAGGAAGCCCGCACCCAGCTTGACCCCCTGCGCGCCAAGGCCACGCCGGGCGAGCCCTGGGCCGAAGCCTTCTGGGCCTGCCAGGTGGACGCGGACCGGCTTGCCGGGGACCGGGCCCAGGCCCTGAAGGACCTCGCCGACTACAAGGCCCGCTTCAAGGGCCGCGGGGATGCCTCCGCCATGGAAACCCTGATCCAGAGCATCTGAGGAGTCATCTCCATGCGGATGTACGACCTGATCTACAGCAAGAAACTGGGCGGCGCCCTATCCTCGGAAGAGATCGCCTTCTGGGTGAAGGGGGCCTCGGACGGCAGCATCCCCGACGAGCAGAGCTCCGCCCTGCTCATGGCCATCTGCTGGCGCGGCATGACCACGGAAGAGACCCTGGCCCTCACCCTGGCCATGCGGGACTCGGGCAAGCGGCTGGACCTGTCGTCGATCCCCGGTCTCAAGGTGGACAAGCACAGCACCGGCGGCGTGGGGGACAAGACCACCCTGATCCTCGGCCCCATCGTGGCCGCCTGCGGGGTGCCCT
>CAIMQW010000196.1 GCA_903843705.1 uncultured Holophagaceae bacterium | reverse complement strand
CTCCCCACGCCCTCCCACAGCCATCTGGCGCGCTTCCATGGCGCGGGGCTCTTGGGCGCCTTCGCCCTGGGTGGCCTCACCGGCACCCTCTCCGCCCCCTGTGCCACCCCGGCCCTGGCGGCCGTGCTCACCATCGTCGCCCTGCAGAAGAAGGTCCTCTGGGGCGGCGTGCTGCTGTTCACCTATGCGCTGGGCCATGTGCTCCTGCTGTTCCTGGCGGGTGCCTCCTCGGGGTGGGCGACTCGGTATGCCGAAAGCCACTTCTCCCGCGTCCTGGGCCGCTGGCTGCCCAAGGGCATGGGCCTGCTGCTGGCCAGCTGTGCGCTCTGGGTGCTGGCCCTGGCCTGGAAGACAAAGTTCCAGAACTGAACAAGGCCGCACGGCCTTCCTACCTCCAGGGATTGGCTTCCACCTGACACCGAGGAGCTCTTGCATGCGAACCGCACTCCCCCTGCTGATGCTGCTCTCGATGGGTGCGCCCCTCCTGGCTCAGGAGGCCCCGCTGTACACGCTCGAGCAATACCTGCTCGACTTCGACTACGCGGAACGGCGGGACATGAAGATCGGCAGCAAGGAGTTCCTGAAGCTCCTGAAGGAGAAGAAGGCCGTCCTGGTCGACATCCGCTTTCACGAGGAATTCGCGGCCTGGCGCATGGGCTTCGGGCTGCACATCCCCCTGAATGAGCTGCCCAAGCGTCTCAAGGAGCTGGACCAGACAAAGCTCGTGGTGACCGCCTGCCCGCACAAGGACCGCTCGGCCCTGGCCATGGCCTACCTGAAGACCCGGGGCTTCGATGTGAAGTATCTGGAGGATGGGCTGCTGGGGCTGGCCGAGCTGCTGCGGGGCGACAAGGTCCTGGAGCTGTCCCGCTGACCCGGCTCCGAACCAGGGTCTGGATCAGAACCGCTCGGCCTTCAGCTGCTCCAGCCGCCGCCGGATCTCGTCGCGCCCCGCGCGGAAGCGCGCCCTCAGGTTGTCTGGGGTCAGGCTGGGGTCGTCACTGGCGGGGTCGGGGATGGGCCAGTGCAGGCGCTCAGCCTTGCCCAGAAACAGGGGACAGACTTCCTCGGCGCAGAGGGTGATCACCAGGTCCACGGTGGCGGGATCGATGCCCTGGACGCTCTTGGAGGTGTGGGTGCTGGCGTCGATGCCCTGCTCGGCGAGGACTTCGATGGCGTAGGGATTTACGTGGCTGGGGCGGCTGCCGGCGCTCTGGAGCCGCAGGTCGGGGAACAGCTGCCGCGCGAGGCCTTCACCCATCTGGGAGCGGGCGCTGTTGGCGACGCAGAGGAACAGGATGGAGCGGATCATGGGGCGCCTCTTCTTGCGGGAGGTCATCACACAGGCGCACTCGCCGTGGAGGATGGCCTCGGGATCGGTGACGAGGGGCAGGCCTTCCTGGTCCCAGGCGAGCATGCCGCCGTTCAGGCAGGCGACTTCGCCGAAGCCGTGGTCCAGGAGAAGGTGCGCGGCGTCCTTGGTGAACACCCCGGAGGTGTCCGCCAGCAGCAGGGGACGGTTGCCAGGCAGCTCCGAGAGCAGCCCAGGCAGCTCCAGGTGAGGGAGGTGGATGGCCTCCGGCACCCGGAACGCCTTCATCTCTGCGAGCTCATCGGTGCGGAGGTCCACCAGGAGCGCCCCGTCCTGCAGGGCGCAGAGGGCTTCCTTCGGGCCAAGGAACCGCAGTCCCTGGATGACCATGCCCTTGCCGTCAAAGACTCCCATGGCTCACCTCTTGTCGGGGTCGACCGCCGGGCAGCAGGTCGCACCCGCCACCTGCTCAGGGCTGGCCGGATACCACCGGGCCTTCAGCCAGAAGGCGACGCTGACGAGGCTGATCAGCACGGGCACCTCCACCAGGGGCCCGATGACCGCGGCGAAGGCCGCGCCATGGGCGATGCCGAAGGTCGCCACCGCCACGGCGATGGCCAGCTCGAAGTTGTTCGAGGCGGCCGTGAAGCTCAGCGTGGCGCTCTGGGGGTAATCGGCCCCGGCCTTCCTGGACAGCCAGAAGCTCACCAGGAACATCACCACGAAGTAGATGAGCAGCGGCACCGCGATGCGCAGCACATCCAGGGGCAGCTTCACGATGGTGTCGCCCTTGAGGCTGAACATCACCACGATGGTGAAGAGCAGCGCGATCAGGGTGAGCGGGCTTATCCGCGGCACGAAGACCCGGTGATACCAGTCCAACCCCTTCAGCCTGCCGAGGCTGAAGCGGGTCAGGAACCCCGCGATGAAGGGAATTCCCAGGTAGATGAAGACGCTCTCGGCGATCTGCCCGATGGTGATGTTGACCACGGCGCCCTGAAGCCCCAGCTTGGCGGGCAGGATGGTGGCGAAGAACCAGGCGTAGACGCTGAAGAACAGCACCTGGAAGATCGAGTTGAAGGCCACCAGCCCGGCGCAGTATTCCGTGTCGCCCTTGGCGAGGTCGTTCCACACGATGACCATGGCGATGCAGCGGGCCAGGCCGATGAGGATGAGGCCCAGCATGTACTCCGGCCGGTCCCGCAGGAAGAGGACGGCCAGGCCGAACATGAGCAGGGGACCGATGACCCAGTTCTGCAGCAGGGACAGGCCCAGCACCTTCTTGTTCTGGAAGACCAGGTGCAGCTCCTCGTACTTCACCTTGGCCAGGGGCGGATACATCATGACGATGAGCCCGACGGCCAGGGGTACGCTGGTGGTGCCGACGTTCCAGGCATTGATGGCGCGGTTGAAGGCGGGCACGGCGTAGCCCAGGAACACCCCCAGCCCCATGGCCAGGAAGATCCACAGCGTGAGGTACCG
>CAIMQW010000195.1 GCA_903843705.1 uncultured Holophagaceae bacterium | reverse complement strand
CGGTTTGGCCTCGGCCTTGGGCTCTTCCTTCGGGGCCACGGCGTCCACCTTGGCGGCGGGCACCAGCTTGTCGGGACCGTCTCCCTCAAAGATCTTGAGCTGGTCCACCAGGGGCTCCGGCAGCTCCTTCATCTCCTCGTCGATGCTTTTCTGGACGGGGCGGCGCAGGGCCGCGCTCTGCTTGCCCACCTGCACGCCCAGCACGAAGGCCAGGGTCACCAGGCCCACGCCCAGGCCGGCCACCCAGAGGATGGACTGGCTGCCGATGCTGATCTGGTCGCGCTCTTTCATGACCCTTCCAGCCTAACCCCTTCGAGCAGCGCCGCGAACTGGGCCCCCGCGCTGGCGGGGGCGGTGACCAGAGTTCGGGCCGCGGGCTCCAGCAGGGCGGCGGCCAGGAGTTGGCCCCCGGAGCCGGTGAACTCGCCCCAGAGTGTCTTGGGGTGGACAGCGGTCGGCCAGTGCGGGTGCGCTGCGGCGAGGGCCGCCTCCAGGGCATCCAGGTCGCTCAGGCCGCTGCCGCCGCCGATGCGCCGGTCCAGGGAAGCCTCACCCAGGGCGGTCGCGGCGGCAGCCAGGGCCTCGGTGCGGGCGGCGCGGGCGTGACCCAGGGACGACCGGCAGGCCAGGCCGGCCAAGGTGGCCCGGGGCCGGGCGCCGCGGGCCTCGGCGGAGGCGCGGCGCTCCAGCAGGAAGGCCTGGGCGCCTTCGCCCGGCAGGAAGCCGCGGCCCGAGCCCACCTCCGGCAAGCCATGGCGGGCCAGCAACCGGGTGCCGCGGCAGACGTCCATCAGCAGGGGGAAGAGCCCGTCCACGCCGAGCACCAGGGCCGCGTCCACTAAGTCGGCGTGGAGCCAGCGGGCCGCCTGGTCCAGGGCCGCGAAGGCGGCGTTCTCGCGGTCCACGAAGGTCGCGCTGGGGCCCTTGAGGCCAAAGGCCAGGGCCAGGTGGCCACTGGCGGCGTTGGCCACGGTGTTGGGAAACACCATGGGCGAGGCGCCCTCGGGGCCGCGCTGGAGGTACGGCCGCATGAAGGCCTCGCTGGCCTCACTGCCGCCGGTCATGGTTCCGACCGCCACGGCGACTCTCTCGCCCAAGGGCTTCGGGTCCAGACCCGCGTCCTGGAAGGCCTGGTGCGCCGCGACCCAGGCGAAGCGGGAGGGCCGGTCCAGGCGCCGCAGTTGCATGGGGGGGATGATGCCGGCGGGCTGGAAGGCGGTGCAGGCGGCACCCCGGCCCGCGCCGAGGGCCTCGGGCAGCTCCACGAAGCAGGGCGGGCCGGTGGCGAGGCTGGCGCGGGCCGCCGTGATCCCGTCGCCGCAGGGCAGCACTAGGCCGAGGCCCGTGACGACGAGGTCGGTCCCGGAGGTGCTCATCGTCCCTCCCAGCGGCCCAGGGCCAAGCTCAGGTTGTTACCGCCAAAGGCAAACGCGTTCACCAGCGCCGCCCGAACCGTGCGCTCCCGTGCCACCAGGGCCGTGCAGTCCAGGTCGCAGTGGGGGTCCGGATCCTCCAGCCGCAGGGTGGGGCTCACCACCTGGTCCCGGAGGGCGAGGATGGCGCTGGCGGCACCGAAGGCGCCGGCCGAGCCGAGGGTGTGGCCGAACTGGCTCTTGGTGCTGGTGACAGATACCTGGTCCGCGGCGGCTCCCAGGGCCCGGCGGATGGCCAGGCACTCGGCCCCGTCATTGGCCGGGGTGGCGGTGCCATGGGCGGAGACCAGGTCCACTTCGGCGGGGGTCAGGCTCCCG
>CAIMQW010000194.1 GCA_903843705.1 uncultured Holophagaceae bacterium | reverse complement strand
GGCTCGTAGGCACTCCAGCCCCCGAGCAGACGGATACACTTTTCCCAAGACACCGGCACCTCCCCCTGCGTTCTCGACAAACACAAGGGTCTCAGAGGACTGCCGGTGTCCCTTTCCTCACGCTATTCCGCGATGAACCGATTTTTTGACCCCTTTTTATCGACTCACCAGGTCCCGGACGAGGTCGAGGCCTTGTTCGGTGCGGCTCAGGTACCAGGTGAGGGCTTGGCCGTCGACGAGTTCGATGCGGGCCTCGGGGAAGCGCTTCTGCAGGGCGGCCTGGTGGCGGCGGTTGAAGCGGTAGGGCTCCGTGGGGAGCAGGATCACCTCGGGTGCCAGGGCCTCAAGGTCCGCTTCGGACAGGACCGGATAGCGGTCGGGGCCGATGGGGGTGAGGCCCCCCCGTCTTAGCAGGTCGCCCACGTAGGTGTCGGGGCCGGAGCTCATCCAGGGCGAGGCCCAGATGAGGGCCAGGGCACGGGGACCCTTGCGGCGGCGACCCTTCAGGCGGCCCTCCAGGGCGGCGGCCCGGGCTTCTGCGGCTTCCGGTAGGCCGAGGCGCGCGCCCAGGAGCCGCAGGGCGGCCACGCAGTCCTGGACCGTGTGGATCTCCAGGGCCAGCCAGGGGATGCCGAAGGCGTCGAGGGCGTCCGCCACGGCCTTGGGGTTCTCGTCCTTCTCCATGATCACCAGGTCCGGGGCCAGGTCCCGGATGCGCCCGAGATCCGGATCCTTGGTGCCGCCCACGGCGGGTACCGTGTTGCGGATCCAGCGGGGCTCGATGCAGTAGCGAGATCTCCCCGCCAGCCGCGCAGCCAGGCCCCACTGGACCAGCAGCTCGGTTACGGAGGGCACCAGGCTGATGATGCGCTGGGGGACGAGCTGGCCTGGCGCAAGGGCCTCGGCCGCCGAGGGGGAGGGCCGGGGCGCAGGCGTCACAGCGGCGAGCTTCACGCCCAGGTGCGGATCCTTGATCGTGCCGAGGCCCGTGGGACAGAGCCCCAGCACCGGGCACCCGGCGCAGTCCGGGCGGCGGGCGTCACAGGTGCGGCGGCCGTGGAAGATGAGTTGGTGGTGCAGCTCGATCCAGTCCTCCCGGGGGAAGGCGCGGCAGAGATCGGCCTCCACCTTCTCCGGCGTGTTGGCCTTGGACAGGCCCAGGCGGCGGGCCACCCGGAAGATGTGGGTGTCTACCGCCAGAGCCGGCACCCCGAAGGCGTTGGCCAGCACCACATTGGCCGTCTTCTGGCCGACGCCGGGAAGGGCGCCCAGGGCTGCGGGATCCGCGGGGACCTCGCCGCTGTGGCGGGCCAGCAGGGCCTGCCCCAGGCCGATCAGGTTCCGGGCCTTGTTGTGGTAGAAACCTGTGGATCGGATGAGGGCCTCCACATCCTCGACGCGGGCCGCTGCGAGGCTGGCGGCATCGGGGAAGCGGGCGAAGAGGGCTGGCGTGGTGAGGTTTACCCGGGCGTCGGTGCACTGGGCGCTGAGGATGGTGGCCACCACCAGCTGGAAGGGATCCGCATGGTCCAGGGCGCACTTTGCGTCGGGATAGGCGGCGCGGAGCCTTGTCTGGAAGTCGCGGGGGTTGGGCTTGGCGGGACGCATGGCTCCAGGATAAGGGTGCGATGCCTCTGAAACCTGGGGTTTCGCTAGACTGATCCCCGAGGTGCTGAATGCCGACAACCCTGACTGGAAAACTCGACTGTCATGACACGACCCGCCACTACCTGGAGCTGGTGAAAGCCAACGTCAAGAGGTTGGGCTTCTCCCCGGGGCTGGGCGTCATCCTCGGCAGCCAGGACCAGGGCAGCGTCACCTACCAGCGCTGGCTCATGAAGGACTGCGAGGACGTGGGCATCGCCGCCCACGATCTCCGGGTAGAGAACGGCATGCAGATGGTGAAGCTGGTGGCCCGGCTCAACCAGGACGAGAAGACCCACGGCGTGTTCATCTTCTACCCCCTGCGCTACCCCGAGATCAAGGACGACGAGGTCATGGACCTGGTGGATCCGAGCAAGGACATCGAGGGCCTCCACGCCATCAACATCGGGTTCCTGAACAAGTACCGGAAGCGCATGGACGACGGGACCCAGCACCGCTGCATGACGCCGTGCACGGCCCGGGCCATCGTGAAGACGCTGAAGCGGGGCTACGGGGACGGCTGGCTGGCGGGCAAGACCGTGCTGGTGATCAACGACAGCCTGCGCATCGGCCGGCCCCTGACGGCCATGGTGGCCAACCTCAAGGCCACGCCCATCCTCTGCCACGCGAACACCAACAAGGAGCACCTGGAGGGCTTCATCCGCATGGCCGATGTCATCGTCAGCGCCGTGCCCTCGCCCGGCTACTCCATCAACACCGACTGGATCAAGGACGGTGCCCTCTGCTTCGACCTCAGCGGTGACGGCAACTTCGACTACGAGGCCCTGGAGCGCCGCGGCATCCAGTACACCGACACCACCAAGAACAGCGTCGGCAAGGTCACCCGCGTCATGGCCCTCCTGAACCTCACCTACGCCGCCGGCGTGGAGTAGGCCAACCGCCAGAACAAGGGCCCCCACCAGATTCCCTTGGTTCTTCGCGGAATGGCATGAGGGAGGGTGAGGACCTTGGTGAATGCCAGCTAAATCGAGAGACACGCGCACCAAATCCGATCACCCCTAGCTTAGGTGTCCCCCCTGGGGGCGCCTGAACTCGCAAAAAAGGGCTAATTAACCAGTGAGGAACGGTGAGGGCCGGTGAGAAAGAAACTCACCTCGTGGCAGTCTCACCGTTCCTCACTGTTACTCACCGGTTTTCTTTTTTCTTCTCTTTTTCTAACCCCGTCATCAGGAGCAGGGGCCTTGGCAGCGGTGCACGAGAAAAGGCGAAGATGATGAGAACCCAGGCCCCAACCTCCACGCTATTCCGAGATGAATCCGTTCTTATCTTTCACCTTTGAATTAGCGTTTGGACGCCCGCCACTCGTCGGCCAGGAGGCCGTAGACGGCGTGGTCGACGGTGCGCTCGGCGAGGCGCTCGGCCTGACGGAGGGTGCCTTCACGGCGGAAGCCCAGGCGCTCGGGGATGGCCCGGCTGCGGCGGTTGCGGATGCCCGCCCGGATCTCGATGCGGTTCAACTTCAGGTCCCGGAACCCGTGCCGGAGCAGGGCAGTGACGGCCCGGGTCATGAGGCCCTGGCCCTCGGCCTCGCGGGCCAGCCAGTAGCCGATGGCGGCGCTGCGGTTGACGGGGTCGATCCACACGAAGCCGGCCACCCCCACGAGCCGGTCGGCGGACCAGAGGCCGAAGGACCGGGCCACGCCGAGGCGGGCCTGGGCCCGGACGCGCAGGACGTAGGCCCGGGAGTCCAGCACGCTGCGGTTGGC
>CAIMQW010000193.1 GCA_903843705.1 uncultured Holophagaceae bacterium | reverse complement strand
GTCGTACTTGGCCTTCCGCTGCTTCTCGGCGTAGAAGCGGTAGTCCCAGGGGGCCAGCTTGAAGGTGCCGCCCTCCTTGGCCACCAGGGCCTGCATGTCCGCCACGTCAGCCTGCACCTGGGCCACACAGGGCTTCCAGACGGCTTCCATGAGGGCCACGGCCCGGTCCGGGGTGCCCGCCATGGCCTGCTCCACGGCCCAGTGGGCGTGGGTGGCGTAGCCCAGCAGCTGGGCCCGCTCGAAGCGGAGCTTGAGCATCTCCGCCGCCACGGCCTTGTTGTCGGTCTGGTCACCGTTGTCGCCGCGGCTCACGAAGGTGCGCCAGACCTTCTCCCGCAGCTCGCGGTTCTCGGCGTAGGCCAGGAATGGATCGGCCGAAGAGCGGGTGTTGTCGATCACCCACTTGCCCTGCAGCCCCCGCTTCTCAGCGGCCCGGGCCGCGGCCGATTTCAGATCCTTGGACAGCCCCGCCAGCCCGGCCTCGGTCTCGATCAGCGTGTAGGGGTTGGTCTCATCCGCCAGCAGGTTCTGACGGAACTGGGTGCCCAGGGTGGCCATCCGCTGGTTCAGCTCCCGGAGCCGGGTCTTCTGCGGGCCGCTCAGCTTGGCGCCGCTGCGCACGAAGTTGGTGTAGTAGACCCAGGTCAGCCGCTTCTGCTCGGGCGTGAGCTTGGCCTTGGCGGTGTACAGGTGGACGGCCTCGATGCGCTTGAAGAGGGCTTCGTTCTGGGTGATCTCGTCGCCGAAGGCCGCGAACTTTGGCGACATCTCCTTCTCGACCGCAGGAATGACGCCCATGTTCAGGGTGCTGACATGGACCCCGTAGAGGATGTGGAGGCGTTCCAGAGCCTCGCCGGACTGCTCCATGGCCAGGATCGTGTTGGCGAAAGTGGCGGGTTTGGCTTCCCGCGTGATTCGCTGGATGGCGTCTCGCTGGGCCTGCATGGCCAAGGCGAAGGCCGCCGGGAACTCAGCGGGTTTGACCTTCGACCAGGCGGGCACGCCGCCATAGGGTCCTTGCCAGGGTGCGAGCATCGCGAAGTCCTTCTTGGAGGGGGCCAGAGGTTCACCGGCGCGGACCGGGCTGCCACCCGCTCCGATCAGCACAGCGAGGGTCAGGGAGGCTAGGGCGTGGGATGACATGGGGCTCCCGTTCAGGGTTGGTGCTTTCGTTGGCTTTCGACCTCCGGCTCGGGCCGGAAGAACAGCCTCGCCATCCAGACCAGGACGACCAGCATGAGTATGAAGCAGACCAGGAAAAGCAGGAACGGCGACCACTGGGGCGCGACCCGCCACGCGGCTAGGTCCAAGCTGCCGCGGAGCCGAACCAGTCGGAGGACATGGCGCATGTAGACCATTCCGAACACCGAGAAGAACAGGCAGAGGCCGGACAGGGCGAAGCTCTTGCGGGCGCGGAAGTGCAAGGCCGCGAGAGACAGAGCCAGTGCCACCACCAGGACGGGCATGGCTGGCGTCCGCATGAACAGCGCGAGGTCCGCATCCAGGGTGAGCAGGTAGAGGAATCCCGCCCCGGCGGCGGCGGCCATGCCGCCCACGAAGGCCGCGCGGCCGGTGGCAGCCATGGCGGGTGCCTTTTGCCCCACCATGCTCACGAAGAACCCGCCCACGGTAAGGGCGCCCAGCACCATGTGGAGCCAGCGCAGGCCGTAGGCACCCAGAGCGGGGTTCCAGACCCAGCCGGACTGATCCTTCGCGTAGAGTGCCCGGAGCAGGTCCGGCTGCTCCGCGAGGGCGAACACGGAGCTGTAGACCAGGCTGGTGTAGAGCAGTCCGAGGGCGGCCAGGGCCAGCAGCCCCGGGCTCACCTGCCCCGTCCGGTGGGCCTGGAAGGACGTCCGATAGAACGCGTAGTAGGCCGTGATCACGGCCCCGATCACCGCCAGCCAGAACCAGCCGCTCACGATGGCGGCGGCATAGACCTGTCGGGGATAGACCAGCTGCAGGAACAGCAGGGGCGCCACGCCCAGCGACACCGTGGCGGCGGTGGCCGCGGGCAGCACCCGCACGAAGCCCGCGGCGTCAGGACCGGCCCACTGCTTGCGGACGCCGGCCCAGAGCACGATGAGGGTGCCGCCGAACAGACAGCTCATGGCCGCGAGGTGCAGGGACAGGGTCAGCAGGTGGAGGGTGGTCACCAGCCACAGCGGGGCGGAGGTGAAGTGATAGTCAGGGAGCGTCATGGCTTGCCTCCTAGGCCGAGGGACTGGAGGTAGGCCACGAGCGCCTTCCTTTCGGCGGGGTCCCCGGTGTAGGCGGGCATACCCTCGCCAAGGCTGGAAGCCATGTCGAGCAGGCCGCTGAGGTCCTCGGCGCTCTGCCCCACCAGAGACTTAGACTTGTCGCTGGCGGTGCCGATCGCGTGGCACTTGCCGCAGCGGAGGTCGTAGGCCCGGCGGCCCAGGGCGAGGCCGTCGATCGGGTAGATGGCGGCCAGGGGCCGGTGGTCCGTGCGCTGGTAGAGGTGGTCGGCGATCTGCTCGGCTTCCGCGGCCGTGCCCAGGAAGGGCGGCATGTTGCCCCGGAGGAGATGCGCCCCCTTGATGAGGGCCAGGATGTAGGCGCGGTCCGCGCCAGCCAGGGCGGGCTTGACGGCCTTGTAGCCGTCCAGCGTGTGGCAGCTGCGGCAGGCGTGCCGGAACAGGTCGGCGCCGTCATCCCCCGTGCGGTAGGTGATCTGGGGGAGGAAGCCGTCGCGCTTGTAGGTGGCCGTCTGGGCCACCTCGGCGCCATTGCCATACATGTAGCCGACCAGGATGTAGGGCTTGCGGAGCGACTCCCGGGACCACTCGAAGGCGCCGAACCAGGCCATGCCCAGGGTCATGAACCCCAGAGCCGCGACCGTGCCGAAGCGGCGGGGCGCCAGGATCACCAGGGCAACGACACCGGCGCCAAGGGCGGCCGCCAGCCAGAGTGAGAGCATGATGGCCCGGATGGGTGTCGGCATGCTCTCGAGGGCCTTGGCTGTGACCGCCGCGGGAATGGCCTTCCAATACCAGGCCTGGGCCAGCGCGGTCACCGCCAGCCCGACCACGGCCCAGCCCGCGGCCTGGCGGACGGTGCGCGCCTTGAAGTCGCCGGCCTCCAGGCGGGAGGCCACCAGCAGGGCGTAGAGCCCCGCCAGCATGATGCAGACCCCCGTGCGCAGGACCAGCGAGGGCCAGTAGGTGGGATTGAAGAAGCCCTGCCAGAAGTCGCCCGTCACCAGCCAGCGGCCCGGCGTGAGCATGAAGGTCAGGATGCCGTTGATCACGACCAGCGACAGCCACGCGGCCACGAAATAGATCCAGCCCAGAGTGAGGTGGGCCTTGGCCGTCAGCCGCTTCCAGCCGTAGAAGTAGAGCATCGCCGCGGCGATCTCCACCACGAAGAAGGTCCACTCCGTGGCCCAGCCCCAGACGTAGTTGTGGATCAGGGCCTCGGTGGCGGCCGGTGCCAGCAGCCCGATGACGAACCAGATGCCCACGCCAGTCAGGGCCCCGGCCACCAGGGTCACCATGGCGAAGAACTTGGAGAGCTGCTCAAGGAAGGCCAAACGGTCCGTGTCCCCAGCCCGGCGCGCCAGCTGCTCGTTCACCACCAGGTAGAGCCCGCCCCCGATGGCGAAGTGCGACACGAACACATGGAACACGGCGATGACCGCCATCAGTACGCCGTAGCCGATGGGCTGGTCCCAGAAGGGATAGTGCATGAACTGCCTCCTCGATGAAACGGCCAGGACCCGCGAGGAGACCCGGTGCCTGACTGCCGGAGAAGCTTGGTGGCGCCTATGGCAATCAGCACAGGATCATCATGCCACTCGTGAGTCCAGAATCGGCGCACGGGCCACAGAGCCTCCTCCTGCATCAAAATCATCTGAAATGACTTTTTTATCCTATTAAATATTTCATGGCGTCAATTAATATCAGGCCTACTCTTGGGTTCTCGAGTCTTACCGGAGATCTCATGTCCAACCAGAGAACACCTCAGCTCCAAAGCTCCTTGGCCTTCGCCGAGTAGACCGACAAGCCACGCAGGCTCCCATGGATCGCCTTCCCTTTCACCCGGCCATCAATCCCTTCCCGGTCTTCACGGTCCTGCTGGCCAGCGGCTGCCTATTCATGGCGCTGGTCCGGCCTGCAACCGAGCGCCATGAGTGGATCCACCGGGCCTGGCTGCTCCTGCTCACCGGGTTGGCGATTCTGCCCTTCGTGCTCCTCACGGGCCGCTCCTGGAGCCTCTCCATCGGGTTCTGGCCGCGCTCCCTGCCCTGGCCCACGCCGCAGGCTGCCAGTGGCCTGCTGCGTGCGCACGTCGTCGGGGCCACGCTGTCCAGCCTCCTGATCCTCCTCTCGACCCTGGCCTTCTGGAGCTACCGCCGCGCCAGGGTGACCCTGGGCCTGCTGTTTGTTCTGGTGTTGAGCACAGCCTTCCTCACGGCCTACACGGCCCACCTTGGCGGCCGGATGGCCTTCGGCGAGTTCGGCACGGAGAGCGACTCCTGAGGCTGTCTGGGGCCTAGCTCGCGGCTTCCTCTGGATCCTGCTCGCTCTGGCGGTTCACGGAGCTGAGCACCGCCTGCAAAGATGCCTCCAGGATGTCGGCGTGGCGCCCCACCCCGTAGCGGCAGGAGCCGTCGCCGGCTCTAAGCATGACATAGGCGATGGCCTCGGCACCCTCGCCCCGACCCAGGGCGTGCTCGGAGTAGTCCGATACATGGATGTCCAGGTCGAAGGCCTGCTGGAAGCCGTGCAAGAAGGCATCGATGGGGCCGTTGCCCTCGGCCTGCAGGAGCACCGGCTTGCCACGATCCAGCACTTTGGCGGTCATGCGGCACTGCTCGCGGGAGATGCGGTGGGTCTCGTAGTCCGCCAGCTCGAAGCGGCCAGGGGCCAGATACTCCCGCTCGAAGGACTGGAACACCTGATCAGAGCTGAGCTCCTCGCCGGTGCGGTCGGTGATGCCCTGCACGACCTGGCTGAACTCCTGGGCCAGGGCCTTGGGCACGGCGTAGCCATGGTCCTGTTCCAGCAGGAAGGCCACCCCGCCCTTCCCGGACTGGCTGTTGATGCGGATGATGGGCTCGTACTGGCGGCCCACATCGGCGGGATCGATGGGCAGGTAGGGCACCTCCCAGAGGGGATTCTGCTCCCGCTTCATGGCCTCGAAGCCCTTCCGGATCGCATCCTGGTGCGAGCCGCTGAAGGCCGTGAACACCAGCTCTCCAGCGTAGGGGTGGCGGGCGGGGACCGGCAGGCGGTTGCAGTGCTCGGCCACCTTCACGAGGGCCGGCAGGTTGCTCAAGTCCAGGCCGGGGTCCACGCCCTGGGTGTAGAGGTTGAGGGCCACCGTGATCAGGTCCACGTTGCCCGTGCGCTCGCCGTTGCCGAAGAGGGTGCCTTCCACGCGGTCCGCACCGGCCAGCAGCGCCAGCTCCGTGGCGGCCACGGAGCAGCCGCGATCGTTGTGGGTGTGGATGCTGATCAGGGCCTGGGCCCGGTGCCGCAGGTGGCGGTGCACATATTCGATCTGGTCCGCATAGCGGTTCGGCGTGGTCACCTCGACGGTGGCCGGGAGGTTGAGGATGACCTTTTCCCCGGGCGCGGGGGCCCAGGCCTCGATGACCGCATCGCAGACCTCGGTGGCGTAGTCCACCTCGGTGGAGGTGAAGCTCTCCGGCGAGTATTCGAGGGTGACCTGGCTGCCGGTGAGGGCCTTGGCAGCCTCCTTGACCCACTGGGTGCCCTGGATGGCCAGACCCAGCACGGCGGCCTGATCCAGCCCGAAGACCACCCGGCGCTGCAGGGTGGAGGTGGAGTTGTAGAGGTGCAGGATGACCCGGGGGGCGCCCGTCACGGCCTCCACTGTGCGGTTGATGAGGCTCTCCCGGGCCTGGGTCAGCACCTGGATGGTGACGTCGGCAGGGATGCGGTGTTCTTCAATGAGCTGGCGGACGAAGTCGAAGTCCGTCTGTGAGGCCGCGGGGAAGCCCACCTCGATCTCTTTGAAGCCCATCTTGACGAGGGTCTCGAAGAGCAGGAGCTTGCGGTCGGACCCCATGGGCTCCACCAAGGCCTGGTTGCCATCCCGCAGATCCACGCTGCACCAGATGGGCGCGGCAGTGATCTCCTGGTCAGGCCAGGCACGCTGGGGCAGGCTGACGAGGGGAATGGGGCGGTAGCGGCGAGCTTGCATGGAGTCCTCCAAAGGGGGGCGGGTTGGACGCGGTGGGGGTAGATGCGAAAAACCCCCTCCGGGATCAACGGAGAGGGTTTGATGAGCTTCGGTGGGTTTGTTCCGTCTGCTCTCAGTCCTCCCCGGTGCAGCTAAGCAGCAGGGCCAGGGTCAGGTTCAGAGACAGAGAGTTGGACATGTTGAGACTAGTTTTAGCGAAGGACGCGGTTCCCGTCAAGGGGCCGTTAGATTCGCAGCAGAACAGTGAGGGAAAGGGAGAAGCGGAGAAAGGACGGAGGAGCAGAGGAGAGCTGAGAACAGCCCATGTATTTTTCTCTGCTCTCCTCTGCTCCTTGGCAGTCCTCTGCGGGTTATAGCCTTCTGCCTTCGCAGCTCAGGCTCCCCGAAAGCGGACCATCTCCCCGTCCACCTCGCGCCACAGCAGGCCGCGGTGCTCCAGGTAGGCCAGGTGCGCGATGCACTCCCCCATGGCGAAAAGGGTCTGGAAGGGGTCCGTGATGGGTCGCTCGAACACCACCGGGATGAGCTCTGCCGCCGACAGGGAGACGCCCACGCAGGCCTGCTGCAGGGCCGCGCAGCGGGACGCATGGTGCTGGCGGAGCTGCGCGATGCGGGCGTGCAGGCCTCGAAAGGGCACTCCGTGGGAGGGCAGCACGAGGGTCTCGGCGGGGAGCACCTCGAGGCGGCCGAGGGAGTCCAGGAACAAGCCCAGGGGGTCGTTGTCCGGGATGGCGGCGAAGGCGCTCACGTTCGTAGAGATCCGAGGCAGCAGCATGTCCCCCGAGATCAGGACACCCGCCTCGGCGCAGTAGAGGCTGGCGTGATCCGGCGAGTGCCCATGCCCGCAGATGACCTGCCATCCCCGGTCCCCGATCAAGAGGGGCTCGCCATCCCGGATGGGCCGGAAGGTGTGCGGGAGGGTCGGCGCCCCCAGGCGGTAAAGGTTGCTGGCCAGGGCCCGGCTCTGGATGCGCGCTTCTTCCAGGCCGTGGCTGCGGAAGAAGGCCTGGGTGGCCTCTGGCGCAAACCCGGCGATCCCGTGGAAGAACAGCTGAGCCGTGGCGTACTCCCCGAAAGTGATCCAGAGCGGCACACCCACTTTCTCCTCCAGCCACCCCGCGAGGCCCAGGTGGTCCGGATGGAAGTGAGTGGCGATGAGCCGCCGGAGGGTGTGGCCCTCCAGCAGCCGCTCCCAGGCCTCCTTGGCTGCGGGCGTGGCGATGCCCGTGTCCACGGCGGTCCAGTCTGGCCCATCCGCCAGCAGCCAGAGATTCACATGCCCCAGCGGCGTGGGAATGGGCATCCGCGCCCACCGCACGCCCGGCGCCACCTCCAGGGCAGTGCCAGGCTCAGGAGGCTGAAGGGTGGTGAGGCGCATGGGTAGGGAGTCCTCGGAGGGGCGTGGGGCCTGGTACAGGATACGAGCAAGGGACTTTGCAGCGGCGGTGGGCCGGGTGTAGCTCAACACCAACGAGAAGCCCACGGCCCCTCGCCCGGGGCGTTGGAGGCCATCCGCGCCGCCACGAATGACACTCTGGGAGGGGTCCTCGGTGGCTGAAATCCATTGGGAAGTGAAAATGATCTGACGGGGATAAAGGCGGATGAACAGGGATAACCGCAAAAGACTTTTGGCCACCGATGAACACCGATAAAAGCACGATAGGGGTCAATTGCTAAAACATTGTCATCCCCTTTTTTATCAGCACTTAATCGATGCTAATCGTTGTTCATCGGTGGCTAATTTCTTTTCCTTGTGCCAGTCACGGTAAGCATTGCCCCAGCCCGGGTGGGGGTATGGTGGGCCAGGGGTTGGTCGTTCGTACCGGCCCCGCCGGGAGGCGCCATGCGCATTTCCTTTCACGGAGCCGCCCTGGGTGTGACGGGGTCCTGCCATCTCCTGGAGGCCTGTGGCAAGAAGCTCCTGGTGGACTGCGGGCTCTTCCAGGGCAGCCGGGAGCTGCGGGACGAGAACTCGCGGGACTTCGGCTTCGACCCCGCCAGCATCGATGTGCTGCTCCTCACTCACGCCCACCTGGACCATTGCGGCCGCATCCCCCTGCTGGTGGAGCAGGGCTTTTCAGGCGAGATCATCGCGACTGCAGCGACTCAGGATCTGGTGCATCTGGTGCTGGAGGACACGGCCCGCCTGCAGGAGGAAGAGGCTGAGCGCTCCAAGCGCCACGCGGCCCGGGGCCACCGGCACTTTCGGGCCAACGCCGAGCCCCTCTACGACAGCCAGGACGTCGCCCGGGCGCTGCGCCTGTTCGGCCGGAGAGCCCCCTACGGCCAATCCATTCAGCTGGGTGAGGGCCTGGTGGCGACCTTCCAGGATGCAGGCCACATCCTGGGTTCCGCCAGCGTCTGCATCACGGCGAAGGAGGCCGGGAACCTGCGCCGCACCGTCTTTTCGGGCGACCTGGGCAGCCGCTACCACCCCATCATCCGGGATCCCGAAATTTGCCCCGAGGCAGATGTGGTGATCATGGAGAGCACCTACGGCGGCCGCCACCACCGGTCCATGCCAGACACCGTCCGGGAGTTCCAGGAGGCCATCAATGACACGGTGGCCCGGGGCGGGAACATCGTCGTCCCCAGCTTCGCCTTGGAGCGGGCCCAGGAGATCCTCTATGGCCTGCGGGAGGCCCATGAGCATGGCCGCATCCCCAGCGGCCTGCAGGTCTTCGTAGACTCGCCCATGGCCCAGAGCGCCGTGGCGATTTTTCGCCACCATCCAGAGTGCTTCGACCCGAGCACCCACGCGGTGCTGGAGACCCGGGACCCCTTCGACTTCCCCGGCCTGGCCTTTGCCCGGGACCGCATCGCTTCCAAGGCCATCAACGACGTCCGCTGCGGGGCCCTCATCCTCGCCGGGTCCGGCATGTGCACCGGGGGCCGCGTGCTGCACCACCTGGAGCGCCTGCTGCCCCGCCCTGAGTGCGCCGTCATCTTCGTGGGCTACACCGCCCACGGCACCCCGGCCCGCAACCTGATCGATGGCGCCCGAACCCTGCACCTCTACGGTCAGGAGGTGCCCGTGCGAGCCCGCATCTACACCATCAACGGCTTCTCCGGCCACGGGGACCAGGAGGGCCTGCTTCGGTGGCACCAGGGCAGCGGCTCTGGCGCCCGGACCTTCCTGGTGCATGGGGATCCCGAAGCCCTGAATGCCATGCAGACGGAACTCCAAGCCAAGGGCAGCCCGGTGACCATTCCTCAGCCACATGAGGCGTTTGAGCTCTAGGTCAGGCCTCCCCAAGAGGGGGTATTAGCCACACCCGATTATCGGCCACCTTCAGCCTGATGAGCAGGCGCCGACCAGGTCAACTCCGGATTGACGAGCCTGTGGTAGTTTTAGGATCAAATTTCTAAGTTCAAAGGGGAACATCCAACTCCAGGAGGTGACTGATGACCCGCAGTCCGAACGCCTCTTCCAACCGTATCCGCCTCGCGGTGGCGCTCGCGCTTGCCCTGGCTCCGGCCTGGGCAGAGCCGCCCCTGGTGATCAAGGAGCACCGCATGACCTGGCTGGGGGGGCGAGTCTCCGACTCCGATGTCCTGCTCTGGCTGGGCGGACTGGAGTACGCCGTGCCCACGAAACTGGGCATCACAAGCAAGTGGGTGCATGAACTGGCTCCGCGCGGTGAGGCCCATCCCTTTAGGGCCGTCACCCTCAACACGGGGACGGACGGAGCGCGGCTAGGACTCGGCTATGGCGCGATGTTCAGCGGGGCCAAGGTCCTCTCCGGAGCCGAACTCCGCGCGACAGTGGTACGTACCTGGCACGATCCCCTTAAAACGGGTCCCGCGCGAACCTTGGTGGGACCTGAAGGTAGGGTGATGCTCTTCGGCTTCCTCTCTGTGGGCCTCGGCCACTACTGGCAGGTTTCCCCAAGTCAGGGGAAACGGGATGCCTTCTTTGGACTCCAAGCGGGCGTCGGGTTCTGACTGGAACATCGCTTCAGGAATGCGGCACATCCAGCCCACTTGTTCCCAAACGATTAAGGTCTAGGCGTTGCCACCAGTGTTACCCGTTGATTAGGCTGAGGGTGGCCGATAACCGGGTAGCCACAAAGGGCACAAAGAAAAGATCCAAAGGGAAGCAGAGGTAGGCAGATTTATCGTCCGGCGGGCATCCCAGGGGAGGACGATCCCTGTCCTCAGCCCCCCGGAGTTGCCATGCCCAGTCCCCTGACGGCCATCTTGCTCGTTCCCGTGATGACCGCCGGGATCGCCCGGGCGGTGGAAGAGCCCCGCTTCACTATCGAGGCCCGCACCGCCACCTACGAGATCCGCCGCTACGAACCGGTGCTGATCGCCGAGACCCCCGTGACCGCCGCCTTTGACGAAGCCGGAAACGCCGGTTTTCGGGTGTTGGCGGGCTACATCTTCGGCAATAACCAGACCCGCGCCCGCATCGCTATGACGGCTCCGGTCATCCAGGAAGTTGCCGGAACCACTGCCTTGAAGCCGGTTGCGGAGGGATTTGTGGTGCAGTTCACCATGCCCGCCGGCTCAGCATTGGCCACCCTGCCCACACCCATCGACCCCCGGGTGCGCCTGAGAGAACTGCCAGCGCGCCGCATTGCCGTGCTGGGCTACTCGGGCTCCTGGTCGGAGGCGCGCTACCAGGCCAAGGCGGCGGCCCTGCTGGCGGCGCTCAAGGGGGACGGCCTTCGACCCATGGGAGCCCCGGTCCTGGCCCGGTTCGACTCGCCCTTTCAGCTCTGGTTCCTGCGGCGCAACGAGGTCTGGGTCGAGCTGGAAGCCTGACCCTGCTTCGTCAGGGCAGACTCTTGAGCAGCTCCACCAGGTAGGGCTTCCAGACGGAGGCCTGGGTAAGGGTCTGGTGGCCGATGGTCTTGGGGCCAGCGGGCACCAGGACGTTGCGTCCCCGGGGGATCCGGGCCACCAGCTTGTCCATGACGGCCAGTTCGGCGGGGTTGATCAGATCATCGGCAAAGTTGACCGCCACTAGGCGCGCCTTGATGCGGCCCAGGTCCGGCTCGGGGTTGTAGTCCCAGGAGGACTCGAACCAGTAGAGGGTGTCGTTGGCGTCGAGGGTCTTGAGGGCCGTGGCGGCCAGCCGGTCATAGAGCGCGCTGGCCTCCTCGCGGGTGGGCGCCTGGCTCTGCAGCCGCACGGCACTGTCCGTCATGAGGGTGAAGATCGGGTAGGACCGGGTCCAGTGGCTGGGGGGCGTCTTGTAGTCCCCGCCCTGCCAGTCCGGATCCTGGCGGATGGACTCGGTGAGCAGGCGCCGCCACAGGAGGTTCCGCCCGGCGATCGGGGTGGGCTGGCTGGCGATGGGCAGGAGGGCGTCCATGAGGTCGGGATAGCGCTCACCCCACAACCAAGTCTGCATGCCGCCCATGGAGGTGCCCAGTACCAGCCGCAGGTGGTTCACACCCAGGCCCTCGGTGACCAGCAGGTGCTGGGCTACGACCACGTCCTGGTAGCCGTAGCGGGGAAAGCGGGTACGAAGGCCGTCGCTGGGCTTGCTGGACCCGCCCCGGCCGATGCCGTCCGGCAGGATGACGTAGTGGTGGCTGGCGTCCAGGAGCTGGCCGGGGCCGAAGAGCTCCCCGGCGAGGCTAGGCGACAGGAAGCTCTTCCCGGTACCCGTGGTGCCGTGCAGCAGCAGGACGGCGTTGGTGACCCGCCCGGCCGCGTCCCGCTCGGGCCGGCCCAGGGTGGTGTAGTGCAGGCGCAGCTCCGGCAGCACCTCGCCGGTCTGGAAGCGGAAGTTCCGCGCGACGTAGTCCCCCTCTCGCTGCTCCAGCGCACCGGGGGACGCCGACTGGAGCGGCAGGGCCACCAGGGCCGCCAGGAAGCTGTTGAGCCGAAACGTCTTCATGGGGGCCTCGGCTGGGGGACAGTCATGCGGGCAGGATCACCCTGCCCGCACTTGGCACTAAGACTCTGAGATCAACGCCGCCAGCCTGGGGTGAGGCCCCGACCGCCGCCGCGCGGACCGCTGGGATACCCGCCGCCATAGTGGGTGACGCCGTTCCAGCGCCCGCCGCCCCAATAGCCGCGCCCCATCCAGCCTGCCCGGCCGTGGTAGCCCGAGAATCCGTACCAGTGCCCCAGGCCGATTCCCCACCAGGCGTAGTAGCGCGGGCCGAAGACCCCGAAGTAGGGCCTGGGACCCCAACCCCAGAGCCAGGGCGCGATGACCCAGCACCAACCGGACTCGGGATAGTAGAGGTACATGCTGGGCGTGCCGCCTCCGGGGGGGACATGGGTGAAGCCATCCCCGTAGGGCATCCAGACCCAGCCGTACTGTTCGGTGTGGACCCACTGGCCACCCGCATCGTTCTTTTCACGGGGAGCCGGGACCGAGACCGGAGGATCGGGTCGCACCGCTGGCGGGGGCGGGGGCGCATCCTTGGGAGCCGGGGTGGCCGGTCGCGGGGTTTCCGGACCCTGGGACTCGGCCGGCGGAACCCGCTCAGTCTGCTGGCCGGTCAGGCCCAGACCACCACCCACCAGAATCGCCAACACCGCGAGCGCCTGCCTCAGGGGTTTCATGGGACACCTCCATCAACAAGGACCCCGCTTGGGGGGAAAGGTTGCGTCCGGGCCTGATTCTACTCCCCCGCAAGGCAGGCGGATCAGAGCGGAAAGCGTAGCAACTTATCGCCGCTCAGCTCCACGGTCTCGGTCTTGCTGCCCTTGGGTCCCCCACGGACGGTGACCGAATGGCGTCCCTGGGCTACCTGAATGCTGCTGCCGTCGCTCTCGATGCCGGCATCCTGGCCGTCCACCAGCACCTTGCCTTGGCCTGGAAAGGTCTCGACCGTGAGTGTGGCCAGTTCCGGCACCGTGATGGTGGCAGTCTGCCCGGCGACGATCGAAACGGCCTTGCTGTCCTTGTAGAAGTGGCGGCTGCTGGCCAGCTCCAGCTTGTGGGGGCCGGGAGGGAGCGGCAGCTTGGCGCCGGGACTGAGCTCCCCCAGCTCCTTGCCATCGGCCTTCACCCGCACGGCAAAGCCCCCAGCCAGCTTGAGCGCGCCCGGGGCCTTGGGGTCCAGGGACGGTTCCTGCCGGGTCTCGGCGGTGGTTGCTTCCTTCAGCTCGAAAACCCGGCCGCCGGGCACCTCGCCCGGCCCGAAATCGGAGGCGTAGTTCTGCTTCGGCTTCGTGAGGGTCAGCGTCAGGCGGTGCGGTAGGCCTTGATTCCAGGTCACTTTCATGGGGGTGACGCCTTCCAGTAGCTTCTCGTCCAGCGTCACGGTCGCGCCCTGGGGCAGCGAGTCCACCAGTTCCTCCGTGATGACGGGCTGCAGGCGGAAAGCAGGAACCGGCTCGCCTTGCTTGAACTCGTAGCTGAGGGGCTGATGTCCTTTGAGTTCGATCCGCAGCTTGTCGCCCTGGCTCAATGGCTGGCTCAGGGGCGTGTTGCCCACAGCCTGGTCGTTCATGAAGACCTTCGCCCCGGCGGGGCTCGACTCGATCTGGAGGCGGGTGCCCTTCTTTCCCGAGAAGATGAACCAGCCGCCGCCGACCGCCACCACCAGAGCCAGGGCCGCGATCCAGGGCCAGCTCGACTTCCGGCGCGGGGCCGGGGGCACCATCATGGTCTCGTCGAAGGACTTGGAGACGATCTCCGGCAGCGGCGCCTCGCCGGTCAAATGCAGGATGCCCATCACTTCCCGCCGGTCCTCCTTGCCCAGCTCCACCACGGCGTTCAGCACGTCCCGCATGAAGGCCGTGCAGGTGGGGTGGCGTTCCTCAGGCTTCTTGGCCAGCACCTTCTCGAACACCCGGCGCCAGCCCTCCGGCAGGATCCCCATGACCGGCGGCTGGATGTCCACGGGCGGGTCGTTGACGATGCGGTAGAGGATGGTGTTGATGGAGGTGCCCGGGAAGGGCGACTGGCCGCTCATCAGCTCAAAGACCAGCACGCCGAAGCTGAAGATGTCCGAGCGGCTGTCCACGGTGCCTTCGCGGATCTGTTCGGGGCTGGCGTAGCTGGGCGTACCCAGGAAGGTGCCGGTCTGGGTCAGGCTGGCATCCTCGCGCTTGGCGATGCCGAAATCCATGAGCTTGGGCCGGCCATCCTCGCCGACCATGACGTTGCCGGGCTTGACGTCCCGGTGGACGATGCCCTTGGCATGGGCGTGGTCCAGGGCGTCTGCCAGGCCCCCGGCGATCCGGAGCTTCTCCTTGAGGCTGAGGGCCGGGCCGCTCCGGATGATCCCGTCCAGGGGCTTGCCGGGCACGAACTCCATGGCCAGGAAGGGGCCGTAGCCCTCCTCCTCGCCCACATCGTAGATGGCCACGATGCCGGGATGGTTCAGGAGGCCCGAGACCTCCGCCTCCCGCTGGAACCGCATCAGGTATTCGTGCTGGTCCGCCTCGGTCCGGACCGCGTCCAGCTTCATCAGCTTGATGGCGACCTTGCGCTTGATCCGGGGGTCCTCGGCCAGCACCACGCTGCCCATGGCCCCAGACCCCAGCAGACGCTGGACCTGATAGCGTCCAATCATTTTGGGGTAGTTGGGGATGTCGGGGTCAGCCATGGTGCAATCCTACCGGATGGGATCGGACATGATGCGTCGGAATGTTAGGATTTTCGTGGATTTTCCTATGACCCGTGGCACAATAAAGCTGTCCCACTGACCGGGACCTTGGGGGTTAATTCAGTGATGGAACTCGTCCGAACCGGCGTGCTCACCACCTACTTCATCTTGCTTAGCATTCTGAGTATCTACGGGGCCCACCGCCTCTGGATCCTGGTGCTCTACTTCCGCCACAAGAAAGATGTTCCGCAGCCCCAGGGTGATGCCAACTACCTGCCCATGGTCACCGTGCAACTGGCCGTGTTCAACGAGATGAACGTCATCGAGCGGCTCATGGACTATGTCGTCAAGATGGACTGGCCCAAGGAGAAGCTCGAGATCCAGGTGCTGGACGACTCCACCGACGAGACCGTCAAGGTGGCCAGCGCCGTGGTGGACCGCTACAAGGCCCTGGGCTTCGACATCCACTACCTGCACCGGACGGACCGCACGGGCTTCAAGGCTGGCGCCTTGTCGGAGGGCCTCAAGGTCGCCAAGGGCGAGCTGGTGGCCATGTTCGACGCCGACTTCCTGCCCACGGAGGACTTCCTCCGCAAGGCGGTGCCCCACTTCGCGGATGCCAAGGTGGCCTTCGTGCAGGGCTGCTGGGCCCACCTCAATCGCGAGTTCTCCCTCCTGACCCAGGTGCAGGCCATCCTGCTCGACGGCCACTTCGTCTTCGAGCACACCGCCCGCAACCGCTCCAAGGCCTTCTTCAACTTCAGCGGCACCGCCGGCATGTGGCGCGTGGCTGCCATCGCCGACGCCGGGGGCTGGGAGCACGACACCATCACCGAGGATGCGGATCTCTCCTACCGCGCCCAGCTCAAGGGCTGGACCGGTGTCTACCTCAAGGACCTCGTCGTTCCCGCCGAGCTGCCCGTGGAGGTCAACGCCTTCAAGAGCCAGCAGCACCGCTGGGCCAAGGGCAACGCCCAGGTCATCCGCAAGCTCATGACCACCATCTGGAAGTCCGACGAGAGCCTGCACACCAAGCTGGAGTGCTGGTTCCACCTCACGGCCAACTGCAACTACATGCTGATGGTGGT
>CAIMQW010000192.1 GCA_903843705.1 uncultured Holophagaceae bacterium | reverse complement strand
CCGAACTCGCCCGCGGACTTGCCCCAGCCCTTGGCGCCCAGGCTCTGGCAGGCGTCCTCCAGCACCGGGATGCCGTGCTTGGCGGCCACGGCCATGATGCCCGGCATGTCCGCCAGCTGACCGAAGAGGTGCACCGGCATGATGGCCTTGGTGCGGGGCGTGATGGCCGCTTCCACCAGGGCGCCGCTGGCGTTGAAGGTGGCCGGGTCCAGGTCGATGAAGACGGGCTTCGCGCCCAGGCGGGAGACCACGCCGGCGGAGGCGAAGAAGGTGAAGCTGGGCACGATGACCTCGTCCCCGTGCCCGATGCCCAGGCCCATGAGGGCGGCCAGCAGGGCGTCGGTGCCGCTGGACATGGCCACCGCATGGGCGGCCCCCGCGTAGGCGGAGATCTCGGCCTCGAGGCCCTTGACGTTCTCGCCCAGGATGAAGGCCGAGCGGTCGATCAGGCCCGAGAGGCCCTCCAGCACCTGCGCCTTGATGGCGGCATTCTGGGGTGCGAGCTCAAGCATCGGGACGGGCATGGGGCCTCCAAATCACGCCGGCCAGTATGGCATCGGAGGCAGACCGATTTAGTCACATCGGCAGGGCGGGTGTAGAAAGAAAAAGATTCGCCACCAAGACACCAGGGCACCAAGAACTGCCTTTGCTTTTCTTGGTGTCTTCTCAGCATCGGCTGCGCCGATACGCGAGACGCATTGAAACCTGGTGCCTTGGTGGTTCTCAGTTCACTCAGTGGGTTCAGCCGCCTCGCTGGGCTTGGTGGGGCGCATGAGGGGGAAGAGGATGACGTCGCGGATGCTCTGGCTGTTGGTGAGCAGCATGACCATGCGGTCGATGCCGATGCCCTCGCCGCCGGTGGGCGGGAAGCCGTGCTCCAGGCTGGTGATGAAGTCCTGGTCCAGCAGCATGGCCTCGTCGTTGCCGGCCTCGCGCTCGTCCATCTGAGCCTGGAAGCGGGCCATCTGGTCCACGGGGTCATTCAGCTCCGAGTAGGCGTTGGCCAGCTCCATGCCGCCGATGAACAGCTCGAAGCGGTCCACGAAGGCCTCGTCGCCCTCCAGGGTCTTGGTGAGGGGCGACAGCTCCAGGGGGTAGTCCGTAATGAAGGTGGGCTGGATGAGCTGCTTCTCGGCGTAGTGCTCGAAGAGATCCCCCAGCAGCATGCCGGCGGACTTGGTGGCCGCGTCCTCCACGTGGACGGCCTGGGCCAGGGCGCGGATCTGGGTGTCATCGTCCAGCAGGGCGCGATCGAGGGCGCCGTGCTCGGCAATGGCGTCCTTCATGGTGAGGCGCCGGAAGGGCGCGGCGTAGGAGATGGTCTGCTCGCCCCAGGGCAGCTGCTCGGAACCCATGACTTCCCGGGCCACGCGGCTCAGCAGGTTCTCCGTGAGGGCCATCATGTCCCGCAGGTCGCTGCCGGCCTCGTACATCTCCATCATGGTGAACTCGGGGTTGTGACGGACGCTCAGCCCCTCGTTGCGGAAGTTGCGGTTGATCTCGAAGACCTTCTCGAAGCCGCCCACGATGAGCCGCTTGAGGTACAACTCCGGCGCGATGCGGAGGTAGAGGTCCATGTCCAGGGCGTTGTGGTGGGTGGTGAAGGGCCGGGCCGTGGCGCCGCCGGGGATGGGCTGCATCATGGGCGTCTCGACCTCCAGGTAGCCCTGGTCCTCCATGTAGCGCCGCACGGCGCTGACGATGCGGGAGCGGGTCTGGAAGGTCTTCAGCACGTCGGGGTTGGAGATGAGGTCCAGGTAGCGCTGGCGGTAGCGCTGCTCCTTGTCCTGCAGGCCGTGCCACTTCTCGGGCAGGGGCAGCAGGGCCTTGCTGAGGAAGCGGACCTCCTTCACCCGGACGCTGAGCTCGCCGGTCTTGGTGCGCATGAGCGGGCCGGTGACCTGGATGAAGTCGCCCATGTCCAGGAGCTTGAGCATGTCCCAGCCGGGCTCGGCCAGGTCGTTCATGCGGAAGAAGGCCTGCAGCTTCTCGCCGTTCTCGGTGAGGTGCGCGAAGACGCTCTTGCCCATCTCGCGGATGGTGAGGATGCGCCCCATGACGGACACAGTCTGGCCCAGGGCCTCCAGCTTCTCGTTGGTCCAGGCCTCGGCGTCGGCGTAGGTCGCTGCCAGATCGGCGATGCCGTGGCTGCGGTGGGCCTTGCGCGGCCAGGCCTCCACCCCGAGGGCCTTGAGCTTCTCGAGCTTCTCAAGGCGCACATCACGATACTGGTTGGGCTGCATGGAGACTCCGGCGCGAATCCCCTAGTTTACAGGCCCCGGCCCCACTCGGCCCGGATTGGGTGCAGGGGGGCCGTGGCAATTCCGGTTTCTTTGACGGGGATAAGAGGGATGGACGGGGATAGGGCTCTACCTGAACCGCGGCCAGACTCAGCCCCATCCGGGCAAGGTCAAGAGCGGAACCGCAGATGCCGCAGATGGTCGCAGATGGGCGCCGGCCCACCCTGCCCCCAGAAAATCAGGTTGGCCGGTGATTGCAGAGATGACAGTGGTTTTGGTCCCGGCCCGCACGGGAGCATGGGCTCTATCCAGGGGTGCCACGGCCAGGCCTCCTGGGGGGCTCGGCCCTGGCAGCCCTGGATGACTTCCGGCGCAGCCGGAAGCCGCCTCCGGCGGGCCCATGCGGGGTGTGCCACGACCCATCAGCGAAATCAGGGCAATCACCGACCAGGAAGCACTCCCAGAGCACAAAGGGACAGGAGGAAGGCCACGGCATCTGCGTCATCTGCGGGTTGCCTTTTCAGGCTGAGTCTGGCCGATAAGCGGGTCGCAGTTATCCCCGTCCATCCCTCTTATCCCCGTCAAAAAAGCTCTTTCGTCATGCGGGCGGGTCAGGGTCTGTCTCCGAAGGTATAGGCCACGAAGGCGGTGATGTCCGGGGCCACGAAGGTGCCGGCCTCTTCGCTGAAGCCGAAGCGCCAGCGGGGCAGCTGCGTGTGCCGGAAGGTCCAGTGCTGCTGCCAGCCGGGCCGGTCCAGGCGGGAGAGGCCGACACGGTAGGGGCTGCCGGCATAGGCCAGGCTGACCTCGCCCCCCAGACCCGACAGCAGGCCGGCGCCTTCGCCCTGGTAGCCCAGGGTGGCCCAGGCCCGGCTGAAGGAGGTCTTGTCCAGGACGGAGCGCAGGGGGCTGGCCTTCGGCAGGCCCAGCACCACCCGCTCGGCCTGGCCAAAGAGGCGCCAGCGCCCGTAGCGCCGCCACAGGGCCACGCCCACCATGCCGTCGGTGCCGCCGCTGCCCGAGAAGTCCGCCTGCTTGCCCGTGGGTAGCTGGATGGAACCGCCGAACCGCCCGCCGGACTCGGCCGTGCCAAAGGGCTGGACCCAGGCGATGTCGAGGTCCAGCAGGGCCGCGCCCGGGCGGGACAGGTCGCCGATCACGCGGCCGTCCCGCTCCAGGTGGTAGGCCAGGCGGCCCTTCGGGGCATCCTCCCGGCCCCCCTGGGGCAGGTTGAACAGCTTGTGCCAGTTCCACAGGAGCTGGTCCTCGATGCCACCGGAGCGGGAGACCACCCGGGCCCGGACGTTGATGCGGCTGGCGCCGGTCTTGAAGGCCCAGTCGCCCGTGAGCTGCCACTCCTCGCCGTCCAGGCGGGCCCAGGTCCGGCCGTCGGAGCTGTGCTCCAGGTCCGGGCGCAGCATCTGGCTCGAGGTCTCGATGGCCAGCTCCTTGACGCCTTCAGGCAGGGGCTCCGGGAACCCGGCGAACCAGGCCACCCGGTTGGGCCGGGGGGTCTCCTGGGCCTGTAACCCGAGGGCGATGATTGCCGTTCCCAACACCCACAGTTTGACGCAGGTCACGATGCCTCCTCGGTGCTCCCGTCCTATTCTGCTTGCACGACGGCCTTTGTCGGTATTGATTCCACAACGGTCATTAAAGAATTCTAGTTGCGCCATAGACGATACCCGTATGATGATCCGACCCCGATCCTTCCAAGCTCCACCCCTCAACGCTTCAATCGCATGGAGTCCGCCATGACCCGTCTGAAGTCTCTGCTTCTGGAAAAGATCCAGGAACACCGCCCGCGTATCACGAAGCTCACCAAAGAGCTGGGCAACATCGTGATCGACAGCGTGACCATCGACCAGTGCGTCGGCGGTGCCCGCGACGTGCGCTGTCTCGTCACCGATATCTCCTACCTGGATCCCCAGGAAGGCATCCGCTTCCGCGGCAAGAACATCCCCGAGACCTTTGCTGCCCTGCCGAAGCTGCCGGGCGCCGAGTACCCGACGGTGGAGTCCTTCTGGTTCTTCATGCTGACCGGCGAGATCCCCACCGCCGCCGAGGCCGAGGAAGTGAAGCAGGACTTCAACTCCCGCGCCAAGGTGCCCACCTACGTCTTCGACGTGCTCAAGGCCATGCCCAAGGACAGCCACCCCATGGTGATGCTCTCCACGGCCGTGCTCACCCTGCAGCGCGAGAGCAAGTTCAACAAGCAGTACCACAGCATGAAGAAGGTGGACTACTGGGATCCCATGTATGAGGATGCCTGCGACCTGCTGGCCAAGCTGCCCGAGATCGCCGCCTTCATCTACCGCTACAAGTACAAGAACGGCGAGATCATCGCCTCCAACCCCGACCTCGACATGGGCGCCAACTTTGCCCACATGATGGGCATCGCCAAGCCCTACGACGATGTGGCCCGGATGTACTTCATCCTCCACAGCGACCACGAGAGCGGCAATGTCAGCGCCCACACCACCCACCTGGTGGCTTCCGCCCTGTCCGACGCCTACTACGCCTTCAGCGCCGGCCTCAACGGCCTGGCGGGCCCCCTCCACGGTCTGGCCAACCAGGAAGTGCTGGACTGGATCATGGGCTTCCAGAAGAAGCTCAACGGCGCCGAGCCCACCGAGGAGAACGTCAAGGCGGCCCTGTGGGACACCCTGAACAGTGGCCACGTCATTCCCGGCTACGGCCACGCCGTGCTGCGGAAGACCGATCCCCGCTACCAGGCGCAGATGGAGTTCTGCCTCAAGCACCTGCCCAACGATCCGATCTTCAAGCTGGTCAACACCATCTACAAGGTGGCCCCCGGCGTGCTGACCGAGCAGGGTAAGACCAAGAACCCCTGGCCCAATGTTGACGCGCAGAGCGGCGTCATCCAGTGGTACTACGGCCTGACCGAGTACGACTTCTACACCGTGCTCTTCGGTGTCGGCCGCGCCATCGGCGTGCTGGCCAACATCACCTGGGACCGTGGCCTCGGCTACGCCCTGGAGCGCCCCAAGTCCGTCACCACCGCCATGCTCGAAGAGTGGGCT
>CAIMQW010000191.1 GCA_903843705.1 uncultured Holophagaceae bacterium | reverse complement strand
TTAGTCCAGAAATTTCCGGGCTTATCCGCTGGACCGGCCCACAGGGCAGGGACATGAAAAAAGCGCGGGAGCCGCAGCCCCCGCGCTTCGTCGGCTTGGATCGGCCTATTCCAGTTCGGTGGCCAGGACAGGCTCCGGGGTGATGAGGTCCTCGGCTTCCCCCTTGCGGTCCAGGGTGGCGTGGAACTTGTCCCAGTCCAGCTCGTTCTCCCAGCTGGCCATGACCACGGCCGCGAGGCAGTTGCCGATGTGGTTGGTGATGGCGCGGGCCTCGGACATGAACTTGTCGATGCCAAGGATGAGCGCCATGCCGGCCACGGGGATGCCGGGCACCACGGCCAGGGTGGCGGCCAGGGTGATGAAGCCGGAGCCGGTGACACCCGCAGCGCCCTTGCTGGTGATCATGGCGACCACGAGGATGCCCATCTGCTGGCCCAGCGTGAGCTCGATGCCCAGGGCCTGGGCGATGAACAGCGAGGCCAGGGTCATGTAGATGTTGGTGCCGTCCAGATTGAACGAGTAGCCCGTGGGGATGACCAGACCGACGATGGACTTCGACAGGCCCAGCCGCTCCATCTTCTCCATGAGGGGGATCAGCGCGGACTCGGAAGAGCTGGTGGCCAGCACCAGGAGCAGCTCACTCTTGATGTAGCCCACCACCTTGAAGATGTTGAACCCGGCGATGCGGGCGATGAGCCCCAGCACCACGAAGATGAAGATGGCGCAGGTGGCGTAGAAGAACAGGATCAGCTGGGCCATGGGCACCAGGGACTTCAGGCCGAACTTGCCGATGGTGTAGGCGATGGCGGCGCCGGCGCCCAGGGGGGCGAGGTAGAGGATCTGGTGCATGACGCCGAAGAACATCTTGCTGACGCTCTCCAGGAACTTGATGAGGGGCTGCTTGAATTCGTCCTTCATGGCGGCGACCGAGAAGCCCAGCAGCACCGAGATCAGCAGCACCTGCAGGATGTCGCCATCCGTGAAGGCGCTGAACATGGTCTTGGGGATCATCTTCAGCAGGTGATCCGTGATGGTCATGTGCTGCGCCTGAGCGACGTAGCCCGCAACCAGCTTGGGATCGAGCTTGGAGGGGTCCGCGTGGAAGCTGCGGCCGGGGCCGAAGACATTGGCCATCACGAGGCCCACCACCAGGGCCAGGGTGCTGACCACCTCGAAGTAGAGGAGGGCCTTCCCGCCCACGCGGCCGGCCTTCTTGATGCTGCCGGAGCCCGCGATCCCGAGCACGACGCTGCAGAGGATCACCGGGGGGATGAGCATCTTGATGAGGGCGATGAAGCCGTCAGCCATGGGCTGCATCTTCACGGCGACGACAGGATAGAAGTGCCCGAGGATCGCGCCAACGATGATCATGAACGCGACCCAGTTGTATAGCTTTGTTGCAGCACGCTTCAGCATAAAGATCTCCAGGGTTTCTATGAACATCCTGGAGTGGCTGGGCGGAATTAGGTCGTTATGGAAGTTGATTCCCGGTATTGGAACTTTTGTAAGCGGGGTCCGCCCAGACCTACCTATCCAAGATCAACAGCGGAACCGCAGATGGCGCAGATTTGCGCAGATGGGGAGCGACCCATCCTGCTGGGGCCCGCAATCACTGGTGCCCGAGCTGGGGGCAGCCACCTAGGCCACCCAAGAACCAATACCCCAAGGCAGAGCATAGGAGCCCATAGCATCCATCTGCGCCATCTGTGTCATCTGCGGTTTCATTTATTTAGAGGAACCGCCGGGCCTCCCGCAGGTGGGACCGCTGCAGCAGGAACCGGTGCACGGGCCGGCCGCCGGTGCCGTAGCCGGGTTCCATGCGCAGCACCTTGAGGGTGCAGAGGAACTCGAAGTACTTCCGCACGGACACCCGGGAGATCCCCACCTGCTGGCCGACCTCCTCGCTGGTGAACCAGGGCGGTTCCGCCGGCCACGCGGCGATGGCCTCCAGCAGCTTGGCCAGGGTGTTCCGGTCGAGGCCCTTGGGCAGCACTTCCGCCCCCCGCGCCTCGGCGGGCCGCCGGGCCAGGCGCTTGTCCAGCGCCGCCTGGTCCAGGGCTTCCCCGTCCCGGATCATGTGGTGGGTCTCGCGGTAGTGGTCCAGGGCCTCCTTGAGCCGCTCGAACTCGAAGGGCTTGATGAGGTAGTCCACGGCGCCCAGCTTCAGGGCTTTGCTGATGGTCGCGGTGTCCCGGGCGGCGGTCACGAAGATCACGTCCACATCCAGGGCCTGGCGCCGGATCTCCTCCATGAGCTCGAGGCCGTTCTGCCCGGGCATGAAGATGTCCAGCAGCAGCAGGTGCACCGGCTGGCTCCGGAGGGCTTCCAGGGCTTCCGAGGCGCTGCGCACGGAGGCCACGAGCTCGAACCCCGCCACCCGGCTCAGGAACATCCGGTTCAGCTCGGCCACCATGGGATCGTCTTCGACCAGCAGCACGCGGATCATGACTCCTCCCCGGGAAACAGTGTAAAGGAGGCCGTGAAGGCGGCCCCCCCACCCTCCCGGTTCTCGCCCCGCAGGCGGCCGCCGCGGGTCTCGATGGTGCGAGCCGCCTGCCAGAGGCCGAAGCCGCGGTTCTCGCCCTTGGTAGAGAAACCCAGGGTGAAGACCTTGGCCAGCACCTCGGCGGGCAGCCCGGGGCCGCTGTCCACCACGGAGAGGTGCACCTGGGTGCCTTCGGGCCGCAGCGAGACCTGGATCTCCCGGCGGGAGCCCTCACCGATGGCCTCCACGGCGTTCTCCAGCAGGTTGCCCAGCACCTGCACCAGATCATGGGAGGCCGCATCGTCGGGACAGGGGGGCAGCGCGGCCTCCTGGTCCAGCCGCATGAGGATGTTCTGCTCCCGCGCCGAGGAGAACCGGGCCAGCAGGAAGCCGGCCACCACGGGGTCCTTGATGCGCTGCACCACAAAACCCACTTCGTCGTCGAGGCGACCAGCCACGCCCGTGATGTAGCTCTTGAGGCGCTCGTACTCCTCCAGCCGCACGAGTCCGAGGATCACGTGCAGCTTGTTCATGAACTCGTGGGCCTGGGCGCGCAGGGCATCGGCATAGAAGCGAACGCCTGTGAGCTGCTCCGCCAGGCGGTTCACCTCTGTCTTGTCGCGGAAGGTGGCCACGGCCCCGGTGATGCGGCCCTCGACCAGCACGGGCACCCGGTTCGTCAGGATCTTCAGCCCCAGGATGTCGCCCTCCTGGTCGTACTCCGCCTGCCCCGTCTCGACCACGGTGCGGAGCCGCGAACTGGGCAGGACCTCCTCCACATTCCGGCCCACCAGCTCGCCGTGGCTGCCCGCCAGCGCAAACAGACGCAGGGCCTCCTCGTTGACGATGGTCACCACCAGGTCCCGGTTCACTCCGATGATCCCTTCCCGCACCGAGTGCAGCATGGCGTTGCGCTGCTGGAGCAGCGTGGAGATCTCCTGGGGCTCCATGCCCATGAGGATCCGCTTGATGCGCCCCGCCAGATACAGGGCGCCCAGGATGCCCGCGGCCAGGCCGAAGCCGCCGCCGAACAGGATGCGCTTCTGCACGCCCAGGATGGCCCTGTCCACGCCGGACTTAAGCAGGCCCACAGACACGGCGCCCACCTGCCGATCCCCCTGCCACACGGGTGTGAAGGCACGCATGGAGAGGCCGAGGGTCCCCGTGGCGACCGACACATAGGAGCGCCCCCGGTAGACATCAACGTCGTCCCCACCGGCGAAGCGGGCGCCGATCTGGGACTGGGTCGGGTGGGAAAGGCGGATGCCGTTCATGTCCATGACCACGACGTAGTCCGTGCCGGCGGCGAGGCGGACCTGCTCCGCCAGCGCCTGGACCTCGCCCTGGGACCGGCGGCCCGTGAGCCCCCCCCGCACCACTTCCGACTCGGCCATGATGCGGGAGAGCAGGACCACCTTCTCGCTCATGGCCTCCCGGGCCTGCTGCTCCATCTTCCAGTCCACCAGGATGCCCGTCACCAGCAGGGCCAAGCCCAGGATCAGGCTCACCAGGAGGGTGATCCTGGCCCTGAGTTGGAGGAGGGGGCGCGTCCGGGGCATGCTAAGCACCATCTTAGGGGATCAGGGCCGGAAGGGCGCCGGCAGCAGGATCGGATTGACCGAGGTCTTGCGCACGATGCGGCGCTCCCGGAGGTCGTATTTGTAGAGCCAGGTCGTTTCCTTGTCAGGGATGGTGGAGGTCGCGAACACCCGGGCGTAGAGGTAGCGGTTGGCCGGGTCCAGCCGGACATCCTCGGTGCGCTCGTTGGCCGCCAGGGGAATGCTCGCGCTCCCGGTGGCAGCGGGGGTCGCCGAGGCCTGCTCCTCGACCACCTGGATCAGGATCGGCTGGGCCCGGTTGCTGGCGGTGATGCCCACCGACCCCCCGGTCGGCAGGACCACCTTGTCCTGCCATCGCACCACCGCGCCCTTCTCGTCCCGCTGCACGCTGAGGCGGATGGGCAGCGCTTCAAGGTAAGCCTGGGCCAGGAAGTGCTCCGCCAGCTTCGTGTAGCCCACCCAGCCGCCCAGACCCATGAAGAGCAGGACGAAGGCCGTGAAGCTGACGAGGTAGGTCATGGGTTTGAAGGTCATGCGTGGCTCCGAACGAAAGGGCATCCGACCCCGCCCGCAGCGAGGCACGGGGCATCGCAGGGACCGAGGGGACATGAAAGAGGATAGCCAGGAAGGGCGGAGGGTCAGAGCAGGCGCAGCTCGAAGCGCTGTTCCGTCACCATCTGACCCCACTTGCTGCCCTGCTGTTCCAGCACCAGGCGGAACCCGGCCTTCTCGTAGAGGTGCCGCGCCGCCGCCAGACCGTCGAAGGTCCAGAGGTAGATGCTGCCGTAGTGCTGGGCCCGGCAGAAGGCCACCGCGGCTGCGAGCAGGGTGTTCCCGGCGCCGGTGCCGCGCACGGTGTCCGAGGTGATGAACCAGCGAAGGTGGGCGCCCTGCGTCGCGGCGCAGGAGCCATCGATTGCGAGAGAGCCTTCGACCCGGCCGTCCACCAGTACCAGCCACAGCCCGTCGCGGCCCTCCTGGGTGGCCTCGCAGAACGCGGCCAGCTCGCCGGCCACCTTGCTCTCGAAGAAGAGGCCGAACCCCACCCGCGGGCTGTAGTAGGTCGCGTGCAGCTCCGCCACGCGGCCGATGCAGCCGGGCCGGTAACCCTGATGAAGGACAAAGGCCATGGGGTCCCTCCACGGGAAACCCTAGCAGGATGGCTTCCCAAGGGATGGGGGGATTCCCGTCACCGTTAACCCCCTCGCCCAGCGCGGAATTAGCGTGTCTTTGCGGCAAGGATGCTCACCGAAAAATCACGAACAGGTCTCTACCCCATGGAAGCAGAGAGCGTTGTGAAATTTTCCTGAAGCTCTCTCATGCTGAAGGGCTTCGGGAGCAGTGTGACGTAGGGATGAGCCTCGGCAAGGTCGATGGCCGTTTGGTCCATGCGACCCGTGGAGAGGATCACAGGGAGGGTAGGACGCAAAGCGCGAAGACGCGGCAAGGTACCTACGCCTCCAAATCCAGGCATATTCATGTCCAGAATGACGACATCGGGTTGGAAGTTGGTTTCAAGTTTGGCCAGCGCGTCCTCACCACTGGATAGAACCGTAACGGCGTGGCCCAGCAGCTCCATGACCCGTTTAAAGGCACTCTGGATCAGCTCATCGTCATCCACCAGCAGCACGCTCAACCTCAAGGGGGAGGCCTCTGCTCGAGGCTCAGAAACGCGCCGCTGAGGCAGGGGTGACGGATTACAAGTGGGGAACTTGATGCCCACACGAGTCCCCTTGTTCGGCTCGCTTTGTATTTCCATCTGCCCGCAGTGAGCCTTTACGGTGCGGTAGACCACGGCCAGGCCTAGCCCGGTTCCCTTGCCAACCCCTTTTGTGGTGAAAAAGGGCTCGAAGGCCCTCTTGAGCACCTCCTTCGACATTCCGCTCCCTGTATCCTCCACCACGACTTCAACCCACTCGTTGTCGATGTTGCGAGTTCGGAGTGTCAAGGAGCCTTGTTCAGGCATGGCATCCACGGCGTTTACACATAGGTTCATGATCGCATGGGTCAAGGCGGCAGCGTCTCCCCGGATGGGCCGCAGTTCGGCATCCAGGTCCAGCGTGAGACGAACTCTGGCGAGGGTTGTGTGGGTCAGAATCTGCACTTCTTCATGAAGGATCTCGTTTAAATTAAATACACTTTCTTCTGCAAGGCTATTCCGAGTAAAGGCCAAGAGGCTTTTCACCAGTTGCCCGCCTCGGGTGGCGGCCTTGGTGATGGTGTCGAAGGCATGCCAGGCAGGGCTATCCGCCACTTGGAGGTTTTGTACCGCTGAGGACAGGCCAAGAATGGCTCCCAGCACATTGTTCATATCGTGGGCGACGCCCCCCGCCAAGATCCCAAGGCTCTCCATTTTCTGGGATTGGAATAACTGTTCGTTGAGTCTGAGGTTCTCCTCGTGCTGGAAGGCCAGTTCTTTGTTGGCAAGCTCCAACTCGTCGGCCCGCTTGGCCTTCTCCGCGTTTTGGAAGGCCAGTTCCACGTTGGCAAGCTCCAGCTCAGCTGCCCGCATAGCCTTCTCCTCGTTCTGGAAGGCCAGCCTCTTGTTGGCAAACTCCAACTCGGCGGCCCGCTTGGCCTTCTCCCCGCTCTGGAAGGCCAGCTCCACATTGGCAAGCTCCAACTCGTCTGCCCGCTTGGCTTTCTCCTTGTTCTGGAAGGACAGCTCCACGTTGGCAAGCTCCAACTCGGCGGCCCGCTTGGCCTTCTCCTCGGTCTTGAAGGCCAGTCTCTTGTAGGCAAGCTCCAACTCGGCGGCCCGCTTGGCCTTCTCCCTGTTCTGGAAGGCCAGTTCCAAGTTGGCAAGCTCTAGCTCGGCTGCCCGCTTGGCCTTCTCCTCGTTCTGGAAGGCCAGCTCCACATTGGCAAGTTCCAATTCGGCTGCCCGCTTGGCCTTCTCCTCGTTCTGGAAGGCCAGCTCCTTGTTGGCAACCTCTAATTCGGCTGCCCTCTTCTCAGCGCGGAGGATCAGTTCTTCGTTGTTGGAATGCTGAGAGGAGCCTGGGCCTTCATTTTCCATAGGTGTTCCAATCCCCAAAAAATCAAGTCTACACCTTGAATGGTAAGTATTTTCTTGGGATACCCAGGCAGGTAGTGCCTGCTTTCGACCAACCTGCCAGCGAGCTCCCATGCCCCTGCCCCTGGTCATTGCAACCCTGCAAACCCATGGGCAGCTTTGGACGGACGCCTTCAGCAAGTCCCCCAAGTGGCGGCCCAACTCCAACTTTTCCGGACAGGGATTTCATCACGTGCCATGCAACCTGCCAAGACCAAAACAAGAGCCCCGCAGCTGCGGGGCTCTCGCTGATGAGGCCGGAGGGGGATCAGCCCTTCTTGGGTGCTTCCTTCTTCTCGCCAGCCAGCTTATGACAGTCGCTGCTGTCCTTGCAAGCATCAGCCTGGCTCTTCTTGCAGCATTCCTTACCACAGGCGGAAGCCTTCTTGGACTCAGGCTTCTTGTCAGCGGCGAACGCCACAAAAGCAACCGCGCTCATCAGGGCAATGGCCATAAATTTCCGCATCGAGACCTCCTCTGTGCAGGGGCACGGCCCCGATCCCAAGAACGATACTCGTCCTTCGGCCCTTTGCAACCCGGGCCTGCAGAGGGGGCTGAATTCGCCGGAACCGGGACCTCCATGACGGGGGTGAGAAAATGGCTACGGGAGACGGCCCGGCCCGTGGCAGCCTGACTTCGAGTCGCCTCCCTGGCCCGGAAGGAAGGAGTTAGCACATGTTCCCCGCAAGCAGCCTCGGTTCTGCCCGCCGCTGGTCCCCAGACCCGCGCTGCTGGGTGGGCGTCGTGGACTATACCTACCCCGATGCCAGCGTGATCGAAGCGCTGGTCGCGGCGGACCCCACCTCCTCCCTGCCCGCCCTCTTCCCAACTGAGGCCGAAGCCACCCAGGCCGCCGAGGCCTGGGGCCAGACCTATCGCCTCTCCGACCGGACCGAGGTGCTGACCGGGCTCTATGGGGGCGAGTCGTGAGTCTCGGAAGGACCAGCTAACTCACGGGCGCTTCGGCTTCCTGGCGGTGAACGGGTTGCGGCGCGGGTGCCCGGGGGGCCACTCGGGCGTGGGGGTCTCGCCGTCATGAAAGGTCACTTTGCCCTGGAGGATGCAGCCCTTCATGCCCGGACGGCAGAGGGCCCCATCCACCTTGAGGCAGACGCCGTTGACCTCGTACTGGCAGCTCCAACCACTCATGGGGACCCTGGGAGTGGGGGTAGTCTACTTAGCTCCCGGGAGAACGGCCTTGATCTTCTTCTGATCCTCGGAGGTAAAATAGGTGCAGCAGCCCTTTTTGGCAGTGGGGACCAGGCCCAGTTCAAGGATGGCCTTCTTGACCTTGGCATCAGAGACACTCAGGGCATTGGCCATGGCGCTGGCGGTGAGCAGGGTCGGCGTCTCGCTGGGCATGGGGCCTCCAGGAAAGCTGGGGAAGAGGTGTCAGAGCGTCTGGGTGATGGAATCGGGTGAAATCGCCAAGGTGGCCCTGACCCAGGCAAACTTGGCTTTGAGCACCTCGAAGTCAGGTCCCGAGGCGACCCAGGTCGCTTTGCCTTTGATCAAGAAGCCGGTGCCAGGGCCATGCAGGCCAGCCACCTTGGAACTGCCCAGGGTGACCATGACTTGGTCATTGAAGGCAACATTGGCTTCGGTGGTCTGCATGTAGCCCGCGGGGATCAGCAACCGCCCATCCTCAGTCACGCAGACATAGCTGTTCCAGGTATTGACCATGTGCGGCCCGTTCGGGCCCAGGGTGGCGATGGCGACCACACCATCCTTCTCCAGGACCTGCGTCATTTTTTCGGGGATATCCATGGCTGCCTCCTGGGATGGGGTTGAGTCGGTTTTCCTTCGAGGGTGATCAAGTCTTCACGCGGCTTTTAGGGACCCGCAATGACTTGCGCTCTTGGAACCAGGCTCCTGTTTCCTGAATGAAATCTTTCGGGGCCTTGCTCTCGAATTCACAAACCAGGTCCGCCAGCGACTTGGAGGCCAGAAACGCCTGCAGGACACGCTCAGCATCAAGCATGAACGCATGGATACGACAGTTCCCCGCCGTCGCCCAACCCGGCGCCGTTGCCTCGAAGAGGGCGCAGTTGTTGCGAATCTCAGCGCAGGCAAACAGGGTGCGGTCGGGGTCCACCGCTGCCAGCACGTCCATCACCCGGATGTCTTCGGGGGGACGGGCCAGGGCAAAACCACCGGCAATGCCTTCGCTGCCGACCACCAGATGCGCCTGCTTGAGGCGGGTGAAGAGCTTCGCGAGGAACCGTTCAGGGATCTTCTGGTAGGTTGCAAGGTCCCGGACGCTGACCGGCTCCGGGCGAGTCGCAAGGGTGAGCAGCGAGTGCAGGGCGTACTCGGCACCAGCCCCATACATGGATGAATTCAAACTAGCACCTCTTGGGGTGTAGTTTGTGGTTGCACCCCTATTGGCGTCAAGCCTCTTCATCCAAGCGCTCACCCCTCTCCAACTGGGCAAGGACATCAAGTGTACCCTTCACGGCCCGGCAAGGCATCACTTGGGCGTCATTGGGGTGATGAGTGGGTGCGTTCACGCCGCACCTCCTGCGCGGCGCCCTGGCGGGTCATCGCGCTTGGCGCGACGGTGGCCCTCCGCTCCTGCTCCGGGCTCATGGGCCGGCTGCCTCTCGGGGGTTCCTCTCCATCTATTCCACAGCCAATACAAAAGAGGTCCCGGTGGGACCCCTTTTGTATTGGCTCCGGAGGAGGGATTTGAACCCCCGACCTAGTGATTAACAGTGACAATATCGGACTTGGGCCGCCCTGGGTGCTACCCGGGTGCATCCCTGGGCTTTACCGCGTCCCTGCTGGATCTTAGGCCAATCTACCTTGGGCCTGCCCAGGGCCTACCCGGGTGCAAATTGGGCCTGGTATGTGGTAACAGTGTGGTAATGGCTTACACTGATCCCAGGCGGTGACTCATGGGCGAAACCAAGGGCAAGGTGATCAACAAGGCGTTTGTTGAAGGGATGAAGCCGAAGCCCAAGACATACCGGGTGCCGGACGCCACAACCCGCGGCCTGTATATCCAGATGACGCCCGCAGGTGTCCTGTCCTGGGTGCTGCGGTTCCGGGTGCATGGCCGGGAAAAGACGCACTCAATCGGCAGGTGGCCGGAAGTGACGGTGAGCAATGCCAAGGAAAAGGCGATCAAGCTGCTAGGCGAAATTGGCGACGGCAACGATCCCGCGGCGAAGAAGAAGGCCGAGCGCGCGGCCAAGACGGTGAAGGATTTGGCCGAGCAATTCCGGGCCGAACACCTGCCCACGCTCAAGCCCAGCACCCAAGCCGGATACACCCGCCTGTTGGATAAGCACATCCTTCCCGCCCTGGGTTCCATGCGCGTGAAGGATGTGGACACGCCCGAAGTGGCCCGCCTGCTGGCGCAGATCCGCAAGGACACGCCCAAGGGCATCCTGGCGAACCGCACCCGGGCCGTCCTGTCCAAGATGTTTACCCTGGGCGCCCTGTGGGGCTTCTGTCCTGCCGGAACAAACCCAGCCAAGGGCCAGGCCCGCGCCGCAGAAACGAAGAAGGATCGGCACCTGTCGGATCGGGAACTGATCGCCCTGGGCGCGGCCCTGCGGCACCTGGAACCCACGCCCACAGGCCAGAAGCGGGATAAGGAAGCCCTGGCGGCCCTGGATGTTCACGCCCTGGCGGCCTTCCGCCTTTACCTGCTCACCGGCATGAGGAAGTCCGAATTGATCGGCGCCAAGAAGAAGGACAAGGAAACCGGCGCCTACATCGTGGAAAGCCCTGCCCTGCCCTGGGCCGCGGTGGATCTGGAAGCCGGGCAGATCCGCCTGGCCTTCCACAAGACGGCCAAGAAGGTAGGCGCCCGGATCGTGCCGCTATGCGCCGCCGCCCACCAGCTGCTCGACACGCTGCCGAAGGTGTTGGGTAATCCCTATGTGATCCCGGGCTATTACACAGGCGAAGCCCTGGTGGGCCTGCCCAAGATGTGGGCCACGGTTCAAGCCGCGGTGACGGCCCTGCAAGTGAAGGCCAAGGTGCCGAAGAAGGATCGGGTGGATCTGTCGGATGTGACGATACATGATCTGCGCCGATCCTTCGCCAGCCTGGGCGCCCGCCTGGGCTATCCCAATTCCTTCACCGGCGCCCTGCTGGGCCACGCCGCCGGGACTGTAACCGAAGGGTATGCCCGCCTGGGCTTCGACCCCTTGCGCGATGCCGTGGAAGTGATCGGCGAACGCATGGCCGCCCTGCTGGCCGGATCTGTGGATCTGGCGAAGGAAGCCGAAGAAGCGAAGGCGGCCAAGGACGAGAAGGCGAAGGCCAAGGGCGCCTGACTCATTCGATTAGGCGGCCAAGTGCAGATAACCGGCGCCCACTTATTCACTTTCAGAACCCGGCACAGGCCAAAATATCCGATGCTGAAAACACAAGGACTTAGCAAAAAGTTGAGGTTACATAATGGCCGTTATCGAAAGTAGAAATACCCTTCACGCGGGCGCGCGGATCGGCTAGCCTGTTGGGCATGGGGTGAAACATGGCAGGCAGGCCGAAAGCAGAAATACCCACAGTCCAATTATCCTTCCGCCTTCGGGAAGATGAACACGCCCTGTTCCGGGCCGCCTGCGAGCGCCTGGGCCTATCACCTGGCCGCCTGCTGGGCCGCCTGATCCTGGCCGCCTACGGCCCTGCCGCGGCAGATCCCGCGCCTATGACTCTTGAGGATCTGAAGCGATGAACAAGCCCACCACACTTGACGAAGCCCGCCAGGCGGGACGGATCGCTGGCCCTGCCATGATGGCCCGACTTGCCGCGGATCTGCACAAGCCCGCACCCACACCCGAAGAAGCCGAAGGGTATGCCGAACTGGGCGCCCTGGCAGGTGAACGCCTGTTCGTCACCGGCGGGCCGTGGAACCTTCGCGCCTTCATCCAGGCGGGCCGTGAATCGGTAGCCTAGAATCGAATAAGCGCGGCTAGGGCGACGGCCCGAAAACTGGTTCCCGCACCAGCTGCCGCGCTTCCTTTGCGGGATGCATCGGCGGGCGGGCGGCTATGTTCCATCCTTTACCAAACAAGAGCGCCCAGGTATATGCCGAGGCCAAAGCCAGGCGCGAGACTGAAGCTAGGGCCACGCTGGCGCGGGCGGCAAAGACTTTTGTCGGGAAGATCCCAGGCGCCGATGCGGAAAGTCTCATCACCTTCATGAGAGAAACTGGCCGCCGGTACATGATCTTTTCCCTAATGGCGAAGCTACATGGCGATACCAAAAGGGCGAAGAAGGATCTGACTACCCTGGCCGAAGCCTCCGATGCCCTGCTGAACGCAGCACAGTCCATTGGTGAAGGCGCGCAGGAACTCATGGCCCGGGCCATGACGCCCTATAAAGAACACCGCCAATTCCAAGACAACATTAGGATGGCACTTGGGGGAGAAGGCATCGACCCGCTAGGGCAAGATCCAATCGGCGATCAGTGGATGGAAGGGCTTTGGGGTTTGCGGGACGAAGCAAATGCCGCACTTTCCCTGCTGGCGGAATTGACTTCACGCGGTGGCAGAAAATCCTTGGGCGATCGGCTAGAAGGATCGCCAGAAGAACGGCTAGCCTGGGCCTGCAAGGAATTCGCAGAAGCCAATGGGTGCGCGTCCCAGGCGGTAGCGCTCAAAATGGTGCGGGCCATCATGGAAGCGGAAAAGGGCAAGGACGCCATGACGCGCCTGAACGGCAAGCCCGCCGCCAGCAAGGGCCGCAAGGCGGTTCGGAAAGTGGCCCAAACCTCGCCTAAACCTGGGACTGTTTAGGCCATTCGTCAGATTCAAACCTGTGGATAGCCCAAGTGGGCCTATCCAGAGGTAGCCATGAACGACGAAGCCACAAAACAGTGAGCATTTCGTCGGTGGCGGGACCGAGTTGATGGTGTGGGTAGGCGCGGCGGTGCCCACCGGCGAAATGCGATGTTGAACAAGCCCGTAGCGGCGAGGGCCGAACTGACCGTTATGGGGAAATCAGGTCTGGCA
>CAIMQW010000190.1 GCA_903843705.1 uncultured Holophagaceae bacterium | reverse complement strand
GGCACGGACTTCAAGGGCGTCTACGTGCGGGCCACGGGACAGATCCAGGTCTTCGAGCGTGCCAAGGCGGGACGCAAGGCCCGGGTGGCCGGGCAGGGCGGGCTGGACGATCCCGAGATCGCGGCCCTGCTCACGCCCGCGGAGCTGCAGCAGCTCAAGGATGACGTGGACCTAATGAACCACGTGCTCCCGGCCTTCGATCGCGAGGCGTTCCTGCGGGGCGAGCAGTCGCCCATGTTCTTCGGCTCCGCCGTGAACAACTTCGGCGTGGCGGAGTTCCTGGAAGAGTTCCTGGAGCTGGCTCCCTCACCCGGCCCGCGGCCGCTCATGAACGGCGGCATGGTGGACCCCGAGCAACCCTTCACGGCCTTCGTATTCAAGGTTCAGGCCAACATGAACAAGGCCCACCGGGACCGCGTGGCCTTCGCCCGCATCGTGTCCGGCCGTTTTCAGCGGGGGATGGACGCCCTTCATGTGCGGGAAAAGAAGTCCATCAAGCTGAACTACCCCCACATGTTCTTCGGGCGCGAGCGGCAGATCGTGGACGAGGCCTATCCGGGCGACATCCTGGGCCTCATCAACCCGGGGCTGTTCCGCATCGGCGATGTGCTGAGCTCCGCGGGCCCCCTGGAGTTCCACGCGGTCCCACGCTTCTCCCCGGAACAGTTCGTCTCCGTGCGATTGGCCGACCCCGGCGCCCGCAAGGGCTTCCTCAAGGGCCTCACCCAGATCGCGGAGGAGGGCGTGGTGCAGGTCTTCTGGCCCAAGGGGGGCGCGCCGCTGCCCATCCTCGGCGCCATCGGCCGCCTGCAGTTCGAGGTGCTGCAGCACCGGCTCAAGGAGGAATACGCCTGTCCCGTGCTGCTGGAGTCCCGGAGCTTCCAGATGGCCCGCTGGCTGCAGGGCGGGTGGCCCGAGCCCAGCCGCTACTGGGGCGACCTGGTGGAGGACGTCGAGGGCAACCCCGCCATCCTCTTCGAGAACGACTGGCAGCGAAGGACCACCGCCGAGAAATGCCCCGGACTCACGTTCCTGGAGCACCCGCTGAAATAGGTGGGGGCTCGGAAGGCTGCGCCTTCCGAGATAGAAAATAAGGATAGAAGACGGCGCGAATGCGCCGTTTTCTATCCCGCCACTTAGATCCTGCCCAGGCTCTTCCCGGCGCAGCGGAGGTCGTTGCAGGCGCGGATGACGCGGTCGGCCATGCTCTGCTCGGCCTTCTTCATGTAGGGCCGGGGGTCATAGGTCTTCTTGTTGCCCACCTCGCCGTCCACCTTTAGGACGCCGTCGTAGTTCTTGAACATGTGATCGGCGATGGCGCGGGTGAAGGCGTACTGGGTGTCGGTATCGATGTTCATCTTGATGACGCCGTAGTCCAGGGTCTCGTGGATCTCCTGGAGGCTGGAGCCGGAGCCGCCGTGGAAGACCAGCAGGGAGTTCTCCCCTCCGCAGGCGCTGGCGATGGCGGCCTGGCCGTCCTGCAGAATGGCGGGCTTGAGCACCACGTTGCCGGGCTTGTATACGCCGTGTACGTTGCCGAAGGTGGCGGCCAACATGTAGCGGCCGAGGGGCGCCAGGGTCTTGTGCACCGCCACCATGTCCTCAGGCGTGGTGTAGAGCTTCTCCTTGCCCAGGTGGCTGGTGTCGTGACCGTCCTCTTCGCCGCCCACCACGCCGATCTCCACTTCCAGGATGATGTCGCTGGCCGCGCAGCGCTTGAGCAGCTCCGCGGACTTGGCGATGTTCTCGGTGAGGGCCAGCTCACTGCCGTCGAACATGTGGGCGTTGTAGAGGTTGGGCTGCCCCAGGGCGCGTCGGCGCTCGGTCTCCGCGATCAGCGGCAGCACGAAGGTCTCGAGGTACTTGGGATGGCAGTGGTCGGTGTGCAGGGCGATGTTCACGTCATACTGCTCGGCAATGAACCGGACATAGTCCGCCAGGGCGATGGCGCCCTGGGCCATGCTCTTCACGCCCAGGCCCGACATGAACTCGGCGCCGCCGGTGGAGATCTGGATGATGCCGTCAGCCTTGGCCGTCTTCAGTCCGAGGAGCACGGCGTTGGCGGTTTCCGTCGAAGTGACGTTGAACGCTGGGAACGCATAGTGAGCGCCCTTCGCGACCTCGAGCATCTTGGCGTACTGGGCGGTGCTGACGACGGGCATGGAGGCTCCTGGGCATGAAACCCCAGCCTAGCGATTCCAGCCCCGCGTTGCAATTAAGCCTTGGCGTAGATGTCCATCACGGCGTGCAGAAGCTCGATAGCTTCCGCCTTGGGGCGCTGGAAGGCGTTGCGGCCCATGATAGAGCCGAAAGCGCCGCCAGCGGCGACCTGGGTCACTTCCTGAAGGACCGCCTCGGTGCCCTTGGCCTCTCCGCCGCTGAAGATGACAATGCGGCGCCCCCCGAAGGCGCTGCGCACGACTTCCTGGACCCGCTCCGCGAGGGTGGTCGTCGGGATGCCGTATTTCTCGAAGACCTTCTTGGCCTCGCCCTGCTCTAGGTGGGCCGTGGGGGGCTTCACCTTGATGATGTGGGCGCCCAGCTGGGCGGCGATCTGGGCGGCGTAGCCGGCCACGTCCACGGCAGTCTCACCCTCCTTGGAGAGGCCGGTCCCGCGGGGGTAGGACCAGACGATGCTGGGCAGGCCCACGGCCTTGGCCTCAAGGATCAGCTCGCGCAGGGCCTCGTACTGCTCGTTGCGGGCGCCGCTGCCGGGGTAGATGGTATAGCCGATGGCGGCGCAGCCCAGGCGCAGGGCGTCCTCGACGCTGCCCGTGATGGCGCTGCAGGGCTCGATGCCCTTGGCCAGGCCGTCGCTGTTGTTGAGCTTCAGGATGAGGGGGAGGTCCCCGGCGTAGTCGGAGGCCACGGCCTCGATGAAGCCGAGGGGTGCCGCGTAGGCATTGCAGCCCGCCTCGATGGCCAGCTCCACGTGGTAGCGGGGATCATAGCCGCCGGGGTTCGGCGCGAAGCTGCGGGCGGGTCCGTGCTCGAAGCCCTGATCGACGGGCAGGATGACGAACTTGCCGGTGCCGGCCAGGCGCCCCGTGTTCATGATGCGGGCCAGGTTGGCCTTCACGCCCGGGTTCTCCGAGCTGTACCAGGACAGGATTTCACGAACCTTGGCGGTGGCCATGAGGACTCCTCTTGTTGGTGTCTTCGTTTCCCTTCTCGTTTTCCAATACCCTATCTGGAAGGTGCCTCAGCTCTTGGCGTAGTCGTAGAACCCGCGACCGCTCTTCTTACCCAGCCAGCCCGCATCCACGTACTTGATGAGCAGGGGGCAGGGGCGGTACTTGGGATCGCCCAGGCCGTCGTAGAGGACGTTCAGGATGGCCAGGCATGTGTCCAGGCCGATGAAGTCCGCCAGGGTCAGGGGGCCCATGGGGTGGTTCATACCCAGCTTCATGATCCCGTCGATGCTCTCCACGGTGGCCACGCCTTCGAAGAGGGTGTAGATGGCCTCGTTTATCATGGGCATTAGGATGCGGTTGGCCACAAAGCCCGGGAAGTCGTTGCAGGAGATGGGGGTCTTGCCTAGGCGCACGGCCAGGTCCATCACCGCCTGGTAGATGGCGTCGGAAGTGGCCAGGCCGCGGATGACCTCGATGAGCTGCATGACGGGCACGGGGTTCATGAAGTGCATGCCGATGACCGCCTCGGGACGCTTGGTGACGGCGGCCAGCTTGGTGATGGAGATGCTGCTGGTGTTGGAGGCCAGGATGGCTCCGGGCTTGCAGACCTTGTCGAGGGTCTCGAAGATCTGCTTCTTGATGACCCAGTTCTCGGTGGCGGCCTCGACCACGATGTCGCAGTCGGCCAGGTCCTCGAGCTTGGTGGTGGTGCGGATGCGGCCCAGGATGGCGGCCTTCTCCTCGGCGGTCATCTTGCCCTTGTCCACGCCGCGCTGCAGATTCTTGTCGATGTTGGCCACGCCCTTGGCGGCGAAGGCCTCGCTGATGTCCTGCATCACCACGGTCAGGCCCGCCTGGGCGGAGACGTGGGCGATGCCGTTGCCCATCTGGCCTGCGCCGATGACGCCGATGCTCTGGTTGCTCATGGTGGTGTCTCCTTGGGTGGGGTGGGGGCGGATCCTGCGAAGCTGATGCTGAGG
>CAIMQW010000189.1 GCA_903843705.1 uncultured Holophagaceae bacterium | reverse complement strand
GGCGTCGCGGTCATCAAGGTGGGCGCGGCCTCTGAGACCGAGCTCAAGGAGAAGAAGGCCCGCGTGGAAGACGCCATGCATGCCACCAAGGCCGCCGTCGAAGACGGCATCGTGGCCGGTGGCGGTGTTGCGCTGCTCCGCTCCATGCTCAAGCTCGCCGAGCTCAAGGTCACCGGCGACCAGGCCACGGGCGTGGATATCGTCCGCAAGTCCCTGGAGGAGCCCCTCCGCCAGATCGCCAACAACGCTGGCGTCGAAGGCTCCGTGGTCGTCAACACCGTCCGCGAGTCCAAGGGCAACCACGGCTACAACGCCGCCACCAACGTCTATGGCGACATGATGGCCTTCGGTGTGGTGGATCCCGCCAAGGTGACCAAGTCCGCCCTGCGGAACGCCGCCTCGGTGGCCTCCATGATGCTGACCACCGAAGCCATCATCACCGAGATCCCCGAGCCCAAGTCCCCCGCCGGCCCTGGCGGCCCCGGTGGCATGGGCGGCATGGAAGACATGTATTAGTAGGCTGTCAGCTCTCAGCTATCAGTGATCAGCTGGGGGTTGAGAGTTGTCAGAGTGTAAAGCGCCCCGCTTCGGCGGGGCGCTTTCTTTGTCCAGGTCCGGGGCGCGGGGTGGGTGGCTTTATGGGGGGTGTTGTGATCAATTCCCGGCTCCTGGGCCAGATAATCAGGCCAACGCTGCCTCAGGGGGTAGCGGGTCCAACCTCAGGACCAACCCGCATGGATGAAGAACTGCCGCAAACAGGGCGATTGCAAAAAGCCTGTGGTCGCCAAGGCTGAGCAGTCCGGGAAAGACAAATTCCCTGGTAGTCCTTTGAGAGCTTTGAAGCGGCGGGAGCCCTACGTTAATCGTGGCGACAGAGTGATTTTTTAATTGCTACCAAAGGGTTGACTATGCGGAATTCAGGGCGCATGCTCACAGCCAAATACCCCGGGAATTCCTCTCGAGGGTAGTTGATTGACAGGAGAACCCATGGGTATGGGCCTTCTCTTCGATGCCACACGCTGCGTTGGTTGCGGCGCATGCAGCTCCGCCTGTAAAGAGCAGAACAAGCTCCCAGGGCCGGTGGAGGAGGTGCTCACGGCGTATACCTGGACGACGGTCCAGCCCCGGGAGGGGCTGAACGTCCGGCGCATGTGCATGCACTGCGAGGTGCCCACCTGCGCCTCGGTCTGCCCTGTGGCCGCTCTGGTCAAGACCCCCGATGGCCCGGTGGTCTACGACGCCCAGCGCTGCATGGGCTGCCGCTACTGCATGATGGCCTGCCCCTTCGAGATCCCGAAGTACCAGTGGGACCGGCCCGTCCCCATCGTCGGGAAGTGCATCCTCTGTTCCAGCCGCATCAAGGAGGGCAAGCCGACCGCTTGTGCCGAGGCCTGCGCCTACGAGGCCACGGTCTTCGGGAAGAAAGAGGACCTCATCTGGGAAGCCCGGACCCGCCTCCGCCAGAAGCCCGGCGAATACGTCAACCACATCTACGGCCTCACCGAAGCGGGTGGGACATCAGTGATGGCGATCTCCAGCGTGCCCTTCGATAAGCTGGGCCTGAAGACCAAGCTGCCGGGCGAACCGCCGGCCATGCGCACCTGGCAGGTGCTGTCCAACATCCCCGACTTCGTGGCGGTGTGGGGCGTCCTGCTCTATGGCGTCCACTGGATCACCGCCCGGCGCGAGGATGTCGCCCATGCGGAAGCCAAGGACAATGGACGGGAGAACCAGTCATGACTGACACCGCCACGCTCGCTTCCCGCCGCTTCCGTCCGGGCTTCTGGACCATCGTCGCCGGCATTCTCTTCCTGGCCTTCCTGACCGTCACCGTGATCCGGTTCACCAAGGGCCTGGGCGCGGTCACCAACCTCAGCGACAAGTTCCCCTGGGGCATCTGGATCGGCTTCGATCTCCTCTGCGGCGTAGGCCTGGCGGCCGGCGCCTTCACGCTGACGGCGGTCGTGCACCTGTTCAACCTCAAGAAGTTCGAACCCATCGTCCGCCCCACCATCCTGACGGGCTTCCTGGGGTATTCCTTCGTGATCGTGGCCCTGCTGCTGGACCTTGGGCAGCCCTGGCGCATCTGGCACGCCATCATCTACTGGAATCCCCACTCCGTCATGTTCGAGGTGGCCTGGTGCGTCATGCTCTACACCACCGTGCTGGCTGTGGAGTTCGCGCCCGTGGTCCTGGAGCGCTTCGGGTTCAACGCCCCGGCGCGGTTCATCCACCGGCTGATCACGCCCCTGGTCATCCTGGGCGTCATGCTCTCGACCCTGCATCAGTCATCCCTGGGCACCCTCTACCTGATCGTGCCCAGCAAGCTGCATCCCCTGTGGTATTCGCCCATGCTCCCGGTCCAGTTCTACATCTCGGCCATCGGCGCAGGCATCGGCATGGTGGTCCTGGAGTCCTACCTCAGCAAGCGGGCCTTCCACCGCCACCTGGAGATGGACCTGCTCGAGCCTCTGGCCCGGGGCATGGTCGTCGCGCTGGGCATCTATGGCCTCATGCGCCTCCAGGCCATTCAACGGAACCACGCCTTCGGTTCCATCCTGGAGTTCGGCTATGAGGGACGGATGTTCCTGCTGGAGTTCACCCTGGGGGTGATCCTGCCCGTGGCGCTGATGTCCTTCCGCCGCCTGCGCTCGGACCCGAACTGGCTGGTGGCCGGCGCCTTCATGGCGGTGCTCGGCTTCGTGATGAACCGGTTGAATGTCAGCATCACCGGCATGGAGGCCGCTTCCGGCACCCGCTACATGCCCTCGGCCATGGAGATCATCGTCTCCGTGGGCCTGGTGGCCACGGGCATGGCGGTCTTCGCCTTCGCGGTGCGGAACTTCAGCATCTTCCCCGGAGGCCCCATCGGGGCCGGCCCGGATCCGAAGCCAGGAGCCTGAACCATGCGCACCCGCATCGGTACCCGTCTGATCCTCGGCGCCGGTCTCGCGACGGCGCTGGCGATCGGCGGCATGGCCGTGGCGGTGCTGCGGACCCACTCCGCCCAGCTCATGGCCGAGCGCACCCGCAGCGCCGATCAGCTGAGCGAGACCATCAAGAGCGCCACCCACTTCGACATGATGGAGAACCGCCGGGACAACATGCACCGCCAGATCCAGGCGGTGGGGGGGCTCTCGGAGCAGGGCATCCGCAAGGTCCGCGTGTTCAACAAGGAGGGGCGCGTCATGTTCTCCTCCTCGGCTGAGGAGATCGGGACCAGCCTCGATATCCGCGGGGAGGCCTGCTACGTCTGCCATGCGGAGGGCAAGCCTCTGGAGCACCTGGACATCCAGGCCCGGGCCCGGACCTTCCGCGCACCGGACGGCACCAGGCTGCTGGGCGTGATCAACCCCATTCCCAACTCGCCTTCCTGCTCCACGGCCGCCTGCCATGCCCACAGCCCCAAGCAGCGCCTGCTGGGGGTGCTGGATGTCAATGTCTCGCTGACCCAGGTGGACCAGGAGATCACGCGCAGCCGCAACGTGATCATCGGCTCCGCCATCCTGGCGATCCTCGCGGGCAGCCTCATGCTGTGGTGGCTCAACCGCCGTCTGGTGGTGCGGCCGGTGGCGGCCCTCGTGGCGGGCACCGAGCGGGTCTCCGCCGGGGACCTGAGCACCTCCATCCCCTACCTGGGGCGGCATGAGCTCGGGCATCTGGCCAAGTCGTTCAACGAGATGACCAAGAACCTCTCGGACACCCAGCGGCAGCTCGCCCAGGCGGACAAGCTCGCCTCCGTGGGTCGCCTGGCCGCCGGGGTGGCCCATGAGATCAACAACCCGCTCACGGGTGTGCTCAGCTATGCCTCCCTGCTCCGCAAGCGCCTGGATCAGGATGCGGAGGCCTGCGAGGACCTGGATGTCATCGTCCGGGAGACCGTCCGCTGCCGGGGGATCATCCGCGGCCTGCTGGACTTTGCCCGGCCCACGGCGCCGGCGCGGAAGCTCATGGACCTGAACGAGGTCATCCGCCGGTCGGTTTCAGTGGTCATGACCCAGCTGAGCATGAATCAGGTGGACCTCTCCCTGCACCTGACACCGGACCTGCCGGAGGTCATGGCGGACGCGAACCAGATCCAGCAGGTGGTGGTGAACCTCATCCTGAATGCGGCGGACGCCATCGGCGCCGAGGGCGGAACCATCCGCGCCACCACGCGGCTGGGTGCCGAGGGGACCATCGACGTGCTCCTGGAGGACAGCGGGAAGGGCATCGCCCCCGAAGACCTGCCCCGCATCTTCGAACCCTTCTTCACCACCAAGGGAAATCACGGCACGGGCCTGGGTCTGGCGGTCAGCTGGGGCATCGTTGAGGCCCACGGTGGGACCCTGACAGTCCAAAGTGAACCAGGCAAGGGCACTTGTTTTACTCTAATCCTGCCCCTGTCCGCCGAAACCCGGGGCGGAGAGCCCTCTCTTACCACCCTCACCTAGGAGGTCTTCATGGCCGCAATCCTGATCATTTTCATGTTCGTGGCCTTTGTGGGCATCGACTTCCTGGTGCGCACCAGCCTCCACAAGATGCGGGATGCCAAGGAGCGCGAGGCCCGGGAGAAGGTGCTCAATACGTCCGTCAAGCTGGACTTCACCCACGAAGCCAAGAGCCTGAAGCGGGTCGAAGTGCCGAACCCCAAGGCCCGCATCCTCGCCGTGGACGACGAGGGCGTGGTGCTCGACTCCTTCCGCCGCATCCTGGTGCTGGAAGGCTTCAGCGTCGACACCGTGGAGCACGGCCCCGAGGCCTTGGGCCTGGTGCAGCGCAATGACTACGACTTCGTCTTCACCGACCTCAAGATGCCGGACATGGATGGTGTCGAAGTGGTGAAGGCTGTGAAGCACCTGCGGCCTGACGTGGACGTGGTCGTCGTCACCGGCTACGGCAGCATCGAGACCGCCGTCCAGACACTGCAGCACGGCGCCTGCGAATACGTCCAGAAGCCCTTCACCGCCGATGAGCTGGGCGAGTTCGCCAAGAACCTGCTGATCAAGCGCCAGGCCCGCATCGCTCTGGCCCAGCGGCCCAGCGTCCGCGTGGTGACCCCGGAGATGGCCGAAGTCATTCCCGCCTCAGAGTTCTGTGTGCCCGGCGGCGCCTTCCTCTCTCCCGGCCACGCCTGGGTTCGCCTCGAGAACGAAGGCCAGATCCGGATCGGCATCGATGACTTCATGCGTAAGGCCCTTGGCGAAGTGAAGGAAGTGATCCTGCCGGAGCGCGGCAAGATCGTCCGCAAGGGCGACGTCCTCTTCACGCTCAAGAGCAAGCTGGGCTCGGTCAATGTGGCCTCGCCGATGTCCGGCAAGGTGGAGCATGACAACGCCGGCCTGAAGTCCGATCCGGGCGAGCTCATCGCGAGCCCCTACGACCGCGGCTGGGTGTGCCTCATGACCCCCAGCGACCTCGCCACGGAGCTGGGTTCCCTGAAGATCGGCAAGCCCGTCATCGACTGGTACCAGGACGAGATCGCCCTCCTGCGGGGCGAGAACGGCCCTCTGGCCAACGGCAACCTGGACTGGACCGCCTTCCAGCAGAAGTTCCTGAACCTCAACGCCTAGACCGCGAGGCGACGCCAGCTCCGAAGGGTTCGAAGCTCAGGCTTCGAACCCTTCGCCTGCGTGATAGCTGGAGCGCACCAGGGGGGCGGACTCCACCCGCTGGAAGCCCATCTCCAGGCCCTTCTGGCGGTACATCTCGAACTCTGCCGGCTCGACATAGCGTTCCAGCGGCAGGTGCAGCTCCGAGGGCGGCAGGTACTGGCCGAGGGTGGCGATGTCCACCCGGCTGTCCCGCCAGTCGGCCATGAGCTCCAGCACCTGCTCCGGCGTCTCGCCCAGGCCCAGCATGATGCCGCTCTTCACCCGCAGGGCCGGGGCGTTCTCGTCGCGCCAGTCCGCGGCGCGCTGGAGCACCTCCAGGCTCTGGGCGTAGTCCGCGTCGGGCCGCACCCGCCGGTAGAGGTGGGGCACCGTCTCGACGTTGTGGTTCAGCACGTCGGGCCG
>CAIMQW010000188.1 GCA_903843705.1 uncultured Holophagaceae bacterium | reverse complement strand
GGGGACCGTGGAGGCCATCAGCTCGACGAAAGGACGCTTCTTCTTGGCCGGATCCTCGTAGGTGAGGTTGGGGCTGCGCTCCATCTCCACAGCCACGGGCTTCGCGCCGTACTCGAGGATGTAGCGCACCGGACCCCAGAACGCGCCCTGGATGTCCGCGACCTCCTTGATGAGGGCGGCGGCATTGAGCAGCTGGTCCGGCGTGCGGTCGGGGTTATGCATGGAGTAGCGGCCGGACTTGTTGTTGACGGTCCAGGCGTTGGTTTTCTTGTCGTAGAGCAGCTCACCGCTGATCCGCCCAGGCCGGCCATCGAGGGCCGCCACATGACCGAAATGCTCCTCGGTGCCGGGCTTCTTCGCGCTCTTGTCCTCGGGGCGGGTGAAGCCCTTCTCGTAGATCCGGCCGTAGGGATGCATGGTCTCAGGTACCACCGCCAGATGACCGTCCGCATCGATGACCCAGTCATAGGGGGCCATGTCCGGCTCGAGGATGGCCGGCAGCTCCTTGGTGCCCACCTGGAGGTAGGGGCTGAGGACGACCTTGTCCTTGGGGTCGGCCTCGAAGTGCTTGATGTAGGCGGGCTGAGCCAAGCGCCCGTAGCGGGTGTCCAGGGCCGTGGTGCCATAGAAGGCGGCGAAGTAGCGCTCGGTCTTGGAGGACTGGTCCACGGCCAGCAGGCCGGCCTTCCCCATCTTCTCCTTGATCTGGCGGTAGTAGAGGTCCAGCTCGGCCTTGTTCTTCACGTAGCCGGTCCAGGCGATTTCCGCCAGGGTGTTGTTGGTGCCCGGGAAGGACCACGCCGTAAAGCCGCTCTCCTTGAAGGTGGGCGCCAGGGGATGGTTGGGCGTGAAGTCGGCGCTCCACATCTTGGCCACGCCGGGGGCCGAGAGGCTGGAAATGGGCTTGAGGATCACCTCGAGCTGCTTGAGCAGGTCGGGGCACTTGCGGGACATGAACTCCATGCACTGGGCCACGGTGGCCTTGGTGACGTCGGGGATCCACTCGTCCTTTTCGTGGCGGATTTCGGCAGAGATGGAGTAGCCGATCTCCTCGAAGTAGTCGAGCTCGTACTTGGCCTTCTGGCAGACCGGCAGGTCTACCATCTCGGCCATGTTGGTGGTTCTGGACTTCACGGTGAAGAGGCCGGGGCGGACCCGGAGGATCAGGTGGGCCCGGTCCAGCAGGCGGTCCCGACTGTCCAGGTAGGCACCTTCCTTGGGCTTGGCGCCCAGCTTGCCGACCTGGCCGTAGGGCTTGAGGGCCTCCAGCATCGGAGCCAGGACCTGCTCCATGTCCTTCTCGGTGAAGGCGGGGGCCGCGAGCGTGAGGTGGTACTCGAGGGTCTGCTCCGGATTCTCGAATTTCTTCATCAGGGCCGGAGAAGGTGCCTGGGCCGTGAGGGGCAGCAGGCTGACGCCGAGGACGGCCGCCAGGGCCGAGCAGTGGAAGGTCTTTCGAAGGTTCATGGAGGTGCTCCGAAGAAGGGATGAGTCGACACCACGGGTGCAGGGGGGTGTTCGAAAAAACAGCCAACTCGCATCCGTCGTCGCCGGAACGACCAGTGGATGGAGCTGGTGCCTAGGGTCGGTCTGCACCGAACATGCCAACAAGGTCATCAAAGCCCATGGCTTCGTTTCCCTCGGCTTTACGGGCTTGGCCGCCGCCTGACCACCACCCGGTCGCGCGGGGATCCGCACAGCGGTGCGAAGATCCGCACACCCAGGCCTGTGGGCTATTCGGGGCCGGGGCGATTCAACAGGACCCTGACCTTGGATCCACCCCACTTTCCGGAATCAGGCCGGGCGAGCTCTCTCAGATCGCGGCAGAGCACGTCGGCCATGAACCGCTCGGCGGCTCGATGAGCCGCAGCGTTCTGGTAGTAGCCCCCCTCACTCCGGTAGGACAGATCGAGGAGGAAGATCTCCCCCCCCTCGGTTCTCGACCAGGCCTCCATGGACACGGAGAAAGCCCCGATCCCCGGTAGGACGAGTTGCCCCGGTTTGCTTTTGACCGCGTAGACCCTGGTGCCGACGAGCCGGGTGTCCGGGGTAAGGCCAAGGTGGAGGAGCTCCGGCATGAACTTCCCGAAGTCGCCCAGGGTGAGCGAGCCGAGCCGGTCGACCCGAACCTCCCAGGTGGCACCCTTCTCGATGTATTCGCCCAGCCGACCATCCCGACCCAGGCCCACATTGCCTTCGGATTCCACCGTGGCGGTGACCCCCAGCACGGTCAGGGGGGCGGCCAGGGTGCGCAGGGTGTCCTCATGGATGGCCTTGACGGTGATGGTCCGGATGTCCTCGCCCTTCTTCGCCTTGGTGCTCACCCGCAGGATGTAGCCGTGCTTCCAGAGGTCCTGGCCGGGGGTGTCGAAGTATTCCTTGAGGGTGGCCTCCACCTTGGGGGCCTTGCCAGCCTTGCGGGAGGTGGTGGAGAACCCAGCTTTCTCCGCGGCAGCTGCGACCCTCTGCCAGAGCTCAGTGAAAGCTGCCTTGGGTTCCTTTGCGAAGGGTGTGGGGTCGACGAGGAACTTGAACTCCCGGCCCGACAGGTCCTTCAGCGCAGGGGCCGGGTAGCGCTGGATCATCCGTTGGTAGAGGGGCTGCGGGGCGTCTGCGGCCCGGATCGGAAGGCCCGTGGTGCTCATCAGCCCAGGCAGGGCTGCCGTGATGACAAGGCGTTTGAGCATGGCTTGGATCTCCCGTGGTGCGGGTAGGGCTTCTGGACAGCCTCTCATGATAGGCATACAGGTCCGCGGGTCCGCGATCAACCCGGCGCCCTTGCTCACCCGGCCTGGATTTGCCGTAATTTTCGCAGCTCCGGAACGCGCCAGGCGGTCACCGCCACCACGATCAGAGTCATGCAGCCTCCGAACACGACGCTGGGGATCAGGCCCAGCCACCGGGCGGCCAGGCCCGACTCGAAGGCACCCAGCTCGTTGCTGCTGGCGATGAAGAGCCCGTTCACCGACTGGGCCCGGCCCATCAATTCCCGGGGCGTGAGGGTCTGGATGAGGGTGGCGCGGAGCACGGAGCTGATGTTGTCGAAGGCGCCGCTGGCCAGCAGGAGCAGCAGGGAGAGGCCGAAGCTGGTGGAGACCGCAAAAGCGATCCAGCAGAGACCGAAGGCCGCGATGCTCACCAGCAGGACCCGCCCCGCCTGCTGCAGGGTCCCGTGGTGGGCCAGGCCGATGGCCATCAGCACCGAGCCCAGGGCTGGGGCCGCGCGGAGCACGCCGAGGCCCTGGGGGCCGATGCGGAGCACCTCATTGGCGAAGGCGGGCAGCATGGCCACGGCCCCGCCGAACATCACCGCGAAGAGATCCAGCGTGATGGCCGAAAGGAGGAGGCGTTGCCCCGCGATGAATCCGATTCCTTCGGACAGGCTCTGCCAGATGGGCGTGGCTACCTCGGGCTGCGGGAGGCTGGTGCGGATCCGGGTCCAGGAGTAGACGCTGATGCCCATCAGGAGCACTTCCGCGCCATAGGCCAGCCGGCCGCCCCCGAAGGCGAAGAGCAGGCCCCCCAGGGCGGGACCCACCGCCCTGGACAGATGCTGGATCGAGCTCCTCCAGGTGGCGGCGTTCTGGTAGGCCTCCCGGGGCACCAAGTCGGTTCCCAGGGACTGGGTGGCGGGACGGAAGAAGGCCCGGCCCACCCCGGCCAGGGCCTGGATGGCATAGAAGGGCCAGGCGCTTCGCAGCTGGGGGCGGAAACTGAGCGCCAGCAACAACACCGCTCCGCCCAGCAGCAGGGCCGTGGAGGCCACGGACAGGTGGCGGCGATCCCAGCGATCCGCCGCCCAGCCCCCGAACAGAGTCAGGGCCAGGCAGGGCAGGGCTTCGGCGAGACCGATCAGGCCCAGGGAGAACGGGTCGCGGGTCAGCTCGTAGACCTGCCAGCCCATGACCAGGCTCTGCAGGAAGAAGCCCGACATCATGGTCAGGGTGCCCGTCAGCAGCCAGCGGTACTCCGGGTACCGCAGCGCCAGGTAGGGGTCGTGGCGGGGTGGATCGGCCTTCAAGGGAGGGGTCCTGCCACCTGCAGGGGAAGGGTGGAGCCGTCGCTCCGGCCCCGGAAGCAGGCCCCCTTCTGGAACAGCCAGAGCTCGCCGGGGCCGCCGGACATGAGGTCCGCGTCGATGCCATGGACCCGGCCCCCGTGGAAGGCGGCGATGCCCTGCTTCAGGGTCGAGTGCCCCACCACCATGATGCGGACCCGGAAGGCCTCGAGCATCCGTTCGACTTCCCCGTCGGTGGCATCGGGACGGGTCGCCTCCTTGCCGGGGATCAGGCCGCGATACCAGACCGGGGAGGCTCTGCCTCCCAGCGGCGACGGGCTTCCGGTGTCGATGATGCTCCGGAAGGCGGCGTTGAAGGCCTCGAGGTTCTTCTCCTGATCCAGCAACTCCGGCGAAGGGCCGCCATGGGTGAAGAGGAAGGGGCCGATCCTCAGCAGGACGGGGCGGGTGCGCAACCAGCGTCCCTGTTCACTGGTGGGGCCATAGAGGGTCTTCTGGTCCAGCCCAAGCAGTTCCTTCTGAAGGCGGAGGTAGCTCGGATGGAGGTAGCGCACATCGCCGCGCAAGGCGTGAAGCTCGTGGTTGCCCAGCAGCATGTGGACCCGGCCACCGGCGCTCTGAGCCTGGGCCTCCAGGTGACGCAGCAGCCAGAAGACGCCGGTGACCTGGGAGCCTCGGTCGAAGACGTCGCCTACCACCACCAGGTGCCCCTGGCCGAAGGACCAGTCCCGGCGTTCGTTTATGACGCCATGGGCCTGCAGCAGCGCGACCAGGCCGGGGAGGTTGCCGTGGATGTCACTGACGGCGGCGATGCGCAGCGGAATTGGAAAATCGGCCAAGGCCGGCGGGGGTGGAGCCGGGTCCAGGCGCAGGGGGCCAAGTCCTGGAAGGTCCAGGTCGTAGGGGGGCTGGAGTTTCGAGGCCTGGGCCTTGCCGTCCCGCACGGCCAGCACCCGGGCTTCTCGGCCCTCCCAGAGCACATAGGGCCCATCCACCAGCGGAGCCACCCCGGGTTTCGGCTCCTCGGCCCGCAGGCAGGCGCCACCCAGGGGCGACAACAGAGCGGCCAGCAGGAAGGCGGTGAGGCGATTCAGAACAGAAGGCATATCAGGTCATCTCCAGAGAGGAAGCGGATGGGTTCTGGCTTCACGCATGGGTCACCCACCCTTGGGCTGCTAACGCGCGAAGGCCTTTTCCAGCGAGGGCACCACGTCCTTCTTGCGGCTCATGACACCCGGCAGCCACAGACGGTCGCCCTGGGGCTTGCGGCCGAAGGCCTTCTCCACCAGCGCGCCATCATCAAGCACAAGCAGCAGTTCGGTGCCCTCCGTCAGGATGTCCGTCAGCATGAGGAACAGGGCACTGAGGCCTTTTTCGGCCTTCAGGAGGTTCATTTCAGCCCGGAGGCCGGCCTTGTAGGGGTCCAAGGTCGATAGGCCCATGACCTCGATCTGTCCGATGCCGACCTTCTTCCCGCCCATGGTGAAGTCCTTGTAATCCCGCAGCAGCAGTTCCCTGGCCGGGGTGCCAGCCAGGTTGGCCTTCACCCGGAAGACCTCCATGCCCAGCGCCTGGATGTCCCGGATTCCCTCGATCCTGGCCAGTTTTTCGGCGGTCCTGTGATCCGTGGGGGTGGTGGTGGAGGACTTGAACAGGAGCGTGTCCGAAAGGAGGGCGCAGAGCATGGTGCCGGCCACCCCTTTGGGAATCCCCACGCCATAGAAATCGTACATCCCGGCCACGACGGTGCAGGTGCTCCCCACGGGCCACACCCACATTTCAAGGGGCGACCGGGTGGTCACATCACCCAGCTTGTGGTGGTCGACGATGGCCAGAATCTCGCCCTTGGCCAGGTTGTCCAGACTCTGGAGCGTGTCCGAGTGATCCGTGAGTAGGAGCTTCCGGTCGGTGGCGTCCGTGATGATTTCTGGCACCGGCAGCCCGAACTTCGCCAAGGCGAAGGCGGTATCGGGGGTGACCTTGCCCTGGGCCGCAGGCACGCAAGGGACACCCCGCCGGGTCATGAGGTCCGCCAGGCCGATGGCCGAGGCGATGGAATCCAGGTCTGGGTTCCGATGGCCCACCACATAGGCCACGGACGCTGCAGCCTTGGTGGCAGAGGCTGCCTTGGGTGGGGTCTGGGCGAAGCTGTTGAGTGCCGATAGGCCGCACAGCAGCAGCCCGAGGCAGAATCGAATGGTCATGTTCACCTCCATGGGTTGGGCTGTAGCGCATTCATGGACGCGCCACCGGTGGGGGCCCCTATTCCCGGGCCGTGGCAATGCCGAGGGTCTTCATCCGGTCGTAGAGGGTGCGGCGGGCCATGCCCAGGATCTGGGCCGCTTCGGTGACATTTCCCACCGTGCGCTGGAGCACCCGCTCGATGTGCAGCCGCTCCATGTCCCGGAGGGGGAGCAGTTCGTCGCCACCTTCCGGTCCGGAGGAGGCTCTTCCCTGCAAGCCGAGATCACTGGCTTCGAGCCGTTCTCCCCGCTGCAGGATCATGGCCCGCTCCAGGACATTGGCCAGTTCGCGGATGTTGCCGGGCCAGGGGTATTTCAGGAGGAGGGCTTCGGCGTCGGAGCCCAGTTCCATTTGAGCCTTTCCCATGCGTCGGCAGACGTTCATGAGGATGGCGCGGGCCAGGATGGGGATATCCTCAGGCCGCTCCCGCAGCGGCGGGATGCGCAAGGTGAGGGTGCTGACCCGGTAGTACAGATCATCCCGGAACCGCTTGGCGCGCACGGCCTCTTCGAGATCGACGTTGGTGCTGGCGATGAGGCGGATGTCCACGTGGCGGTCCCGGACATCACCCAGGCGCCGGAAACATTTTTCCTCCAGGGCCTTGAGGAGCTTGGGCTGGATGGCGGGATCCATGTCCCCGATCTCGTCCAGGAACACCACGCCCCGGTGCCCGACCTCCAGAAGGCCCTGCTTGGCGGTGACGGCACCGGTGAAGGCGCCCCGTTCGTGGCCGAAGAGTTCCGATTCCAGCAGCTCTCGACTGAGCCCTGCGCAGTTGAGGTTCACGAAAGCCTCTTCGCGCCGGGGCCCATTCGTGTGGATCCAGCGGGCCAGCACGCCCTTGCCCGCGCCGGTCTCGCCCAGGATGAGGATGGGACTGTCCCACTCGAGCATTAGCCGCGCCTGTTCTTCCAGGCGGCGGATGGCCGGACTCACGCCCTGGAATGGATCCATGGGGCCCGGTTGTTCCCGGGTGGCCACTTCCTGCCGTTTGCGGAGTCGTTGCTGCTGCAGCAGGCGGCGCACCAGCACGAGCAGGGTCTTGGATTCCACGGGCTTGGTGAGGAACTGCTCGGCACCTTCCTTGATGGCCCGCACGGCCAGATCGATGGATCCGTGGGCCGTGAGGATGATGAAGGGGGTGTCCTCGCTCAGCCGCTTGAACTGGGGCAGCAGGTCCAGCGAGGTGCCGTCGGGCAGGCTGTAGTCCGCCACCACCACGTCGTAGCCCCCGGCCCGGAACAGCTCCGTGGCCTTCAGGCAGGTCTCCGCTTCCTCCACCTCCAGGTCGTTGGCCCGCAGGAAGGCGGCCATGCCGTGCCGCACCGCGGGATCATCCTCGATGAGCAGGATCTTCGGCTTAGGCAAGGGGGTCTCCGATCAGTTCCATGCGACGGCGCGGCGCGGGCAGCCTCAGGGTCACACGGGCCCCGCCTCCCGAGCCATTCTGCACGTCGACCGAGCCGCCGTGCTCTTCGACGACCCGCTTCACGATGGATAGCCCCAGGCCCGTGCCACCCTTGCGGCGGGTGAAGAAGGGCTCGAAGGCCCGGGCCAGGCTTTCCGGCTCGAAGCCCGAGCCTTCGTCTTCCACTGTGAACGTCCACCAATCGTGTCCCTCGTCCCGGAGATGACGGCCTCTGACGGAGACCGTTCCGTTCCTGGGCGAGTGATGGAGCGCATTCTCGAGGAGGTTCCGGAACACCTGGTGCATGCGGCGGGCATTGAGGGGCAGGACCAGGGCCTCGTCCTCCAGGGCTTGGCGAACGACGCAGCCCTTTTCCAGGCGGAGTGCATCGCAGGATCGGATCGCATCCTCCATCAGATTGTGGACCCGGCAGGGCTCCGGGTTGACCGTCCTGGGCTCGCCGTAGTCCCGCAGGTCGTTCATGAGGCCCTGGATGCGCTCAGCACTCTCCCGGAGGGCCACCAGGAAGGAGCGGTAGCGGGGTTCGTCCCCGAAGGTGGCCTCGAGGGCATCGAGGTTGATGGAGATGCCGTAGACCGGGTTGCGGATCTCGTGCACCACGCCCCCCACCAGGGCCCGGAGGGATTCTTCCGCGCGCCGGCGCTCGGAGATGTCGGTGCACATGCCGGCCATGCGGGCGGGCAGGCCATCGCCACGCCAGGCCACGACCTTGCCCGCGTCGAACACCCAGAGCCAGTCATCGGATTGGGTGCGGAGCCGGTATTCCGCCTGGAAGCCCGGCAGCCGTCCCTCCTGATGCGCGTTCAGGGCCGCTTCCATCTGCAGGCGGTCCTCGGGGTGGATCAGGGCCAGCCCCGCCTGGAGGGTGGGTTCGATGGCTCCGGGCTCGTACCCCAGTAGCCCGAACCAGCGGGGGCTGCGATAGACGCTCCCGGTTTCCAGATCGTAGTCCCACAGGCCCTGCTGGGTGCCCTCCAGCGCGTAGTTCAAGCGCTCCTCGCTGGCACGCAGCTCGGCCTGGGCCACCTTCAGCGCGGTGATGTCGCGGGAGATCCCGGCGATCCGATGGATCCGCCCCCACTTGTTGCGGACGGGCGTGAGGATCGTCTGGAAGGTCCGGACCTGGGCCGCCACAACGTGCTCTTCCTCGAACTGCAGCGGCGTCCCCTCCCGGACGACCCTCTGGAAGTGCTCGATCAACTGATTCGCGCTGCTGTGGGCAAGGCAGGACTCTGGGGATCGGCCGGCGAAGTCTGGATTGAGGAAACTCCCCGCCGCGTGGAGTGGGGGGTTCACCGTTTCAAAGGTCATCTCCCCCTGCTCGGAAATCCCCACCACATAGATCCAGTCGTAGAGGTTCTGGAAGAGCCCGTCGAAGCGATTGGCCGCCTCTTCGCCGCGGGGCAGACTCGCGGGGAGTTGCGCCTGGGTGCGGAGCGCGGTCAGCCGGGCCCGGGCGCGGCGCAGGGCCCCGGGCACCTGAGCCGGGCGCACGCAGGTCTCGTGGAAGCCTTCCCGCAGGAAGTCCTCGGCGCGGTCGGAGTCCTCGGTCGGCAGGCGGACGAGCACCGGCAGCTGCGGATGCTGGGCCCGGAAGGTCTTCACCCGGCTGAGCCAGCGCTCCGTGGCCTTGGTGGGCCACAGCAGCAGCGCATCCGCCGGGCCGCAGATGAAGGACTCCAGCTCTGTCTCGTTCCAGCGCGTGATGTCGATGCAGGTGGGACTGGGTTCCCCTTCCGCCACCAGCGCCCGCTCGATCTCCGCCCGGGCAGAGGTCGGAACGCCCACCGCCAGGAGGTGGAGGGAGAGAGGGGATGAAGGTGCGGCGATACCCACAGTCTTGGCCTTGGCGTCGGGGCGATGATGGCACCAACAGGCCCCGGGTGTCTGTGACCCGCACCCCACCGGATCGCGGCAGCCCCCTACCCAACCTACTTAGTCCAGAAATTTCCGGGCTTATCCGCTGGACCGGCCCACAGGGCAGGGACATGAAAAAAGCGCGGGAGCCGCAGCCCCCGCGCTTCGTCGGCTTGGATCGGCCTATTCCAGTTCGGTGGCCAGGACAGGCTCCGGGGT
>CAIMQW010000187.1 GCA_903843705.1 uncultured Holophagaceae bacterium | reverse complement strand
GCAAGGGCGTCAGCTTCATGGAGAACCAGGCCGGCTGGCACGGCGTGCCGCCCAAGCCCGAGGAATTCGAAAAAGCCATGGCCGAGCTGGCCGACTGAACCCTGAGGAACCCCCGAGCATGGATGCCCTGCGAACCACCTTCGAACAGCACCTGGCGGCGGCCCTGCCCGGCGTGGAGATCACGCTGGAGAGGCCCAAGTCCGGCGAGCTGGGCGACCTCGCCTTTCCCTGCTTCCGCGCCGCCAAGCAGCTGGGCAAGAACCCCGTGCAGCTCTCCCAGGAGCTGGCGGCGGGCATCCGCATCGACGGCGCGGCCCTGGTGGCGGCAGGACCCTACCTGAACCTAAAGCTGGCGCCGGAGACCCGCGCTGCCGCCGTGCTGGGGGCCATCCTCCAGGCGCCTGGGGACCAGCCCTTTGGCTCCCGCCGGGCCAACGGCCGCAGGGTGATCGTCGAGTACAGCTCGCCCAACATCGCCAAGCTCTTCACCATCGGCCACCTGCGGTCCACCATGATCGGCCACGCCCTGGCCCAGCTGCACCAGTTCCTGGGCTGGGAGGTGCTCCGCCTCAACCACCTGGGCGACTGGGGTACCCAGTTCGGCACCCTGCTGGCGGCCTACACCCGCTGGGCGCAGGACACCAGCGCGGACCTGGAAGCGGACTTCGACTGGGCCGAGCCGGCCCCGGAGAAGCGCCGTACCCCCCTCTTCCGGCTCTTCCAGCTCTACGTGCGCTTCCATGCCGAAGAAGAGAGCGACCCCGCCATGCGCGACGAGGGCCGCGCCTGGTTCCGCCGCCTGGAGGAGGGCGATGCCGAGGCCCGGCGGCTCTGGGCCTGGTTCCGCAAGATCTCGCTCAAGGAGTTCCAGCGCATCTATGACCGCCTCGGCGTGGCCTTCGACACCCTGGAGCAGGGCGAGGCCTTCTACGAGGACCAGCTGGTTCCCACCATGGCCCTGCTGGAGCAGGCCGGCCTGCTGGTGGAGGGCGACAAGGGCGCCCGCATCGTGAACCTGGAGGACGTGGGCATCACCACGCCCTGCCTCGTGCAAAAGGGCGACGGCACCAGCATCTACGCCACCCGCGACCTGGCTGCGGCCCTCTACCGCAAGCAGGCCTATGCCTTCGACCGCTGCCTCTATGTCGTGGGCACGGACCAGGTGCTGCACTTCCAGCAGATCTTTGCGGTGCTCAACAAGCTGGATCCGTGGTTCCACGGGCGCATGCTGCACACGCCCTTCGGCATGGTCAAGCTGCCCGAGGGCAAGATGAGCACCCGCAAGGGCAATGTCATCTTCCTCGAGGACGTGCTGGACGAGGCCCGGGAGCGCGTGGCCGCCATCATCCAGGAGAAGAACCCGGAGCTGGCGGACCGCGAGGCCGTGGCCGAGGTGCTGGGCATGGGTGCCGTGGTGTTCTTCGACGCCATGAATGACCGCGTGAAGCCCATCACCTTCACCTGGGACCGCGTCATCGCGCTGGACGGCGACACGGGCCCCTACGTGCAGTACGCCCATGCCCGGATCCTGAGCGTGCTGCGCAAGGCTGGCGGCGACTGGGCGGCCCAGGCCCAGGCTGGTGCCGCCCAGGGCCCCTGCCTACCCTTCCCCCTCACGCCCCTGCCCGCAGACCTGGGTGGCCTGGCCGCACCTGAGGCCCAGGCCCTGCTCTTCGAGCTGGCGGGCCTGCCGGTGGCCATCGCCGCCGCGGCCGAGGGCTGCATGGCCACGCCCCTGGCCCGGCAGCTGGTGACCCTGGCCCGATCGTTCAGCGGGTTCTACACCAACTGCCCGATCCTGGCCCCCGACAACACCCCCGCAGTCCGCGAAGCCCGCCTCGCCCTCTGCGTCGCCACCGCCCGCGCCCTCCGCCAGGGCCTCTACCTCATGGGCATCCAGGCCCCGGAGGAGATGTGAGCTTTCGCCGACACCCGCGACATCCCTTTCAGAAGAGAACTACT
>CAIMQW010000186.1 GCA_903843705.1 uncultured Holophagaceae bacterium | reverse complement strand
AGGGCCTCGCCGCGCAGGTCGATCTCGCCGGTCATGGCGATGGTGTTCCGCACGGGGACACCCTTCAGCACCGACAGCAGCACCGTGGCGATGGCCAGACCGGCGCTGGGCCCGTCCTTGGGGATGGCGCCCTCGGGGAAGTGGATGTGGATGTCCTGCTTTTGGAACAGCTCGGGATCGATCTGGAAGGCGTCGCCGCGGCTGCGGATGTAGCTCAGCGCCGCCTGGGCGCTCTCCTTCATGACATCGCCCAGTTGGCCCGTGAGGATCAACAGGCCCTTCCCGGGCATCCGCAGGGCCTCGACGAACAGCACATCGCCGCCCACGGACGTCCAGGCCAGGCCCGTGACCACGCCGATGCGCGGGGCCTTCAGACGCTCGTCCTGCAGGAGCTTCACGGGACCCAGCAGCTCATGGAGGGCCTCGTCGTTGAGGGCGAGCTTCTTCTTGAGGGTGTTCTCGGCCACGCGCCGGGCCACCTTGCGGCAGACGGCGCCGAGCTCGCGCTCCAGCTGGCGCACGCCGGCCTCGCGGGTGTAGCCCGTGACAATGGCCTTCAGCGCCTTCTTGGAGATGGACACGTGCTTCTTGGAGATGCCGTGCTTCTCGAGCTGCTTGGGGATCAGGTACTGCTCGGCGATGCCCAGCTTCTCCTCCAGCGTGTAGCTGTTGAGGTAGATGATCTCCATGCGGTCCTTGAAGGCCGGGTGGATGGGCTCCAGCTCGTTGGCGTTGGCCAGGAAGAGCACCTGGCTAAGATCAATGGGCACATTCAGGTAGTGGTCCCGGAAGGTGTGGTTCTGCTCGGGGTCCAGCACCTCCAGCAGAGCTGCGCTCGGGTCGCCGCGTGAGTCCCGCCCGATCTTGTCCACCTCGTCCAGCATGATCACGGGGTTCATGCTCTTGACCTGGTGCAGGGCCTGCACGATGCGGCCAGGCATGGCGCCCACGTAGGTGCGACGGTGGCCGCGGATCTCGCTCTCGTCATGGACGCCGCCCAGGGAGATGCGGGAGTACTTCCGGCCCAGGGCCCGGGCGATGGACTTGCCGAGGCTGGTCTTGCCCACGCCCGGCGGGCCCACGAAGCACAGGATGGTGCCCCGCAGATCGGGCTTGAGCTTGCGCACCGCCAGGAACTCCAGGATGCGGTCCTTGATCTTCTGCAGGCCGTAGTGGTCCTCGTCGAGGACGGTCTTGGCTTTGACCAGATCCAGGTTGTCCTCGGTGTAGCTGCCCCAGGGCAGCTCTGTCATCCACTCCAGATAGGTCCGCGTCACCGCGGTCTCGCTGGAGTCCGGGTGCATGCGCTCGAGCTTCTTCAGGTTGCGCTCGATCTCGACCATGGGCTCGTCCGGCACCGTCACCTTGGCGAGCTTCTCGCGGAAGATGTTGACCTCTTCGGCCAGCTCTGAGCCCTCGCCCAGCTCCTGCTGGATGGCCTTGAGCTGCTGGCGCAGGTAGTAGTCCCGCTGGCTCTTGTCCATCTCACCGCGGGCTTCCATGGTGATCTTCTGCTGGACCTCCAGCAGCTGGATCTCCCGCATGAGCAGCTCGTTCACGCGCTTGAGCCGCAGCCCCGGGTGGGCGATCTCCAGCACCTCCTGGGTCTGCTGGAGCTTGAGGTCGAGGTTGGACGCCACCAGGTCCGCCAGGCGGCCGGGGTTGTCGAGGTTGCTGGCAATGACCAGGACTTCCTGGGGCAGGGTCTTCCCCAGGGCCACAGCCTTCTCCAGGGTCTGCTTGACGCTGCGCAGCAGGGCGTCCTGCTCCAGGTCCGGAGAGGCCATCTCGGGCTCGGCCAGGGGCTCCACGCGGGCCTTGAAGAGGCTGTCGGTCTGGGTGAAGTATTCCACGCGGACCCGCTGCAGACCTTGCACCAGGGCGCGGATGCGGCCATCCGGCAGCTTCAGGACGCGCATGATGAGGGCCGCAGTGCCGACCTGGTAGAGGTCCTCGGGCCGGGGGTTGTCGATCTCCACCTGCTTCTGGGAGAGCAGCAGGATCATGCGGTGCTCCACCAGGGCCGTGTCCACGGCGCGGATGGACTTCTCCCGGCTGATGCTGAGCGGCAGGATCACATAGGGGTAGACCACCACGTCCCGCAGGGGCAGGACCGGGAGCTCTTCGGGCAGCTTGGGCTGTTCATCGGTAGGGGGGGGCAGGAGGACGTCGTCGGCCACGGAAAACCTCGGTCGTCCAGTGTAGCCCTACTTCCGACGACCCTTCAGCGGCGGAGCCTCCAGCGCCTCGCCCGGGAACAGGGCCTGAGGCAGAGGTTTGGTGGGTTCCGGCATGGGAGGGGGGGCTGCGCGGCCCGTGCCGGCCTCCTTGTGCATGAGGCCCTCCAGGGCCTTCACGAAGTCCGGGAGGTCCTTGAAGTCCCGGTAGACGCTAGCAAAGCGCACATAGGCCACCTGATCCAGGCCCTTCAGCTCATCCATGATCAACTCGCCCAGCTCGCGGCTGCGGATCTCCCGGTCGGGCCGCTCCATGAGCCGGGCGTGGAGGTCCTGCACCAGCTCTTCGATGCGGGCCAGGGAGACGGGGCGCTTCTGGCAGGCCAGCAGCAGGCCCTTCATGAGCTTCTGGCGGTCGAAGGGCTCGCGGCGGCCGTCCTTCTTGAGGATCACCAGGGGGACTTCCTCCACCCGCTCGTAGCTGGTGAAGCGGCGGGCACAGGAGAGGCACTCCCGCCGACGGCGGATGGAGTCCCCCTCGCGGGACTCCCGGGAGTCCACCACCTTGTCCTCGAGGTGTCCACAGAAGGGACAGTGCACCGGGCGACTCCCTAGACCTCGACGACGCGGGGAGCCATCACCGCTTCGCAGGTGACCGAGTTGGCCACGAAGCAGTACTTGTGGGCCTTCTCGAACAGCTCGACGACCTTGGCCATGCTGGTGCCCCGGGCCACCCGGATCACGGGCCGCAGGTGGACCTTGGTGATGCGCGTGACCTTGTCCACGGTGTCGAGCACGGCCTCGGCGTGGTCCTCGTAGGCCAGCACCTGCACCTTGGTCTTGGCGCAGAGGGCCAGGAACGTGAGCATGTGGCAGGTGGCGAGGGCCGAGCCCAGCAGGTCTTCGGGGTTCCAGCGCGCGGGGTCGCCGGCATATTCCGGGGCGCTGCTGACGGCCAGGGCGTGCTTGCCCGGGTTGGTGACCGTGGCGTTCCGGTTGTAGGTGCCGTCCAGGGTGTTGCCGGTCCAGCCAACGGTGAGGGGATAGGTGTGGGCCATGGTCGCTCCTCGGGAAGTCCGCTCCCAGGATGCCACAGGCCCGCATGCTAGCCTGGATCAGCCTTTTCGGAGCACCCATGCGCCCGCTGCTTTCCGTCGCCTTGGCCCTCCTGGCTTGGCCCATCCAGGCCCAGTTCTGGAGCGAGCTGGCCAACCCCAAGGTGGAGGTGGTTCTCGTCCATCCCCCAGGGCTGGGGCTCAAGGTGGAGCGGCTGGCCTTTGCGCCGTCCCGCGACCTGAACTCCCGGGAGCTGGCCGACATCCTGACGGCGGATCTGGTGCAGAGCCGCCAGGTGGAGGTGGTGGACCGGGCCCACCTGGATGCGGTGCTCCGGGAGCAGGAGCTGGGCGCCAGCGGCTATGTGGAGCCCGCCACCATCGCGATGCTGGGCAAGCTGCTGGGCCCCAGCGTGCTGGTGATCGTCAACATGAACCGGTCGGACCTGAGCCGCACCCAGTCCAGCCGGGAAGAGTGGATCACCGACTCCAAGACCAAGAAGGACGTGCTCCGGATCAAGCGCACCAGCATCACCAGCCTTGACTTCAGCGCCACCGTGCAGGTGGTGGATCTCAGCACGGGCCGCGTGTTCGGCGCCCAGCGCCTGGAAGACGCGCCCAGCCTCAGCAACACCTCCTACGACGGGTTTCCGGCCCACCCCCGGGATTCCGACGTGCGCCGGCTGGCCTTCGAGACCGCCAAGGTCAAGGTGCTCCGGATGCTGCTGGCCTGGAACGAGACGCGCAAGCTGACCTTCTTCGACGACGAGGTCTTCGGGATGGAGAAGGCTCACGACCGGCTGCTGGCCAGGGACCTGCCCGGCGCCCTGGGGCTGGCCCAGGAGGGGCTCGAGCAGTCCCTGCGGGACAAGGGACAGAAGCCCAAGTTCTACCCGAGGGCCCAGTACAACGTGGGGATCATCCACTTCATCCTGGGCCGCCACGAGGAGGCCCTCCCCTTCCTCCGGGTCGCCCTGGACATGCAGCCCGACGCCGGCATCTTCCAGACCGCCCTGCGGGAGTGCCAGGAGGCCATCGCCCTGCAGGCGGCCCTCCGCCTCGCCGAGACCCGCTCGGAGCCCGCGCCCCGGAGCCAGCCCAAGCCCGAGGTCCCGCCGCCCGCCGCCAACGCCAAGCCCACCCCGGAGGAGCGTCTGCAGAAGATCCAGGACCTCTACAAGCGGGGTTTGTTGGACAAAAAGGATTTCGAGGCCAAGAAGGCCGAGATCCTGAAGGAGTTGTAGGCGCATCGGGGGATAATCAGGGTTCTGCCTTTCGGAGCCCCATGCCCACGCCCGCCCGCATCCATGTCGCCCATGCCCTGCACGAAGTGTTTGGAGAGGGTGGCCGCGTGCCAGACATCTGGGACCGCGACCTGGGCGAGGACGCGCACCTGGCCCAGGCCCTGCTGGGCCTCTGCCTGCGCCGCTGGGGGCGCCTGCAGGCCT
>CAIMQW010000185.1 GCA_903843705.1 uncultured Holophagaceae bacterium | reverse complement strand
TTCAAACTTCATCTCGGCCATTGGCTCTCCTCGGTTGGTCTGTTTCGCAAACTCAAACCTACCGGAGCCAATGGCTTCCTTGTGCCTCACCCCCTCGCCTCAGCTCAGGGGGAACTTACAGAAATTGGTGTACACGACCGCCATCCTTGTTGAGGACGAGCGTGTCCCGCCGAATCTGCTTACACATCGCAGCACCAATCCTGTTCTCAAGAAAAGCAATATATTCACCAAGGATGCCGCAGACTTGCTGCCTGAATTCACAGGGGCTGTGCAACCGCGCTTCAGCCCAGCCCAATGTTTTCCAGATGCTTCTGGAGCTCCCCTAGCCCGAAGGGTTTGGACAACAACGTGACGCCCGGATAAGACGAGGCCAGGGTCAGCGCGGTCTGGTCGACACGGCCCGTAGCAAGCAGGACAGGCACCTCGGGGCGCAACACACGCAGGCGGGGCATCGTCCCGATCCCGCCCAGTCCAGGCATGTTCATGTCCAGGATGACCAGGTCCGCATCAAGCCCTGCTTCCAGCAGGGTCAGGGCCTCCTCGCCGCTCTGGGCGGTGGTCACCGCCGTGTGGCCCAGGACCTCCAGGATCGCCAGGGTGGAGCTCTGGATCAGGTCATCGTCATCCACTAGCAGCACCTTCAGGGATCCATGGAGGGGCTGCATGACTGCGGCCACCGCCGCTGGGGCGAACTGGACGTTCGGCTCGCAGGCGGGGAAGCGCAGCATTACTCGGGTGCCCTTGTCCGGCTCGCTCTGGATCGCCATCTGCCCCCGGTGGGCCTTCACGGTGCTGAAGACCATGGAAAGCCCCAGCCCTGTGCCCTTGCCGATGCCCTTGGTGGTGAAGAAGGGGTCCATGGCCTTCTCCAGGACCTCCTTGGGCATGCCAGTGCCGTTGTCTTCCACCACCACCTCGATCCAGTCATTGTCGACATTGCAGGTGTGCAGGGTGAGGGTGCCGTTCTCCGGCATGGCATCCACGGCGTTGACGCACAGGTTCATGAAGGCGTGGGTCAGGGCGCTGGCATCTCCCAGGATGGGCCGCAGCTCCGCTTCCAGATCCATGCGCAGGCTGACCTTCGCCAGGGTGGTTCGTTCCAGCAGGCTGACCTGCTCTCGGAGAATCGCATTCATATCGAGCTCGTGGCTCTCGGCCGGGCTCTGGCGGGCAAAGCTCAGTAGGCTCTTGACCATCCTGCCGCCCCGCACGGTGGCTTTGCAGATGGTGTCGAGGGCCTGGTGGAGGGGGCTGCCGTGGGGCTGGGTGTTGAGGTGGGCCGAGGCTAGGCCAAGGATGGCTCCCAGCACATTGTTAATGTCATGGGCGACGCCCCCAGCCAGGGTGCCCAGGCTTTCCATTTTCTGGGATTGCATGAGCTGGGCTTGGAGTTTGTGCTTCTCCTCTTCGGCCAGCTTGCGCTCGGTGACGTCGGTCAAGCTGACACGCACCGAGACCCTCTGTGCGGAGGGGAGCCGGGTCATCTGGACCTCGCAGGGGAACTCAACACCCAGGGAGTTGCGGTGGACCCATTCAAAGCGATGGGATTCGCCGGCTGCGGCCCGCTGGAGCATATCCCGAGCCTTCTCGGAGGATGCTCTGTCGTCGGGCTGGAAGGGCGGGCTCAGGTCCTCCGATTTCTTCGTCAGCAGCTCCGCCAAGCTGAGCCGGTAGAGTTGGCAGGCCTGGTCGTTCACATCCGTGAAGGTCCCCGTTTCCACATCGACCACCACGATGGCCTCCGGAGCGTGTTCCACCAGCGTCCGGAAACGCGCTTCGTTCATCAGGGAGGCCTTCTTGGCCAGGTCCAGGCGGCGATTCATGATCGACAAGCCCGCGACCAGGAGCGTCAGGGCCAGAATGACAATCACCGTGGCGATGACCGCGGCTTTGTGTTGATCCCATAAGGTCGGGGGGCGGTTGATGAATAGCGTGCGGGCAGGCAATGCGTCCCTTTTCGCGCCCCATCGCTGCAGCTGCTGCCAGTCGAACACGGGCTCCGCAATTCCTGGGATGGTCGTGACAGGTTCGCTTAGACGGATCTTGCCCTGCAGGATATCGATCCCCATGTCCCCCAAATGCGCCGCGTCGTCACTGCCCCTGGATACCATTCCACCGATGGTGCCAATGCCGAGATGGACATCGTGAAGGGCGAAATAGGGAGCCTTGGCCGATTTCGTGATGCGCCGCAGGAAGTCGATGGGAACGAACACGTGGCCTTTCGCGTCTTTCGTGAGGCTCACGCCCATGAGGATGGTGTGTTCGGGAACGGTGGCCAGCTTGGCCTCAATCTCTTCGGCACTCAACGCGTAGGTTTCTTCAATCTCTAATTTGCCTTGCCAAGGCGACAAATCACTGCGGATCGCTTCCTGGCGCGCCAGCTCCTGCTCGCTGTTGCCGGTCGTCACGATTACCCGTTTGGTGAGGGGGAACAGCGCCAGCGCAAGCTGCAGTGTGCCGCGG
>CAIMQW010000184.1 GCA_903843705.1 uncultured Holophagaceae bacterium | reverse complement strand
GTGCGGCCTGCCCCGGGCCGTGGCCGTGGAGCTGGCCGCCCAGATGACCCTGGGGGCCGCCGCCATGGTGCTGGAGACCGGCCGCCACCCCGCCGCCCTCAAGGACGAGGTCACGACCCCCGCCGGCTGCACCATCGCCGGCCTGATGGTCCTGGAGGACGGCCGCATCCGCTCCGTCGTCGCCCGCGGCATCGAGCGCGCCACCCAGGTGGCCGCCGGGCTGGGCTGAGCGGGTCCCCCGAGGGAGTGGGGCCTTCATGTAAAATGGCCTCCTCCCATGCCCCTTCAACCGAGTACCGAGACCTCCCCGGTCCTGCCAGCCATCCGCTGTCGGGGACTCTCCCATGGCTTCGCCGGGAGACCCGTCCTGGAGGGCATCGACTTCGAGATTCCATCGGGAAGCATCTCGGCGCTGCTGGGACCCAATGGTTCCGGAAAATCCACGCTGATCAAGCTGCTTGCGGGCCTGCTCACCCCCCTCGGTGGAACCGTCCACGTGGCGGGGCTCGCGGTGGCCCAGGGCGGGGCGCCCTTGAAGCAACGGATCGGTGTCGTGCCCGAGGGACTGGCGCTGCTCGAACACCTGACCGTCGAGGAACACTTCGACGTCCTGTCGCCGGTCTATGGACTGGCTCGGACCGAGGTGCAGGTTCGAAGGGATGGCTTGCTCCACGCCCTGGCACTGGAGGAGGTCCGCTACCTGCCAGTCCGGCACGGTTCCTATGGGACCCGCAAGAAGCTGGCGCTGGCTCTGGCCTTGGTGCACGCGCCCCAGGTCCTGCTACTGGATGAGCCCTTTGAGGGGCTGGATCCGGTGGCAGCGCACACGGTCCGTCAGCTGTTCCTCCGGCTCGCTGCCTCCGGTGTCACGGTGTTCTTCACCTCCCACGCGCTCTCGCTGGTGGAGCGGATCGCCACCCAGGTGCTCCTGCTCCAGGGGGGACGGATCCAGTGGGCGGGCTCGCCCGCGGAGCTGGCAGGGACCCTGGAATCCTTCTACTTCGACCAGATCGAGCTGCCCGATCCTCCCGAGTTGCCATGGCTCGCCTCGCCACGCTGAGCGCCGGCCTGATCAGGGACCACACGCGGGGTCTCCTCGCCCACGGCGGTATGGCTGGGAACAACCTCGTCCTGGCCATGATCCTGCTGGCGGTCGCTGGCTCGCCGGTCGCGTTCCTGGTGGCTGTGGTGGGCCTTCCCTTGCTGCTGGCCATGGCCAGCGAAGGCCGCCCCGAGCAGGCCGAGCGCCTAGCCCTGCTGCCGCTGTCGAATCGGGAACACGCCCTGCTGCGCTGGGCGACGCGCCTGGCGGATCCCGTCGTTGCGCTGCTGGTGATCCTGGGACTCCTCGCCGGTAGACGCGGGGTGGCGGTGGTGGGGTCACTGCTGCTGGCGGTCCTTGCCACTCGGCTGGTCTCGAACCGCTGGCGCCATCGGAGCCCCGGCCCGAGCTTCCACCTGACGGCTTTGCCCGGCCCTTGCACGGGCCTGCTTGGGGTGTTCCTGGGGGGCATGCTCCGGACCCTCGACTTCTACGCCGCCCTATTGGTGGCCGCCGCAGGGCTGCTCTATCGGATCGAGACCCCCGTGCCGCATCCAGCCGCTCTAATGGGGGCCAGCCTGATGGTGACGCTCTGCCTGAGCACCTGCACCCAGCGCCTGTTTGCCCCGGAAGGCCCGCAAGGGCTGGCCCGCCTCCGTCTCCTCCCGCTCCGGGGCTGGCACTTGCTGCTGCTGAAGGACACCGCGTTCCTCCTGATCCTGCTTCCCCTGGTGTCACCTTTCTCGCTCAGCTCTGGTCTGGCCGGGGGCCTGGTGAGCTTGGGTCTGGGCCATCTGCGCAGCCTGCGGCCCTCGGGGCGTCCTCAGCGCCCATGGCAGTTCCTCACGGGCACCACGATGGGTTTCTCCGCGGTGCAGGTGAGCTCTCTCTTCGTGGCGGGGATCGTGGCCCAAACACGGGCGCTGTGGGTGTTGCCTCTATGTCTAATCCTGAATCTCGCGACCCTCGCCTGGGCCGGGCGACGCATGGAAAGGCCCCGCCCCGGCGGTTGAAGTGCCCTATTTCATGCAGGGAAGTGCAGCCCCCGGGTATCTTGGAATTTTGATCCCGTGAGCCCCGATGTCCCTTGACCTGCCCATTCCTGAACCCAAGAGCCTCCACTTCATCGAGGAGATCGTGGAGGCGGACCGCCTCTCCGGCAAGCACGGGGGGCGGGTGCTCACGCGGTTCCCGCCGGAGCCCAACGGCTACCTGCACATCGGCCACGCCAAGAGCATCTGCCTGAACTTCGGCCTGGCGAAGGCCTACGGGGGCGCCACCAACCTGCGCTTCGACGATACGAACCCCGTGAAAGAGGATGTCGAATACGTGGACTCCATCCGCGAGGACGTCCAGTGGTTGGGTTTTCAGTGGAAGGGCGAATTCTACGCCTCGGACTACTTCCCCTTCATGTACGAGTACGCCGAGTACCTCATCAGCCAGGGCAAGGCCTATGTCTGCGACCTGAACGCTGATCAAATACGTGAATACCGCGGGACTCTGACGCAGCCGGGAAAAAATTCACCATATCGCGATCGGACCATTGAAGAGAACCTCGATCTTTTTGAGCGAATGAGGAAAGGGGAGTTCTCCGACGGTAGCCGTGTCCTAAGAGGGAAGATCGATATGGCCTCCTCGCATATAATCATGCGCGATC
>CAIMQW010000183.1 GCA_903843705.1 uncultured Holophagaceae bacterium | reverse complement strand
GCCTTCGACATGAAGGTGATCTACTCCGATGTGGCGCGTCTGCCTGAGTTCGAGCGCCAGTGCGGGGCCACATTCGTCGACAAGGCCACCCTGCTGCGCGAGTCGGACTTTCTCTCCCTGCACCTGCCCCTGTTGCCCGAGACCCGCCACTACATCGGCGCCCGGGAGCTGGCGGTGATGAAGCCGACGGCCGTCCTGATCAATGCGGCGCGCGGCCCCGTCGTCGACGAGGTTGCCCTGGTCCACGCCCTGCGGAACAAGGTCATCTGGGGTGCAGGGCTGGATGTGTTCGAAAACGAGCCGCTCCTCGCGCCTGGCCTGGCTGAGCTCGACAACGTCGTGATCGTCCCCCACACCGCTTCGGCGACCATCCAAACGCGGCTGGCCATGGCCAAGATCGCGGTCGACAACGTCCTGAGCGTGCTGCAGGGCGGGCTGCCGCTGACCTGCGTCAACCCGACCGTGACCAGGTGATTTTTAAGGATCTTCCAGGATTTTTGGGAAAGAGCTCTCACCGCAGAGGAAAGCAGCGTGCAAAGGGACACCTCCGGGCATGGTGAAACTCGGGGGAAAGTGCTTCAGCCGCGGATGACCGGTGATGGACGGTGCTCAAGGGTCCTGGGTCGGGTTGCGCCTGGCATTGGCTCCATCCCGGGGCGCCGCTGCGCTGTCTGCGTTCTCTGCGGTTGGCGGTTCTTCTTCCCCGAAATTCCCGGATGGACCTTTGTTCTTCACAGCACCGGGCTCTGCCTCAGGACGGCCACCGACGGGCTTGGTCGTTGGCTGGCCCGGACTCCCGCGCGGGGGGGGGCCTGGGCCTTCATGAAGCCCAGCACGGCGGAAGGCCGGAAGAACAGGCCCGCGACACCCGCCACTTCAATGACGGGCAGGCCCTTCCGCCGGGGTTCGCTGGCTGGGTCCAGGAGGGCCTTCTCGTCCACGAAGTAACCCGAGGAGACCAGCCGTGCAGCCATGTCCTCTGCTACCACCAGCCACCCCAGGGTGAACAGGAAGAGGGCCCGGTCGTGGCCAATGATCGTCTTTGCAGTCTGAGCGTCCATGCACTCACCGGCACCGTTGCATTCAGGATTGATCGGGGTCACCTAGCCGCAGGCACCGCCTCGCCTCAGGAGGCGGCACGCCGCTTAGGCGCGTTGAGGTAATCCAGCACGCCCACCAGGAAGGTCTCCGCCGTGGGGCCGTGGGCCAGCCACCGATAGGCAGCTCCCTCCGTCGCCGAGCGGTAGTAATGCGTACTGCACCCCATGGTCGTCCAGGGACAGCAGAGATCACAGGAGAGGAACCGCACCGCCGCAGGCACCTTCAGCAGGGCCTTGATGCGGCGCTCGGCGCCCGCGGCCTCTTCGATCGTCGTGCCCAGCCAGATGTTCTTCGGGGGGTTGCCACCCAGCCAGTCCTGGAGCCAGTGCACAAAGTGGTGACCTGCTGGCGTGGGCCAGCGGGCATTCTCCGCTTGAGCCTGATCAAGGGCCCTCTGCAGCAGCAGCAGGATAGCTTCGGGTCGCTTGGTCAGGACCATCCAGGCGAGATGCGGGGTCTCCTGCATTGTCTCCAGGGCAGCCCGCCGAGGCCCGTCCAGCACCGGCTTGTCTTCCCAGAACTCGCTCATGGAATTGGCGAAGAGCCGGAGGGTCTGCCCCTCCCTCACCGCCAGGTGCTCGTATCGGAGGGCCTCGCTTCGGGCCCAGGCGCCACGCAGGGGATGGGAACTCCGGAAGAGTCTCCCAGCCGACCTGGGCGCAGCGGCCTGGTCCTGGTCCTGATTGAAGCAGGAGGTACAGGCGGTAGTGTCTTGGTTACAACTGCGCCAGAAGTTCACCCCATAGCCACTGTAGGTTGTGCTCGATTCCTCAGTCATGGTCGCCTCCAGGCATACCGTTAGGAAGGGCGTGACACCTCCGGGTTTCCCCTCGCGAAGGGGTGTCACCCAAAGGGGTGAGTCGGATCCCTCTCTGCAAGGGGGCAGCGCCAAAGTTGACTCCGCTGTTGGAACAAATGTCTAAGAATCTTTCTGAGCGATCAATCTCGGCATATAACAGCCTGAATCCGTGAGGTTCGGCGACTTGAACTTGATTCAAGGCGAGCTATGTCATCAGGAATGATGATCAAGCCCTATTGCCCAGAATCACAGCACCTGTGAAAACGCGCCGATCACCCCAGGCCAAGGGATTCGATTTGTTTCTGGAGTTCCCTCAGCCCGAAGGGCTTGGACAGCAAGGTAACACCAGGATGAGCCGAGGCCAAGGTCAACGCTGTCTGATCGACTCGGCCAGTCGCAAGCAGGACGGGCACCTCTGGGCGCAACGCACGCAGGCGGGGTAGCGTCCCGATCCCGCCCAGTCCAGGCATGTTCATGTCCAGGATGACGAGATCCACCTCAAGCGCTGCTTCTAGCATTGCCAGGGCCTCCTCGCCGCTCTGGGCAGTGGTCACCGCCGTGTGGCCCAGGACTTCCAGGATTGCCTGGATGGAACTCTGGATCAGGTCATCATCATCCACCAGCAGCACCTTCATGGTTTTTTGAGGGGCCTGCGTAGCCTCTACAACCACCGGTGCTGCCGCCTGGACCGGAGTCTCCTGCACGCAGGCGGGGAAGCGCAGCATCACGCGAGTGCCCTTGCCTTGCTCACTCTCAATCGACATCTGCCCCCTGTGAGCCTTAACGGTGCTGAAGACCATGGACAGGCCCAACCCGGTGCCTTTCCCAACTCCCTTGGTCGTGTAGAAGGGGTCCATGGCCTTTTCCAGGACCTCCTTGGGCATTCCCATGCCGTTGTCTTCAACCACCACCTCGATCCAGTCGTTGTCGATGTTGCGGCTGTGCAGGGTGAGGGTGCCGTTCTCCGGCATGGCATCCACGGCGTTGACACAGAGGTTCATGAAGGCGTGGGTAAGGGCGCTGGCGTCACCCAGGATAGGCCGCAGGTCCGCCTCCAGATCTATCACTAGGCGAACCTTCGCCAGGGTGGTGCGCTCCAGAAGGGCGACCTGCTCCCGGAGAATCGCATTCAGATCAAGCTTGTTGTTCTCAGATGGGCTTTGACGGGCAAAGCTCAGCAGGCTCTTGACCATCTTGCCGCCCCGTTCGGTAGCTTTGCAGATGGTGTCGAGGGCCTGATGGAGGGGGCTGCCGTAGGGCTGGCTGCCGATGTGGGCCGAAGCCAGACCAAGGATGGCACCAAGCACGTTGTTCATGTCGTGGGCCACGCCGCCAGCCAGGGTACCTAGGCTTTCCATTTTTTGGGATTGTTGAAGCTGGGCCTGGAGTTTTGCTTTCTCTTCTTCAGCTTGCTTGCGCTCGTTGATATCTGTGAACAATGTTCCAAACCGACCTGGCTCTGTTTGAAAAGCGCTCACTTGGTAGCATTTGCCAAGAGGCCCGAAATTGGCTTCGAAGTGGGTGGGTTCTCCCGTAAGCCCCACCTTCCCATATCGCTCGATCCAATAAGGCTCAGCTTGTGGGAACAACTCAAGAAGTGTGTGACCAAGGGCGTCTGCATTCTTGAGACCCGTTTGAAGCTCAAAGGCGGGGTTGGCTTCGATGAAGCGAAGGTCGCAGGGCCTTCCTGTTTCATCACAGACCACTTCCTGGATCGAAAACCCTTCAGTCATGGCCGTGAAGATGGACTTTAAACGCCTTTCATTGTTCGACAGCTTTTCCTCCGCCTGCTTGCGCTCGGTGATGTCGTGGATGTTGCAAAGCAACACCGATTCGCCATGATGGGTGAATGGCGTTATGTGTACTTCAATCGGAAGCGGTGTCCCGTCCTTACGCAAATTAATCGATTCCGCCGTGTAGGTTTCCCCGGCCTGCGTTGCAGCAATTGAATCTCTAAATTGCCAGACATGCTCCGGATGGACGAATTCGCTACCATGCATGCCGATGAATTCGTGGTGCGTATAGCCATTCATTACACATGCCTTTGGATTGGCATCGCGGACATGGCCATCCAGGCTGACCAGCAGGATTCCGTCAGCCGAATTCTCAAACATGCCGCGAAAATTTTGCTCGGATTCGCGCAGTGCTACTTCGGCCTGCTTGCGTGCAGTGATGTCCTGCACGAACCCCATAACCCTAATGGGCTTCCCGTGTGCATCCCTTTCGAGATTGGCGACCGACAATACGGTCTTCGGGAGAGACCCGTCTGCGGGTTTGATTGCATATTCAAGGTTGTATTCTCGTCCTATGCCAATCAGATCAACAAGGGCCTGGTGAACACGCTCGCGCTCTTGGATGCAAGCTTCGATAGCAGCGATGGGGATTTCCCCCGCAACAGGGGGGAATCCGAATATGCGAAAACCCTCGGCTGAGCCCCAGATTGTTTCTGTCCCGATGGAATGGACCCAGGAACCTGCATGACCAATCTGCTGCGCCATTAATAATTGCTGTTCGCTCACCCTCAGTGACTCGTCTGCCTGCCTGCGCTCAGTGATGTCGCGGATAATCGCTGTGACATACCAGTCCGTGCCGGTTTCCCACCTGGCGAGTGAGAGTTCCAGCAGGAATTCGCTTTGGTCCTTGCGCAACCCGCTAAGTTCAACAGTCTTGCCGATGATGTGCTGCGGCCCGCCGGTCCCCATGCGATGCATCCCTGCAAGGTGCCCCTCGCGGTATCTCTCTGGGATGAGGATGGCCAGGGGTTGACCCATGGCCTCGGCTTCCGAGTAACCGAATAGGGTCTCAGCACCATGGTTCCAGCCAATGATTTTACCTGCTTGGCCTGAGGTCACGATGGCATCGTGCGCAGATTCCGTGATCGCCCGGTTTCGCTCCTCACTCGCCCGCAAAGTGGCCTCGGCCAGTTTGCGCTCGGTGATGTCATGGATGATGGAATGCAGGACCTGGTGGTTGCCCATCTGGATCCTGCTGACTGAAACCTCGACATCACGCAGAGAACCGTCGGCCAGTCGGTGCTGGAACACAAACCGCTCACTTTGGGTGACACCGAGCGAGTCCAGTACCGCTTGGACCCTACCGGGAGGCAGCGTATTGATATCGGCAATGCGCAGGGCCAGTAGTTGCTCCCTGGAATAGCCATAGTAGGACACGGCAGCGGCGTTGGCTTCGAGGATCCGACCATCACCCGGATCAATCATCAGCATGATGGCCGTGTTGTCGGTGAATTGGCGGCGGTAGGACTCCTCGCTCTCCTGTAGTTGTTGTTGGCGCAGAAGCACGAGCCGTTGCTCTGAACCAAGTCTCCTATTGGCCAGTTGCAAGCGGACAAGAAGCCAAACGATCAGCCCTGCGACCAGCAAAGCGCCATAGATTTGCCAGCGATAGAGGTTCCAGATGTCCTTGGGGCTAAACACAGGCGCGGCTTCGAAGGGCGGCAGGCGCAACTCTCGCAGCAGCGCTTCCACCGAACCATAATTGGCGGGAATACTGAAGCCGTGGATGCCCATGGCGGTCGTGGCGGCGGGATTCTCCTCCAACAGGAAAAGGGTTGCGGCGACATGCCGAGCCAGATTCTCATCAACCTGGGGAAGGGCGCTGAACGCCCACTCCGGGTAGAGTCGGGTGGAGACTTGCACCGGAAAATTCGCGGGGTTCTGGCGGTTGATGATATTGATCTGCTGAAGATCCAGCTTGCCGTTGCGAGCCATGCCTTCCAGCAAACCGCTGCGCACGAAGCCGACCTCGGCACGGCCCGAAAGCACGGCCTCTACCACGGTGTCATGAGGCATACCCGTGGTGATGAGTTTGCAGTCTTGGGGCAGATGAACTCCAATCTGGCTGAGTTCGAAGGCTTGCGCCTGATAGCCACCCAAGGATTCCGTGCTGGGTGAGGCGATCGCCTTGCCCCTGAGATCCTCCAGTGTGGCAATTGCAGTTTGTCCCACACGGGTGAATATGACTCCGCCGAAAAAGGAAGCCCGTTGCCCTGCTTCCTTGATAGCCAGGGTCGCGAGGGGCGCTGACACACAGCCGCTCTGGGCCAACATCACATAATGTCCAGGATTGGTCAGAACAAAATCCACCTTGTGCTGCGCGACAGCCTCATTCAACTCTGGATAGGTATAAGCCTCCACCACGAAATCATGGCCAGGCAGGGCCTGTTTCAGCGCGATCGCCAGAGGTTGCCATTGCGCTAAGGTTTGCGGTTTTGGGCGGAAAGCCATTACACCGATTTTTACTACCTCCGCACCGAAAGCCGGTAGTGGGAAAAGCAGGAGGCAAGCCAGCACCACCCTAGGCAGCCAAGAGCGAACCAGGTTTCGAAGATGGGAAGCCGGGGCGGGAGTCAAGCGGCCTCGATTCTTCGCAAAACAGCGTCATCCATGGAGGGGATCAAGCGGAGCCTCAAAGGGCGTCGCCTGACTTGAAGGCAGAGAAAAGCTCAGCATGGTCAAAAAGCGACCAAGCCATCGGTATTCATCGGCCACCCGTCGTCTCATAGTGAGATTGGGTTCTGTGCTGGGTTGAAAGCGTTGAATTCGCGCAGCCAAAACTCACTGAATGGCGATACAACCCTAACCATGTCTGCAATAGATACGTATCCAAGCTGTCTGCCAACCTCACGGCGGCGGTGGGGTGGGCGACATGGTCGGAATCAATGTTCGGGCTTCGGAAGGGCTGGCGTTGACCGGCGTGGGCGGCATTGCTCTGCTGGGCAATCTGCTGGAGCGGTGTACGGACTTCCGGTCCTCCTTCACCGCTGCCTTCACCAAGAGGCGTGATGGCATCCCCTGGGGCGATGTGCTGCTCACCTATGTCGCTTCCCTGGCCACCGGCAAGAGCGACTTTGAAGCCATCCGGCCTTGGCACGGGAAAAGCTGGGTGGGCAAGGCGCTGCGCATCTCAGCCGTGGCTTCGCCGGAAACTGTACGGCAGCACCTCGACAACCTGGCTGATGGCCACAGCCATGAGGCCCTCACACTCGCGGGTCAGGCAAGCCTGGATCTCCTCGCCAGGAGCAAGGCCCCCTTCACGCGATGTTTCTCCGGGCATGTGCCGCTGGATGTGGATACAACCCCGCAGGAGAACGGGAAGACCCGGAAGGAAGGTGTGTCGCGGACCTACATGCCCGGCGTGGATGGCTTCTGCCCCATTTTCGCCTTCGCTGGGATGGAAGGCTGGTGCATCAACGAGGCGTTCCGTCCTGGCAAGCAGCACAGCCAGAAGGGAGCGCCCGACTTTCTGCGCACCTCGATCCGCCGCCTCAAGTCGCTGGGCATCGAGGGGATCCTGACCCGGATGGATGCCGCCTTCGATGCGTCCGAGAACTATGTCCTGCTACGGGAGGAGGGCTCGGACTTCCTCATCAAAGGCAACCTGGCTCATCTGCGTTGGGATGGGTGGCAGGCCGAAGCCCAGGCACTACCAAAGCAAGCCTGGAAGCGGATCGGGAGGAACCGCCGCGTGGCCTACCTCAGCCGCTTCGAGACCCGCAGCTTCGAGGGTAAGGAAGTCCAGGTCCGGCGGATCCTGAAAGTCACCAAGCGCCTGGGCTGGGAGTTGAAGGATGTGCCAGCAGGTCAGCGACTGCTGGTGAAGCGTTGGATCGTCTTTGAGGTGGAGACCTGGGTCACCAGCCTCGACCTGCCCGAAGCCGACATCGTGGAACTCTACTGCCAACATGCGACCGCCGAGCAGTATCACAGCGAGATCAAAAGCGAACTCGACCTTGAGCGGATGCCCAGCGGGTCCTTCAAGACCAACGCCCTTGTCCTGCGCCTGGGAACCCTGGCCTACAACGCCCTCCGGCTCCTTGGGATTCTGGGTAAGCGAGTCTTTCGCCACCGCCATCCCACCCAGCGCCGTCGCCTGCGGACCATCATCCAGGAGTTGATCTACGTGCCAGCCCGCATCCTGACCGGCTCCAACCAACTCAAGCTGGACCTGGGGCGTGACCTGTTCGGGCGGGCGGCCTACCTGGAACTCTGGGCGAGCCTGGCGCGAGCCGCCTGAGCGGCAACGACACCTGAAAATCGGTAGGAGAAGTCATGGTGGGCCGAAGGCTCAGCCATGAGACCCAACTGGTGGCCCATGAAACCACCTGGGTCTGCCGAGGGTGGATCCGGATCAGAAAAGCACCTTCAGATCGGTCCAGAAGCTCCTGTCATCGAGCAAATCAGCACCCGATTGCTCACGCTCCTCAAAACCTCACGGATCCAGGTTCTTGGAACGCCCTTTTTCGCCGCAGCCCCTTGCCGGTCGCCCTTATCGGCAATGGGACTGGACATTTTTTGGCACATCTACAGTGGCAACGCTACCTCTTGGGCTGCCGGGCCGCCTTTGCCACCTCGGCCCTCACCACCTCGGTGGGGTTCGGAGCTGGAACTGGTCGCGCCGGCTCCACCGCCTGGGCCTGCTTGGGCGACTCCTGCGCGGCCTTCTTTTTCTCGATGATGTCGAAGAGCTCCATCAGGTCGGCGTGGGCATCCACTCCGACCAGGCCATCCCTGAGTGGTGCATCGCCGCTGCCGTCCAGATGTGTGCCGGCCTGGCCTCCTCGAGGCAGATCGCCGGGCCCACGACGCTGATGCTCCAGGGGGCCTCGCCCGGCCTGGTCAGCAGGAGCGCCTCCCCAGCCTGTGGTGCT
>CAIMQW010000182.1 GCA_903843705.1 uncultured Holophagaceae bacterium | reverse complement strand
GGGCGGGGGCTCCACGATGCCGCGCGGCACCGGGGGCAGGTCGCCATCCGCGATGCCCGCGGCCGAGGCGCGCTGGGCGCGGGCCCGCAAGACCGGGTCCTCCTGGGGCTGGGCTGCAGCCACAAGGCTTAGTGCCAGACTGCCGATGAACAGGACGCGACGGGGCATGGTCCCTCCAGGGGCCATTATCGCATCTTTGGGGTTCTATCCCTCGGCCTTCTTCGCGGCCTTGTCCTTGTGGGCCTTGGCGAAAAACTCCGCCACCACGCTGTCCGCGTCGGGCTTCATCACGTCGGCCATCTGGGGCTCACGGTGCAGGATGTCCCGCCCTGAGGGGGCCATCTTCGGCAGGTGCTCGCTGTTGGGTTGCAGGCTCGCCAGCACGAAGTGGGAGACCTCGATGAGGCTGCGGCCCACGCGCTCGAGCTTCTGGCGCACGATGTCCTGGTACTGGTAGAGGTCGAAGGCGCCCTGGATGTTGTAGGCGCCGTTGTCGGCATGGAAGCCGACCTGCTCCAGCTTCTCCGTGAGGGCTTCCAGGTCTGCCGAGGGGGGCATGATCACCCGCAGGATCTCCTGGCACTCTTTGGCCAGGGTCTGGATCTCCTCGAAGCTGTGCTGGGCGACCTCGATCTGGTCCAACACCCGCCCCGCGCCTCCTTCCTGCTCGGCGGCGATCTGCATCAGCTGGTCGGGGATGGCTTGGTTGTCCTGGGGATATTCGGGCATGGCAGGGCTCCGTGCCCGTCCTATCGGCGGGTCGGGGACAATCTTTGAATTCGTCCAGCCTGCCCCGGCGCGATAAACTTGCTGATTCCGGGATCTATCCTGGCCCGAATTTTCTCAAGTCCGGAGTTTTCATGACCATGCAGTCAGATCCCGCTCAGACTCCCGTAGCCGGGACCGCCCTGGCCGCCTGCCTCAAGCCCTTCCCCGCCTCCCGCAAGATCCACGTGGCGGGCAAGCTGCCCGGGGTCCAGGTGCCCTTCCGCGAGATCAGCCTCAGCCCCACCCGCGACTTCGCGGGCAACCTCACGGCCAATGAGCCGGTGGTGCTCTACGACACCTCCGGCCCCTACACAGACCCCGCCGTCACCATCGATGTGGCCAAGGGCCTCCAGCCCCTGCGCCAGGACTGGATCCTCGGGCGCGGTGATGTGGAGGAGCTGCCGGGTGCCACCAGCCTCTACCGCAAGCTGCGGGAGCGGGATCAGGACCTGGACGCCATCCGCTTCCACGCCGACCGCAAGCCCCTGCGGGCCCGGGTGGGCTGCAATGTGTCCCAGATGCACTACGCCCGGCAGGGCGTCGTCACGCCCGAGATGGAGTTCATCGCCATCCGCGAGAACCTGGGCCGCGAGGCCGCGGGCCAGAAGAGCCGCATCACCCCCGAGTTCGTGCGGGACGAGGTGGCCCGGGGCCGCGCCGTCATTCCCGCCAACATCAACCACCCGGAAGCCGAGCCCATGATCATCGGCCGGAACTTCCTGGTGAAGATCAACGCCAACATCGGCAACTCCGCCGTGGCCTCCAGCATCGAGGAAGAGGTCGAGAAGATGGCCTGGTCCATCCGCTGGGGCGCCGACACGGTCATGGACCTCAGCACCGGGAAGAACATCCACGAGACCCGGGAGTGGATCCTGCGCAACAGCCCCGTGCCCATCGGTACCGTGCCCATCTACCAGGCCCTGGAGAAGGTCAACGGCAAGGCCGAGGACCTCACCTGGGAGATCTTCCGCGACACCCTCATCGAGCAGGCGGAGCAGGGCGTGGACTACTTCACCATCCACGCCGGCGTGCGCCTGCGCTACGTGCCCATGACCGCCAAGCGCGTCACGGGCATCGTCAGCCGGGGCGGCAGCATCCTGGCCAAGTGGTGCCTGGCCCACCACCAGGAGAACTTCCTCTACACCCACTTCGAGGACATCTGCCAGATCATGAAGGCCTACGACGTGGCCTTCTCCCTGGGCGACGGCCTGCGTCCCGGCAGCACCGCCGACGCCAACGACGAGGCCCAGTTCGGCGAGCTGGAGACCCTGGGCGAGCTCACCAAGATCGCCTGGAAGCACGATGTGCAGGTGATGATCGAGGGCCCCGGCCACGTGCCCATGCACCTCATCCAGGAGAACATGACCAAGCAGCTCGAGGTCTGTGACGAGGCGCCCTTCTACACCCTGGGTCCCCTCACCACGGACGTGGCGCCGGGCTACGACCACATCACCAGCGCCATCGGCGCTGCCATGATCGGCTGGTTCGGCTGCGCCATGCTCTGCTACGTCACCCCCAAGGAGCACCTGGGCCTGCCCAACAAGAAGGACGTGAAGGACGGCGTCATCGCCTACCGCATCGCCGCCCACGCCGCGGACCTGGCCAAGGGCCATCCCGGCGCCCGCCTCTGGGACGACGCCATGAGCAAGGCCCGCTTCGAGTTCCGCTGGGAGGACCAGTTCAACCTGGCCCTGGATCCGGACACCGCCCGCGAATTCCACGACGAGACCCTGCCCGCGGAGGGCTCCAAATCCGCCCATTTCTGTTCCATGTGCGGTCCGCACTTCTGCTCGATGAGAATTACAGAGGACGTGAGGCAATACGCAGAAAGTCATGGATACAACGAGGACGAGGCCCTGAAGAAGGGCCTGGAGGAGATGGCGGAGACGGTCGTACAGAAAGGCGCCGAAGTTTACCTGCAGGCTTGAGTCCATACGCGCATAGTCGGGGCGGCTCCACCACCTACAGGAGGTCTCTATGGCTGCGAAACGCATTCTCATGCTCGTC
>CAIMQW010000181.1 GCA_903843705.1 uncultured Holophagaceae bacterium | reverse complement strand
CGGATGGACCAGGCCATCTTCTCGACCTCTTCCTCGATGCTGGAGGCCACGGCGGAGTTGCCGATGTTGGCGTTGATCTTCACCAGGAAGTTCCGGCCGATGATCATGGGCTCGGCTTCCGGGTGGTTGATGTTGGCGGGGATGACGGCGCGGCCCCGGGCCACCTCGTCCCGCACGAACTCGGGGGTGATGCGGCTCTTCTGGCATGCCGCCTCGCGACCCAGGTTCTCGCGGATGGCGATGAACTCCATCTCGGGCGTCACAATGCCCTGCTTGGCGTAGTGCATCTGGGACACATTGCAGCCCGCCTTGGCCCGCAGGGGCTTGCGGTCGGCGTGGAAGCGGATGGCGTCCAGGTCCTGATCCCGCTCCCGCAGCTTGCGGTAGAGGCTGGTGGCGCCCGGCAGCTCCTCCACATCACCGCGGCCCAGGATCCAGTCCTGGCGCAGAGGCTGCAGGCCCTTGGCCACGTCAATGGTGACGGCGGGGTCCGTGTAGGGGCCGGAGGTGTCGTAGAGCACCACGGGCTCGTTGGGGGTGAGCTGGCCCTGGAAGTCGCGGGTGGGGCTGAGGCTGATCTCGCGGAAGGGCACCTGCACGCCGGGCAGCTTGCCGGCCACATGGATCTTGCGGGAGGCGGGGAAGGGCTTGAGGCAAGCGGCCAGAGCGGTCCCGGCGACGGGAGTCTGGGCGGGATCGGACTGCATGGTCATGAAAACTCCGGACTTGAGAAAATTCGGGCCGGGATAGACCCCGCAATCAGCAAGTTTATCGCGCCCGGCAGGCTGGACGAATTCAAAGATTGCCCCTGACCCGCCGATAGATCGGACACGGAGCCCTGCCATGCCCGAATATCCCCAGGACAACCAAGCCATCCCTGACCAGTTGATGCAGATCGCTGCAGAGCAGGAAGGAGGTGCAGGGCGGGTGCTGGACCAGATCGAGGTCGCCCAGCACAGCTTCGAGGAGATCCAGACCCTGGCCAAGGAGTGCCAGGACATCCTGCGAGTGCTCATGCCACCCTCGGGGGACCTGGAAGCCCTTACGGGGAAGCTGGAGCAGATCGGCTTCCACGCGGACAACGGCGCCTACAACATCCAGGGCGCCTTCGACCTCTACCAGTACCAGGACATCGTGCGCCAGAAGCTCGAGCGCGTGGGCCGCAGCCTCATCGAGGTCTCCCACTACGTGCTGGCGAGCCTGCAACCCACCAGCGAGCACCTGCCCAAGATGGCTCCCTCCGGGCGGGACATCCTGAGCCGCGAGCCTCAGATGGCCGATGTGATGAAACCCGATGCGGACAGCGTGGTGGCCGAGTTCTTCGCCAAGGCCCTCAAGGAGAAGGCCGCGAAGAAGGCTGGGGAATAGAACTCCAGAGATGCGATAATGGCCCCTGGAGGGACCATGCCCCGTCGCATCCTTATCCCCGGCAGTCTGGCCCTGTGTCTGGTCGCCTCGGCCCAGCCCCAGGAGGACCCGGTTCTGCGGGCCCGCGCTCAGCGCGCCTCGGCCCAGGGCATCGCGGATGGCGACCTGCCCCCGGTGCCCCGCGGCATCGTGGAGCCGCCGCCCCTGCCGCCGCCGGAAGCCCACCTGCGGGACACGGCCAAAGGCAAGAAGGCCAAGGTCAAGAGCAAGAAGGGCAAGGCCAGCACCGCCAAGGGCAAGAACACCAAGAAAGCTCCCGCCAAGGGGAAGGCCAAGTGAAGATTGGAGTCCTGACTTCCGGTGGCGACGCGCCCGGCATGAATGCCGCCATCCGCGCCGTGGTGCGCCAGGCAGACGCCCTGGGGCATGAGACCTGGGGCATCTTCCGCGGCTACCAGGGCCTGTTGGAAGGGGACCTGGAGCCCCTGCCCAGCCGCGCCTGCGCCAACATCCTCCAGCGCGGCGGCACCATCCTGCAGACGGCCCGCTGCCTGGCCTTCCATCAGCCTGAGACCCGAACGGAAGCCGCACGAATCCTCAAGGAAGCCGGCATCGAGGCCCTGGTGGTCATCGGCGGGGATGGCAGCTTCCGCGCGGCGCAGGCCCTCATGCGTGAGCACGGCGTAGCCTGCGCGGGCATCCCGGGCACCATCGACAACGACCTGCCGGGCACGGACCGGACCCTGGGCTTCGACACGGCCCTGAACACCGCCGTGGAAGCCATCGACCGCATCCGGGACACCGCCTCCAGCCACGGCCGGCTGTTCCTGGTGGAGGTCATGGGCCGCAGCTCCGGCATGCTGGCGGTGCACACGGCCCTGGCCTGCGGCGCCGAGGCGGTGCTCTACCCCGAGTCCCCCGAGGACAGCCTCGAGAACCTGGTGACGCGCCTCAAGGCCCACTGGGACGCGGGCAAGCGCAGCTCCATCGTGGTGGTGGCCGAGGGTGACACCGTGGGCCGGGCCATGGCCGTGGGCGAGCAGCTCCGGCAGGAGCACGCCCTGGACCTCCGGGTGGTGGTGCTGGGCCACATCCAGCGGGGCGGCAGCCCCACGGCCCTGGACCGCATCTGGGGCAGCCGCTGGGGCGCCGAGGCCGTGCGCCGCCTGGACCGCGGCGAGCGGGGTTTCTACATGGCCGAGGTGGCGGGCGCCGCCGTGGCCCAGCCCCTGTCCCGGGTCCTGGACCCCCAACCCCTGCCGCCCGGGGACCTGGGCATCCTGGTCTCGGTGCTTTCCCGGTAGGCTGGGGTTTTCTCAAGGGGCACCTGATGTCGGGCACGTCTGAGTTGAATCCAACTGTCGCGGTCGTTATGGCCGGTGGTCGCGGGACGCGGTTCTGGCCCCGGAGCCGGAATGCCCGGCCCAAGCAGTTCCTGGCCATCGTCGGCGCCGAGACCCTGCTCCACCAGACCGTGCACCGTTTGGACGGCCACGTGAGCCCGGAGCGCATCTTCGTGGTGACCACGGAGGACCTGGCCGAGGAGACCCGGCGCATGCTGCCGGAGCTGCCCCCGGAGAACGTCATCGTCGAGCCCGAGGGCCGCAACACCGCGCCCTGCCTGGCCCTGGCCCTGGTGGAGATCGAGAAGAAGATCCCCAACGGTGTCATGGCGGTGCTCTCGGCGGACCACTGGATCGGGGACCGGGAGCTCTTCCTGGCGGACCTGGACGCCGCCGTGGCCCACGCCGCGGACCGGCGCGAGTTGGTCACCTTCGGCATCAAGCCCACCTATCCCGAGACCGGCTACGGCTACATCGAGTCCGAGGGCCAGGGTCCCGTGCTCAAGGTGACGGCCTTCCGCGAGAAGCCGCCGGCAGCGGTCGCCCTCCAGTATCTCGAGTCCGGCCGCCACTACTGGAACGCGGGCATGTTCGTGTGGACGCTGGCGGACTTCCGCCAGGGCCTGCAGCAGCACGCGCCGGAGGTGCTGGCGCCCCTCGACGCCTGGGTGGCCGCCGGCGCCCGGCCTGAGGCCCTGGCCGACGCCTACCGCCAGCTGCCCAAGGTCGCCATCGACGTGGCACTCATGGAGCGGGCCAGCTCCGTGGCCGTGGTGCCCACGCGCTTCCGCTGGTCCGACGTGGGCTCCTGGCCCGCCGCCATCGAGTTCCAGACGCCCGATGCCGATGGCAACGTCACTCAGGGCGACACCCTCCTGCTGAACACCCGGGACAGCGCCTTCTTCGGTGGCACGCGCCTCATCGCCGCCGCCGGTATGGAGGGTCTCATCGTAGTGGACACGCCGGACGCTCTACTCCTGGTGCGGAAGGACCAGGCCCAGAGTGTGAAGGACATCGTGGAGCGCTTGAGGGCGGAGGGGCGTACCGAGCTCCTCTAGAAGCTCTTCTCAGAGCGGAAAGCGTACGCTTCCCGCTGATGGAAAAGACGAAACAACCGAGGTTTCCCATGAAACGACCAGAAACGCTGCACGTGGACAAGCCCTGGGGCTCGTTTGATCAGTACGCGCTGAACACGAATTGCACGGTGAAGATCCTCACCTGCGCGCCGGGGCAGAAGCTGAGCCTGCAGCGGCACAGCCACCGCGGGGAGCTGTGGGTGGCCCTGGACCCGGGCGTGGTGGT
>CAIMQW010000180.1 GCA_903843705.1 uncultured Holophagaceae bacterium | reverse complement strand
GCGGATGGCATTCAGCTCGGTGATGGTGACGGGCTGGCGATAGGCAATGATGGCCAGCGCCTCGAGCTGCACTGGGGTCAGCCGGCCGCTGCGGGTGGTGGTCACCAGGCGGGAGACCATCTCCCGGTAGACGGGACTGGTGGCCATGCGCCAGCCGCCGGCCACCTCCAGCAGCCGGAGTCCCGCCGCACCCTGCAGGCGCTCCTGCAGCTTCTCGATGCCCTGCTGGAGGGCGCCATCGCCGAGTCCCGTCAGCTCCCGCAGGCGGGGCAGGTCGAGCACTTCGCCAGCGGCGGTGAACAGGGCCTCCAGGGCGCCGGGGAGGTCGCCGCCCTCCTCCCAGAGGGGATCCTGGTGGAAGAGGTCCAGGTCGCTCATCGGTAGGCTCCCAGCCGCTCGCCCACCTGGGCCACGCCGTCCGTGCGCAGGGGCGACCAGTCGGCGGCCCGGGGGCCGCCGATGAGCAGCACCACGGTGGAGCCGAACTCGAAGGCGCCCAGGTCATCGCCGGGGGCGCAGGGCAGCAGGGGCACGGGGAAGCCACCGTCCCGGGGCAGCGCCTTGCCCTCCAGCCAGCGGGCGTCGATCACCACGCCGCCCACATGGGTGGCGCCCACCAGCACCGCGGCCACCTCGAGGCCCTCGCAGGGACCGGTCCCCAGGGCAGTCCAGGAGGCCCGGAGGTTGCGCTCGTAGAGGCGTGGGACATGGCCGGTGCTGGCGTCGTTCACGGGCCAGAGCTCCCCTTCGACGTGGCTCACGGCGCTGACCCCGCCTTCCAGGGGCACGTGGATGCGGTGGTAGTCCTTGGGGGAGAGGTAGAGCGTGAGGAAGTGGCCGCCCTCGAAGCGCGCGGCGCCTGGGTCGTGCTTGAGCAACTCCGCGACGCGGTAGGGTAGGCCCTTGGCCTGGATGGCTAGGCCGGTCGTGATGCGCCCGCTGGCGATGATGCGGCCGTCCACGGGGCTGTTAACGAAGCCGGGCGCGGCGGGCCCCTGCGGGCGCAGGCCGGGCTTCAGGCGGCGGGTGAAGAGGGCCTGAAGGCTCGGGTAATCCGTGAGGGCGAGCTCGGCCTCGGGGAGGTTGATCCCGTAGTGTGCGGCGAAGCGCCCCAGCAGGGGCTGGCGCCAGGTGACAGGCAGGGTGCGGCAGGCGACCCAGCCGATCAGGCGGGAGCCGGCCTTCTTGGGATAGAGGCCCAGGAGGCGGAGCGACAGGGGGCCCGGCGTCCAGAGCAGCACGTAGGCCGTCCACAGCAGGACCAGGATGAGCGCAAGGCGCGAAGGCGCGGGCCAGGAGAAAGTCATCTGACAAGGATACGGTCAACCGGTGGCATCGAAGGGGTAACAAAACCCCACGTCCCCGCGCGGGGTCCTTGGGTTTTGTTACCCCTTCTTAGATGGTGTCTGCAAAATAACTTGACTTTCACCAAAACCATACGAACCCTGTGTCAGCCAGGAGGCGCGCATGGCCAAAGTGGAACGCAGGAGCCTGGGAGGAAGGCCAAAATCGTTCAGTGACGAGGAACTGGAAAAGCTCCGCGC
>CAIMQW010000179.1 GCA_903843705.1 uncultured Holophagaceae bacterium | reverse complement strand
CGCTGGCCCGCTGCTGGGCTTCGGTGAGCTGGGAGTGGGAGGTGCTGGCGGGGTGCAGGATGAGGCTCTTGGCATCGCCCACGTTGGCCAGGTGCGAGAACAGGGTGATGCCGTCGATGAGCTTCACCGCCGCGTCCTGGCCGCCCTTGATGCCGAAGACCACCACACCGCCGAAGCCCTTCTTCAGATACTTGCTGGCGAGGGGGTGGCTGGGATCCTCGGGCAGGCCCGGGTAGCGCACCCAGGAGACCTTGGGGTGCTTCTGCAGGAACTTGGCCACGGCCAGGGCGTTCTCGCTGTGGCGGACGATGCGCAGGGGCAGCGTCTCCAGCCCCTGCAGAAAGAGCCAGGAGTTGTCGGGCGCGATGGCCGCGCCCAGGTTGCGCAGGGGCACGGTGCGGGCGCGGAGGATGAAGGCCAGGGGCGCCAGGGGCTCGGGCAGGTCGTGGGCCCAGCGCAGGCCGTGGTAGTTGGGATCGGGCTCGGTGAACAGCGGGTGCCGGCCGCCCTTCCAGTTGAACTTGCCGGAGTCGGTGATGCTGCCGCCGATGCCGGTGCCGTGGCCGCCGATCCACTTGGTGAGCGAGTTCACCACGATGTCGGCGCCGTGCGCGATGGCCTGCAGCAGGTAGGGCGTGGAGAAGGTCGCGTCCACGATGAGGGGCAGGCCGTTGCGGTGGGCCACGGCGGCGATCTTCTCGATGTCAGCCACTTCGAGGACGGGGTTGCCGATGCTCTCGATGTAGATGGCACGGGTCTTCTCGGTGATGGCCTGCTGGAAGTTCTCGGGGTCCCTGGGATCCACGAAGGTGGTGGTGATGCCCAGGGCGGGCAGGATGGAATCGAACTGCGTGTAGGTGCCCCCGTAGAGGTTGTTGGCGGCGACGATGTGATCGCCCACCTGCGCCAGCGTGATGATGGCGTAGAAGATGGCGGAGGTGCCCGAGGCCACGGCCAGGGAGGCGGCGCCGCCCTCCAGCTGCGAGATGCGCTGCTCCAGCACATCCGTGGTGGGGTTCATTAGGCGCGTGTAGATGTTGCCGAGCTCCTTCAGCGCGAAGAGGTTCGCCGCGTGCTCGGTGTTCTTGAACACGTAGGAGCTGGTGCGGTGGATAGGCACGCCGCGGCTGAGCGTGACGGGATCCGGTGACTGGCCGCCATGGAGGGCGACGGTCTCGGGGCGGTAGGACCTGGTCATGGGGACTCCTGGGAGGGGGTTAGGGGTTGCATCCGAAGACCCAAGGCTAAAAGCGGGAAACCAAATAGTCAATTAAAATAATTAAAATGATTAAGTATTGCTTAAAACGCACGGCAACCAGGCCCGGCGAGGGGGCCTTTCGGCGCGAGGGCAGCAGCCACCGAAAAAGCTTTCTCGGTTATCAGCCAAGCTCAGCCCCAGCCGTTCAAGATCAAAAGCGGAACCACAGATGACGCAGATTCCGCAGATGGGCGCCGACCCACCTGCCCGGTGCCGGGGAACGCTTCGGGGCAGTGACGCGAAACCAGAGCCATTG
>CAIMQW010000178.1 GCA_903843705.1 uncultured Holophagaceae bacterium | reverse complement strand
GGACCCGAGGCAGCCTCGCTGGCTTCGCTGCCGGTGGCCTTCGCGGTGGCTTCCTTCAGGCGCTTCTGGTACCACACTTTCCGCTTGGGATCGATGACCCGGATGTTGCCGGCCTTCTCACCCTTCTTCAGAAACTTTGGCTTCGGCTTTTCACGGTCTTCCCGAAGGATGGAGTCGGGTTTCGCTGCTTCTTCGAGGATCTTCGCCAGGTTTCCAAGGCCACGCAGGTTCATCATGTGCGGTTACTGCTCCAAAAGGGGCCACGGGCCACCGCTCATGAGTGTAGCGGCTGCGTCTTTACTTACATAGTGATTTTAGGCACCGAGCTCGTTAATTCGCAGTGACGACCAGATCCCACCTGGGACACTGGAGCCCATGGGCACCCCGACACGCACCCTGAAGGCCCGCCTGGACGCACTCTGCGGGCAGTACAACACGGCACTGGCCCTGGAGAAGGACCCCCTCCGGGTGCCCCTGACCTATATCGACCCCCTGGACCGGGAGGTGGCGGCCTTCGTGGCTGCCCACCTGGCCTACGGGCGAGTGGATCCCATGGTCCGCGCCGTCCAGGCCGCCTTGGTACCGCTGGGTCCCTCCCCCGCCGACTGGCTGCTGGCCCACACGGAAGCCGAGGCGCGGCAGGCGCTGCAGCGGGCGCTGCGGCACTGGGTCTGGCGCTTCCACACAGGCTCAGACATGACCGAGTGGCTGCTGGCCTGGCGGCGCCTCCACGGCGAGAGTGGCCAGGGCCTCGAGGCCCACCTGCTGCCGGGCTCCGACGAGTCCGCCGATCAGGCCCTCTCGCGGCTGGTGCAGCGGCTCCGCGTGGAGCTGCCCGCCACCTACGGCGCGCGGTTCTCCCTGCCCGATCCCGAAGAAGGCGCCGCCTGCAAGCGCTGGCGCATGTTCCTGCGCTGGATGGTGCGACCGGGCTGGCCTGACCTGGGCCTCTGGACCCGCTTTCCGGCCCGGGAGCTGATCATCCCCCTCGACACCCACGTGGCCCGCGTCGCCCGGTTCATCGGCCTCAGCCGGCGCGCCACCCCCGACGGCAAGATGGCTCGGGAGATCACCGATGCCCTGCGCCGCCTCGACCCCGAGGATCCCCTGAGCTACGACTTCGCCCTCAGCCACCTCGGCATCCTCGGCGACTGCCCCGGTGTCCGGCAGCGAAGCACCTGCGCCGGTTGTTCGTTGTATCCAGTGTGTCGTGCTGGCTCCGAATCGGCGTTGCCGATTCGGAGATAGGCAAAGCGAAAGCAGGTGCGGTTCGGCGAGGACGCAGTCCGAGCGATGGCAAGCCCGGCTCTTTTGCGCAGGCGCAAAAGGGCCGGGCTTGCCACGGCACTCGACGTAACGACTTAGGGCTGCTTCTTCCGATCTGACCCGGTTCGTCGCACCCCGATGCATGGGGCCCGGCTTGCCTTCAGCCTAGCCGGGATGGGCCCCTGGGCGCCACTCGGGCAGAGTTCCAAGGACTCGCGATGGCCTTGAACCCTTGGGGGGCCGTGGCTTTTCTCAAGCCCTCCCGATAGGCCCCACTCACCCAGGAGCCACCCCCTCCCGAAGGCTTACGCTTCATTGCTTAGGGTATTGGGTGCAGTCTTCCCCATCCAACCAGCATCCCGGGGGCACTCCAAATCCGGGGACAACGAAGTCCACTGTTGAGCTCCTGATCTTCTATTTTTCAGATTTGCCTAGGCTTGATGTCCCTCGTCTTCCGGAGCAGGAGGGAGGTCCGCCACGGGGTCGCCCTGGAGCCCGAGCGCCTCACGAAAGGGACCCCGCCGACCCCAACCTGAACACTCTTGCCTACCCGCTTCGCGAACCTGTGATTGGTGCTGTTTTTGCGGTGGCAAAATCCGCTCGCCACCACTTGACACCCCTACATCTTGGGGGCATCCTTTACTCCCGGCACAACCCCTAGAGGTCGTATGCAAATTCCCCCGTTTTTTGGGGTGGCTTTGCTTGCCCCTCCAAAGGTTGTTTCTTTTCTGGAACAGCGCCCCCACTCCTCTATTTGTTCCAACAATAATACTGAACCTAGGACTGACCATGAAGATCGCCCGCCACTTCACGAAGGCAGGTCACGATCCCCTGGAGGGGATCCCCTTCGTACCGCGGACCAGCCGGATTTCCAAGTTGGACGGCACCGTGGTCTTCGAGGCGAAGGACGTGCTGGTGCCGGAGACCTGGTCCCAGGTGGCGGTGGACATCCTGGCGCAGAAGTATTTCCGCCGGAAGGGTATCGATGAGCAGAACGGCGGCGAGAAGGACGCCCGGCAGGTCTTCCACCGCATGGCGGGCTGCTGGCGCCACTGGGGTGAGACCCACGGCTACTTCGAGACGACCGAGGACGCCCAGGCCTTCTACGACGAGATCACATACATGCTGGCCAACCAGATGTGCGCGCCCAACTCGCCGCAGTGGTTCAACACGGGCCTGCACTACACCTACGGCATCAGCGGCCCGGCCCAGGGCCACAGCTACGTGGATCCCCGCACGGGCGAGATGATGAAGTCCACCTCGGCCTATGAGCGCCCGCAGCCCCACGCCTGCTTCATCCAGAGCGTCTCGGACGACCTGGTGAACCCCGGCGGCATTATGGACCTCTGGACCCGCGAGGCCCGCATCTTCAAGTACGGCTCGGGCACGGGCACCAACTTCTCCAAGGTGCGCGGCTCCGAGGAGCCCCTCTCTGGCGGCGGCCGCAGCTCGGGCCTGATGAGCTTCCTGTCCGTGGGTGACCGGGCCGCGGGCGCCATCAAGAGCGGGGGCACCACGCGCCGGGCCGCAAAGATGGTCTGCCTGGACCTCGACCACCCCGACATCGAGGCCTTCATTGAGTGGAAGGTCACCGAGGAGCGCAAGGTCGCCATGCTGGCTGCCGGCAGCGCCGTGATCCGCCGCCACTGGGACGCCATCTGCCAGACCGTGGAGGGTTCCACCACCAAGGATGCGGACCCCAAGACCAACGAGGCTCTGCGCAAGGCCCTGGCCCGCGCCAAGCGGGACGGCGCCCCCGCGGCCTTCCTTACGCAGTGCCTGGGCCGCCTGGCCGAGGGCGACTTCGCCCGCGACCTGCAGGGCTACGACACCTCCTGGGATGGCGAGGCCTACTACACCGTGGGCGGCATGAACTCCAACAACTCGGTGCGCGTGCCTGATCCCTTCATGCGCGCCCTGGAAGTGGACGGCGACTGGGAGCTGAAGCGCCGCATCGACGGCAAGACCTCCAAGAAGCTCCGCGCCAAGGACCTCTGGGAGAAGGTCAACAAGGCTGCCTGGACCTGCGCGGATCCCGGCATCCAGTTCAACACCACCATCAACGACTGGCACACCTGCCCCGAAGATGGCCCCATCAACGCGAGCAACCCCTGCTCCGAGTACATGTTCCTGGACGATACGGCCTGCAACCTGGCCTCGCTGAACCTCTGCACCTTCCTCACGGAGGATGGCGGCTTCGACCTGGCCGGCTACCGGCACGGCATCCGCCTCTGGACCGTGGTGCTCGAGATCAGTGTACTCATGGCCCAGTTCCCCAGCGAGTCCATCGCCCAGCTCAGCTATCAGTTCCGCACCCTCGGCCTGGGCTACGCGAATCTCGGCTCCATGCTGATGCGTATGGGCATCCCCTACGACAGCGTCGAAGGCACTCAGTGGTGCGCGGCGCTGACGGCCATCCTCACGGGCGACGCCTACGCCGCCAGCGCCGAGATGGCCCGCGAGCTCGGGGCCTTCCCCGGCTACGAGAAGAACGCCAAGCACATGCTGCGGGTCATCCGCAACCACCGCCGCGCCGCCTACAACGCGCCGGACTCGGAGTATGAGCAGCTCTCCATCCGCCCCCAGGGCCTGCGCGGCACCGGGGTGCCCAAGCGCATCCTGGACGCCACCCGCGAGAGCTGGGACACAGCCCTCAGCCTGGGTGAGCAGCACGGCTACCGCAACGCCCAAGTCTCCGTGCTGGCGCCCACGGGCACCATTGGCCTCCTCATGGACTGCGATACCACCGGCGTGGAGCCCGACTTCGCCCTGGTGAAGTTCAAGAAGCTGGCGGGCGGCGGCTACTTCAAGCTGGTGAACCGCGCCATCCCCGAGGCCATGGCCCGCCTGGGCTATTCCCCCACCCAGATCCAGGACATCGAGCGCCACGTGGTGGGCTGGCAGCAGCTCAACGACGACACCCCCGGCATCACCCGCACCATGCTCAAGGGCGCTGGCTGGGCCGAGGAGGAGATCGCCCTGGTGGAGCAGAAGCTCCCCACCGCCTTCGACGCGGCCTACGCCATCGACGTCGAGCGCCTCAAGGGCCAGTTCGAGGCCAGCCAGGTCGAGACCTTCCTGGCGGCCCTGGGCGGCACCATGACCGTGGAGGGCGCCCCCCACCTCAAGGATGAGCACCTGCCCATCTTCGACTGCGCCAACCGCTGCGGCCGCGTGGGCCGACGCTACATCGCGCCCATGGGCCACCTGCGCATGATGGGCGCGGCCCAGCCATTCCTCAGCGGCGCCATCAGCAAGACCATCAACCTGCCCGCAGAAGCCACCGTGCCCGAGATCGGGGGCATCTACGAGGCCAGCTGGCAGCTCATGCTCAAGGCCGTGGCCCTCTACCGCGACGGCTCCAAGATGAGCCAGGCCATGGCCACCAGCCTGGACCTGCTGGACGGCGTGGACACCCTCCTGGACGAGCAGGCCTCGCCCGCCGAGAAGACCCCGGCCATGGCCCAGGCCCTCACCCAGCAGCTGGTGCGCACCTACCGCCGCCGACTGCCCAACCGCCGGGGCGGCTACACCCAGGCGGCCACCATCGGCGGCACCAAGCTCTACCTGCGCACCGGTGAATACGAGGACGGCAGCCTCGGCGAGATCTTCCTCGACATCCACAAGGAGGGCGC
>CAIMQW010000177.1 GCA_903843705.1 uncultured Holophagaceae bacterium | reverse complement strand
GATCAGCGGAGCTCTCCGCCGCACCGTCGACTCAGACCATCTGAGGGGGTGGTAGGGTGATGAGGATTCCCGCGAGCGAAACCCATGTCAAGTGCCAACTCAAACCTCCTCGTGAGCTGCAGAAACAAGTCCGGCGCGGTGAAGCATTATCTCCCCGCCCTGAGAGGTGCTGGCTGGGCCGCCGAGCCCTGCCTCCTGGCGCCCGGGGACCCCCTGCCGGATCTGGACGGGGCCATCGGGCTGCTGCTCACCGGCGGCTCGGACATCCATCCCCGCTGCTGGGAGAGCCCCGACGCCGTGCACCGTGAGGCCGACGTGGACGAGGACCGGGACGCCTTCGAGCTGCCGCTGATCCGGGCGGCCTGGGAGCGGAACCTGCCCATTCTCGGCATCTGCCGCGGCGAGCAGATCCTCAACGTAGCCCTGGGCGGCAGCATGATCCAGCACGTTCCGGAGTACTACGACTGCGACGCGACCCGCCATCAGCACGGAACACAGGATCATCCCGAGATGCGCCACCGCGTGCAGCTGGCGCCGGGCTCCCGGCTCCGGGCGCTGCTGGGCGAGGACGTGTTCCTGGTGAACAGCCGCCACCACCAAGCCGTGAAGCAGGTGGCGCCAGAGCTGGTCGCCGTGGGCTGGCACCTGGACACCGTCCACGCAAGGTCCGGCCCCCTCGTCGAGGCCCTCGAGGCCCGGGATCCTGCCCGCTGGGTCTTCGGCGTGCAGTGGCATCCCGAGAACCTCGTGGGCCTCAAGGGTCCCGCCGGCGAGGCGGCCCGCGACCTCTTTCGCGCCTTCGCCACCCGACTCGGCCCACGCTGACCCACCGCCCGAAATCCCTTCCCACTCAGCCGAGGACTTCATGAAACCCCTTGCCCTGCTGCTTGCACTCGGCCTGCCCCTCCTGGGCCAGACCGCGCTCCCGGAGAATAAAACCATGCCCGCCAAGCTCTCCACCAATGCCGATCCCTACGCCTGGCTGGAGGATGTCACGGGCGAAAAGCCCCTGGCCTGGGTGAAAGCCCGAAATGCCGAGTCTGCCAAAGAGCTGGAGGGCGGAGCCGCCTACAAGAATCGCGAAGCCAAGATCCTCAAGATCCTCGACTCCGAGGCGAAGATTCCTTACATCTCCAAGGCTGGGCAGCACTACTACAACTTCTGGCGGGACGCAAAGCACCCCCGGGGCCTGTGGCGGCGCACATCGCTGGTGGAGTTCCGCAAGGCTGAGCCCGCCTGGGAGATCGTCCTGGACGTGGATGCCCTGGGCGCCGCCGAGAAGGAGAGCTGGGTCTGGCACGGCGCGCAGTTCCTCAAGCCGGAGCAGCGCCGCTGCCTGGTGTCTCTCTCCAGGGGCGGCTCCGATGCCACCGTGGTCCGGGAATTCGACGTGGAGACCAAGGCCTTCCTGAAGGGTGGTTTTGAGTTGCCCCAGGCCAAGAGCCACCTGAGCTGGATCGACCAGGACACGGTCTTCGTGGGCACGGATTTCGGGCCGAACTCGATGACCACCTCCGGCTATCCCCGGGTCTCCAAGATCTGGCACCGCGGGACACCCCTGGCCTCCGCCCAGACCGTCTTCGAGGGTCGGGAAACCGACATGACCGCCGGCGTCCAGCACGACGACACGCCCGGCTTCGAGCGGAACTTCGCCACCCGCACCCCCACCTTCTTCACCAGTGAACTCTACCTGCTGGGCAAGGACGGCGTGCCTCAGCGGGTCCAGGTGCCTGATGACGCCGAGAGCAACGTCGCCCGCGAATGGCTGATGGTGAAGCTCAGGACCTCCTGGACCACGGGGGGCAAGACCTATGCTGCTGGGTCCCTCCTCGCCACGCACTTCGAGCCCTTCATGGCCGGGGAGCGCAGCTTCACCGTGCTCTTTGAGCCCACGCCCACCACCTCCCTGGAGTCCTACACCTGGACTCGGCACCACCTGATCCTCAACGTCCTGGATGACGTTAAGAACAAGCTCTACGTCCTCACGCCAGGCCCCGGCGCCTGGAAGCGGGAGCCCTTCCTGGGCGCCCCCGCCATCGGCACCGCCTCGGCCTGGGCCGTGGACGCCGATCAATCCGATGATTACTTCATGCAGGTCTCGGACTTCATCACGCCGGACTCGCTCTTCTACGGCAGCCTCGGGAAGGCGCCTGAAAAATTAAAAGCCTCGCCCGCCTTCTTCGACGCCACCGGCCTCGAGGTCACCCAGCACTTCGTCAGTTCCACGGACAGCACCCGCATCCCCTACTTCCAGGTCGCCCGGAAGAACCTCAAGCTGGACGGCTCCCACCCCACCTTGCTCTCGGGCTACGGCGGCTTCGAGGTTTCCAACGTGCCTGCCTATGCCGGCACCCTTGGCGCAGGTTGGCTGAATGAGGGCGGCGTCTTCGTGCTGGCCAACATCCGCGGTGGCGGCGAGTACGGCCCCCGGTGGCATCAGGCGGCGCTGAAGCAGAACCGCCACAAAGCCTATGAAGACTTCGCTGCGGTGGCCCAGGACCTGGTGAAGCGCAAGGTCACGTCCGTGAAGCACCTGGGCTGTGTGGGCGGCAGCAACGGCGGCCTCCTGGTGGGCAACATGATCACCCAATATCCAGAGCTCTTCGGCGCCGTGGTCTGCCAGGTGCCCCTGCTGGACATGAAGGCCTACTCGCACCTGCTGGCGGGCGCCTCGTGGATGGGCGAGTACGGCGACCCCGACAAGCCCGAGGAATGGGCCTACCTCCAGACCTTCTCGCCCTACCACAACCTGAAGAGGGGCACCGCCTATCCCCCGGTCATCTTTATGACCACCACGCGGGACGACCGGGTACACCCCGGCCACGCCCGGAAGATGATGGCCAGGATGCAGGACCTGGGTGCCGATGTGCGCTACTTCGAAAACACCGAGGGCGGCCACGGCGCTGGCGCCGACAACCGCCAGGCGGCCCACTTCAACGCCCTGACCTATGCCTTCCTGTGGAAGACCCTTAAGTAGTTCAAGGAAGAACACCGATGAACACCGATAAAGCGGTCAACCGACATGAGCTTTATCATCTTTCCTGATTATCGGCCAGCCTCAGCCTAAACGGGAGCACGAGCATTAGGAGCAGGCTCTATCACGGACTCTGCCACCTCGAAAAATTTGGCACCCCGCTTGTGATGGCTGAAGGTGGGATAATTCTGATCTCGCAAAGGAAGTCCAGCATGAATCTCGGCGATCCCAACAAGAAGAAGGACAAATCGAGCCCCGATTCGAGTTCTTCCAAGAGCCTCCATGAGCAGACGGAGGGCGTTCAGCCCGTCGGGGACGACATTGCCATCACACAACCGACCCAAACGAAGAAGCAGGAGGTCAGGCAGATCCGCAATAGCACGGCGGAATTTCTGATCTTCACCAAACAAGCAGGTGAAAGCACGATCGAGGTTCGGGTTGAGGACGAAACCGTATGGCTGTCCCAAAAGCAGATGGCAGGGTTGTTTGACGCCTCCGTGCAAACGATCAACCAGCACCTTCTCAATCTTTACGACCAGAATGAGATCCAGAGAGAGGCAACTATCAAGAATTTCTTGATAGTTCAAGATGAGGGTGGCAGGCAGGTCAACCGGAAGGTCGATTTCTGCAACCTAGACGCCATCATTGCTGTTGGATTCCGGGTGAATTCCGAGCGGGCCATCCAGTTTCGGCAATGGGCCACGAGCGTCTTACGGGATTTCGCCATTCGAGGCTATGTGTTGGATAAAGAACGCCTCAAGAACGGGACCTTCTTCAGCAAAGAGTATTTCGACGATCTGCTGGAAGAGATTCGCGAAATCCGTGCCAGCGAGCGGTTGTTCTACCAGAAGATCACCGACATTTATGCCACGGCTTCGGATTACAAGGAGGATGCTGAAACCACCAAGGCATTCTTCGCTACGGTTCAAAACAAGCTTCATTTCGCGGTTCATGGGCATACAGCGGCAGAAATAATTGTCGAACGTGCGGATAGCACAAAGGAAAACATGGGTTTGGTCACATGGAAGAACGCCCCGCACGGCAAGATCCTCAAGCCCGATGTGATTATCGCCAAGAGCTATCTGGTCGCCAAAGAAATGAAGGAGCTTGATTTAATTGTTGGTATGTATTTGGATTACGCAGAAAGCCAAGCTAACCGCAATATCCCCATGACCATGAAAGATTGGGCAGACAAGCTGAATGCCTTCTTACAGTTCAACGAGCGTGATGTGCTCGACAATGCTGGAAAGGTGAAGCACGAGATCGCCAAAGCTTTTGCTTTGAGTGAATTCGAGAAGTATCGAATCATTCAGGACCGAAAATTTGAATCCGACTTCGATCGGCACATAAAGAAATCACTCGGCGAGTGATTCATATAGATCCGAGTTACGCAGCCCTCACCACCCAGGGAATGATCACCAGCCTTTGTGGCATGGCCGGAGTCCTGGCCGCAGCGATCAGCAGACGGGGCAGGATCGACTTGAGGTCGAAGCGCCGGTTGAAGCGGTATTGGAACTCAGCCAAGTAGCGGTCCAGGTGGACCCGGCTCACCCAGCGGGTCACGCCTTGGATGTTGCCCTTCAGGTTGCCCAGAACCGTGTTCACCCAGCGGAAGGCCGGAACCTGGGCGCTCTGCCAGCCGCCCGGAGCCTTCTGTGCATCGTGGTCATAGTCCGGCCCAAGGAAGTTGTAGGCCCTCCACCCGTCCGTCGGTCGTGTACACCAATTTCTGTAAGTTCCCCCTGAGCTGAGGCGAGGGGGTGAGTCACAAGGAAGCCATTGGCTCCGGTAGGTTTGAGTTTGCGAAACAGACCAACCGAGGAGAGCCAATGGCCGAGATGAAGTTTGAAGTCCCAGAAGGGATCGGGGAAGGGCTCTTTTCGGAGCCGAGTGGGGAGGGGTTCCG
>CAIMQW010000176.1 GCA_903843705.1 uncultured Holophagaceae bacterium | reverse complement strand
GTGGCCAACGCCATCGTGGCCCAGATGCTGTTCCTCGAGAGCGAGGACCCCGACAAGGACATCCAGATCTACATCAACAGCCCCGGCGGCAGCGTGACGGCGGGCCTGGCGATCTACGACACCATGCAGTTCGTGAAGAACGACATCGTCACCTACTGCATCGGCCAGTGCGCCTCCATGGGCGCGCACCTGCTGGCCGCCGGCACCAAGGGCAAGCGCTTCGCGCTGCCCAATGCCCGCATCATGATCCACCAGCCCAGCGGCGGCGCCCAGGGCCAGGCCACGGAGATCGAAATCACCTTCCGGGAGATCCAGCGCCTGAAGGAGAGCCTCTCCGCGAGCTTCGCCAAGCACACGGGCCAGCCCCTGAAGAAGGTCATGAAGGACATGGACCGCGACTACTTCATGAGCGCCGAAGAAGCCCTCCATTACGGCATCGTGGACAAGGTCCTGTCTGAACGGCCGGCCTGATGCACTCAGGCCTTCCCACCATCCATGGATTTGAGCACCTGTCACGGATTCCCCTCTACGTGCCGGGCAAGCCCATCCAGGAAGTGCAGCGGGAGATGGGCCTAACCCGGATCGTCAAGCTGGCCTCCAACGAGAACCCCTGGGGTCCCACCGAGGCCGTCAAGGCCCGCGTGGCCGCGGCCATCGCCGGGTCCGACACCGAGGGGCTGAACCTCTATCCGGTCAGCGACGGGCACTACCTCCGCAAGGCCATCGCCGCGCGCAAGGGCGTGGCGCTGGGTTGTGTCGTCCTCGGCAACGGCAGCAGTGAGCTCCTGGAACTGGTGGCCAAGGCCGCCTTCCTGGACGGGGGCAGCTCGGTCATTCCCCGGCACAGCTTCGCCATCTACGGCATCGCCACCCAGACCGCGGGAGGCCGGGTCATCGAGTCCAAGGCTTCAGCCACGGAGCTGGACGTGGATGACGTCCTGCGCTCCGTGGGCAAAGATACCCGCCTCGTCTACCTGGGGCATCCCAACAATCCCACGGGCATCCGCCTGGAGCAGGCTGCCCTCGAGCGGCTGGTGCGTCAGCTGCGGGAAGACATCGTGCTCGTGGTGGATCAGGCCTACGCGGAATACGAAGACCCCGCAGACTACCCAGACGCCGCCGCCTATCTGGGCGAGCGCCCCAACCTGCTGGTGCTCCACACCTTCTCGAAGATCCACGCACTGGCGGCGTTGCGCATGGGCTACGGCCTGGGTTCCAAGGAGCTGCTGGGGTGCATCGAGCGGGTGCGCAGTCCCTTCAACACCAACCACCTGGCCCAGGTCGCCGCGGAAGTGGCCGTGCAGGACCTGGCCTTCGAGGCCTTCTCCCGCCAGAAGAATGCCGAGGCCCGAGCCAGCTTCGACCTGGAAGCCACGCGGCACCGCTGCCAGGTCTCGGGCACTAGCGGCAACTTCGTTCTGCTAGAGAGCGCCTTCCCCGCCAAGGACCTGTTCAAGGAACTCCTGCGGCGGGGCGTGATCGTGCGCCCCATGACCGCCTACGGCTTGCCCAACCACGTCCGCGTCACCTACGGAAAGCCTGAAGAGATGCAGGCCTTCTGGAGCGCCATCGGGCCCCTCCTCGACGGCGGATGTTGATTGTCCGAGATCCTGGAAGAGATTGGCCGGCTGGAGTCCCTGCTCACCCGGGGTGAGCGGGCCGTCTGCCGCGCGGGCCTGGAGGCGCTACGGACCCGCTACAGGCAGGCCCCCGGCGCCTTCGGCGTCGAGGCCATCGCCGCACTCCGGCGGCTGGCCACCGATCTGGAGTCCCCCCCAGACCTGGAGGCGGCGCTCAAAGAGACCTTCGGCTACGGCGGCTTCCGGCCCGGCCAGCGGGCCATCATCGAGGCCGTGCTGGCGGGCCGGGACGTGGTGGGCATCATGCCCACGGGCGCAGGGAAGTCGCTCACCTTCCAGCTGCCCGCCCGACTACTGGGCGGCGTGACCCTGGTGGTGTCGCCCCTCATCGCCCTCATGAAGGACCAGGTAGACGCGCTCACGGAGGCCGGGCTCCGGGCCACGTTCCTCAACTCCAGCCTGACCCCAGAGGCTCGCCGAGAGCGGATCCGCGCCCTAAAGAACGGTGAGCTGGAGCTGGTCTACGCCGCTCCCGAGGGCCTCGACCTCTACCTGGCCGACCTCCTGCAGGAGGTGGACCTGCGCCTCATCGCAGTCGATGAGGCCCACTGCATCAGCCACTGGGGCCACGACTTCCGCCCGGCCTACCGGACCCTGGCCGGACTCAAGCGGCGCTTCCCGGATGTGCCCGTGCTGGCCCTCACCGCCACGGCCACGCCTGAGGTCCGCCGCGACATCGTCGCCCAGCTGGAGATGCGGCGGCCCCTCGAGGTGCAGGGGTCCTTCTACCGCGCCAACCTCAAGGTGAGCGCCTACCGGAAGGGCGCCGAGGGGCTGCCACCGGTCCGCGAGGCCCTGCTGCGGCTGGTGCTCGCCCGACGCGGCGAGAGCGGGATCATCTACTGTCTCTCCCGCAAGAGCGTCGAGGCCACCGCCGCCTTCCTGTCCGCGGAAGGGGTCCGCGCCGCGGCCTACCACGCGGGCATGGACAGCGCCGCCCGCTCCACCGCCCAGGAGGCCTTCCAGCGGGACGACGTGGACGTCATCGTTGCCACGGTGGCCTTCGGCATGGGCATCGACAAGAGCAACATCCGCTACGTCATCCACCGCGACATGCCCAAGAGCGTCGAGGGCTGGTACCAGGAGATCGGCCGGGCAGGCCGAGATGGCGCCGATGCCGACTGCATCATGTTCTACGGCTGGGGCGACGTGCTCAGCTACGACCGCTTCACCGAGGGCCTCGACGCCGAGCTGGCGCAGGCCCAGCAGCGGCAGACCCGCGACCTCTTCCGCCTCGCGGAGTCACCGCGCTGCCGCCACCAGGCCCTGCTGGCCCATTTCGGCGAGCTCATGGAGCCCTGCGGCACGTCCTGCGAGAGCTGCGACGGCTCGAACCCCCTGGCCGCCGCTCCCGCGCCCGGCAAGGCCAAGCGCGGCTCACCCCGGGGCAGTCGGCCCCCGCTGACGCAGGCCCCGGTGGAGGGCGAGGAGGCCCTCTATGTCGAGCTGAAGGCCCTGCGCAAGCGGCTCGCCGATGCCAAGGGCGTACCGGCCTACGTGATCTTCAGCGATGCCACCCTGCAGCAGATGGCCCGCTTCCAACCGGCCACCGAGGCCGAGTTCCTGGCCCTGAGCGGCGTGGGTCCGAAGAAGCTTCAGCAGTATGGGGAAAGCTTCCTCCGACTGCTGGCTCCGCCCCCGCGCTGAAGGGCCCTGGACATCTGTCACAACCTGGAACAGCCCCGATTGATACAAAACGGTTTATCGGGCGGCGCGGCATCGCCGTCTTGCAGAGTTCCTGGGAGGAAATTAGGGTAAGGAAAGACATTTCACACTCAAGTGTCATTGGTACCAACCCCATCGCAGAGGTGAGTTCATGAGTTTGGGAGAACGCGTCAGAGACCTGACCCGCCTGGCCTTCCAACTGGGCAACAACTGGATAACCCTCACGGGCGCAGCCCTGACCACCAGTTCTGCCTTCGTGTTGGTCTGGTTCTGGTTCATGGAACTCACCAGCCCGCGCTCGGTCCACCCCTACGCGGGCATCCTGCTGTTCCTCATCCTGCCCGCGCTCTTCGTCGCCGGTCTGGTGCTCATCCCTCTGGGCATCCTCCGGATCCGCCGCCAGCGCCGGCTCGCCGGCGAAGCACCGCAGCCCCTGCAGGCCGTGGACTTCAAGCAGCCCGCCGTGCGCCGGCTCCTCACCCTCATCGGTGTCCTCACCTTCATCAACGTCAGCATTATGGGCACCGCCGGCCTCAAGAGCGTGGAGTACATGGACTCGAACCAGTTCTGCGGCCTGACCTGCCACACGGTCATGAGCCCGGAATACACGGCCTTCCTGGGTTCTCCCCACTCCCGCGTGGGCTGCGCCCAGTGCCACATCGGCCACGGTGCCCCGGCCCTGGTCCGGGCCAAGATCTCCGGCACCCGCCAGCTGTTCGCGGTGGCCTTCGGCACCTACTCGCGCCCCATTCCCAGCCCCGTCGAGCACCTGCGTCCCGCCCGCGAGACCTGCGAGCAGTGCCACTGGCCGCAGAAGTTCACCAACGACAAGCTGATCGTCCGAACCCACTTCGCCGATGACGAGACGAACACGGCTTCGACCAGCATCCTCCTGCTGAAGATCGGCGGGCATACACCCAACGGCACCACGGGCATCCACGGGCGGCACCTCGACGCCATGGAGCGCATCAGCTACATCACTACGGACCGCCGCCGCCAGGAGATCCCCAAGGTCATCTACCGGGACGACAACGGCCAGACGGTTGAATACGTGACCGACGAGTTCAAGAACCTCCCGAAGGAGAAGCTCGACAAGGCCACCACCCGAGGAATGGACTGCATCGACTGCCACAACCGCCCCACCCACGCCTTCCAGCTGCCGGACCGGGCCATGGACAAGATGCTCGCCGAGAAGCGGATCAGCACCGACCTGCCCTTCATTAAGAAGAAGGCCGTCGAGCTGCTGAAGGTGGACTACCCCGACCAGAAGGACGCGGCCGCCAAGATCCCCGTTGCCCTGGCTGATTACTACCGGAACACCTACCCCGAGATCTTCAAGCACAAGCGGGCCCAGGTGGATGCCGCGGGCGAGGCCGTGAAGGCCATCTACCTCCGCAACGTGTTCCCCGAGATGAAGATCACCTGGGGTACGCACCCCAACAACATCGGGCACGAAGAGGCCGTGGGCTGCTTCCGCTGCCATGACGGCAGCCACACCGCCGCGGACGGCCGGACCATCAAGGGCGACTGCGACACCTGCCACACTATCCTGGCCCAGGACGAGAAGGACCCAAAGATCCTCAAGACCTTCGGATTGTAGGTATGGATCGGCGGGGCGCAGACCTCCAGAATGATGGAATGCCTGCCCCCGCCCTTCCCCTGATCGCCATCGACGGCCCGTCCGGTGTGGGCAAGTCCACCACCGCGCGATGGGTCGCCGAGCGTCTGGGCTGGTACTACCTCGACACCGGTGCCATGTACCGCGCCGCCGCCCTGGCCATCCAGCGGGCCGCGATCGCCCTGACCGACCGCCCGGCGCTGGAGGCCCTCCTGCAGTTCCTGGACCTCAGCCAGGAAGGCACCCGCATCTTCCTCGCGGGCGAGGATGTCAGCGAGGCGATCCGCAGCCAGGCCATCACCCAACTCGTGACCCCCGTCAGCGCCGACGCCCGGGTAAGGGAGGTGCTGGTGGACCAGCAGCGCCGCATCGGAGCCCGGGGATGCTGGGTCGTGGATGGGCGGGATATCGGCACCGTGGTGTTCACCGGGGCATGCTGCAAGGTCTTCCTCACGGCGAGTCCCGAGGCCCGCGCCCAGCGGCGCTTCCTGGAACTCCAGGCCAAGGGGCAGTCCCCAGACTTAGCAGCCGTGCTGCAGGATCTCCTGCGCCGCGACCTGGCCGACAGCACCCGGGCCGTGGCCCCACTCCGCCGGGCCGAGGATGCGGCGGAGCTGGACTCCAGCGCCATGAGCCTCGACCAGGTCGTGGACTGGATCGTGGCCCGGCACCAGTCGCATCCCTGAGCTCAATTCGCAATTAATAGAAGGCAATCGCCCTTCAGTCAGCGCCCCTTACCCGAGCAGGCTTTCGATCCGCCGCCAGGAGCCCAGGTTGGCCACTTCGGTGAACCCGGCCTTCTTCAGGATCGCGACCCCGGAGCCGCTGCGGGCGCCGGACTCGCAGCAGACCAGCACCGGTTTGGCGCGGTCCAGTTCCTTGGCCCGGGCCGCGAGCTGGTCCAGGGGGATGTTGATGGCGCGGCCATGGCGCGCGCCCTTAAACTCGCCCTTGGTGCGCACGTCCACGATCTTTCCGCCTCGCGATAGCATGGCCTTCAGGTCCCCCACGGGCGCGGAGCGCCGACTCCAGAGCACGTAGCCCACTGCAGCGATGGGAATGAGGTAGATCCAGTATTCGAGCATCAGGCCCTCCCGAGGGCCCAGAGCAGGCCCATGATGGCACCATAGCTGATGCCTCGCAGCGGTGTGGCGGTGAGAGGGCAGGCCCCGGTGCTGCAGCCGACCAGACGGTGCCAGCCGTAGCCCAGGGCGCCGCCGCCGATGAGGCCCAGGCCAAAGCGGAGCACGGTAGCCTTCATCGGGCGCAGCCTACGCCGACCCCTTCGGGCACGCCCAGCTTCTTCAGGATGCTGGACATCAGGCACCAGTTGGTGAGGCCGCTCTGCAGCAGATTCGCGCCCACAAAGACCGTGAACCAGATCCAGTTGGGGTTGTGGACCTTCGCCAGGGCCAGGCTCAGCAGGATGAAGATGCCGGCGACAGTGTGGACGATGCGATCGACGTTCATGGGTTACTCCGGTTGATGGGCAGGGGAGAGGGCGCCCTCGCGCTGCAGATCCGCGGCACGGCCGCGGCGGGCAACGAGGTAGTAGAGGACGGGGACAGCGAAGCGGGACAACAGGGTGGCGGCGACCTCACCCGCCATGAGGCTGATTGCGAGGCCCTGGAAGATGGGATCCTTGAGCATGACCGCGGAGCCCACCAGCACGGCTGCGGCCGTGAGTAGCATGGGCCGGAAGCGCACGACGCCGGCTTCCTCGACCGCCAAGGCTAAGGGCATGCCCTCGCGCAGCTTGAGCTCGATGAAGTCCACCAGGATGATGCTGTTGCGGACGATGATGCCCGCCCCCGCGATGAAGCCGATCATGCTGGTGGCCGTGAAGAAGGCCCCCAGGAGCCCGTGGGCGGGGATGATCCCAATGAGGGAGAGCGGGATCGGCACCAGGATCACCCAGGGCACCTCGAAGCTCTCGAACCAGCCCACCACGAGGATGAAGATCAGCACCAGCACCGCGGCGAAGGCCATGCCGAGATCCCGAAACACTTCCAAGGTGATGTGCCACTCGCCATCCCACTTGAGGGCCAGAGACTCCGTATTCTCCGGGTGGGCCAAGCCCAGGCGCGGGACCTGGGTGCCGGCCGTACCCTTCATGGCGTCGATCTTCTTGTTGAGGGCCGCCAGTGCATAGACCGGACTCTCGATGCTACCCGCGAGGTCCGAGATGACGTAGGTAACCGGCATCAGGTTCTTGTGGTGGATGGGCGCTTCCTCCACGCCCTGTTTCACCGTCACAAGCTCCCGCACCGGGACCATGCCCTGGGCGCCGGGGACGGTGAGCTGAAGGAGCTGGTCCAGCTGCTGACGCTTCTCTGGGGCGAGCTGCAGGATCACAGGCACCTGGCTGGAGCCGCGCAGCACGTGGAAGGTCCCGGCTTGGTGGCCCTGGCCCGCCAGGTAGAGGGTCTGGATCACGTGGGCTGGGGCTATGCCATGCAGGGCCGCCTTCTCCCGATCCAGCACCAGGCTGATCTTGGGCGTGGTGGCGTTCAGGGTGGAGTCCACATCGACGATGCCGTCCACACTCTTGAAGGCCTTGATGACCTCGCCCGAGAGGCGGGCCCGCTCGGCCTCGGTGGGACCGTAGATCTCCGCCACGATGGTGTCCATGACCGGGGGCCCGGGAGGGATTTCTACGAGTTTCATCCGAGCCCCGGCGGGCTTCGAAAGTTTCTCCAGCTCTGGTCGGAGGCGAACGACAATGTCGTGACTCTGTTCCTTGCGGTCGTGCTTGGGGACCAGGTTCACCTGGACGTCCACCATCTCCGCTTCCTGGCGCAGGAAGCTGTGGCGCACCATGCCCACGAAGGTGAACGGGGCGGCCTCGCCGGCATAGACCTGCACATCCTTGACGGTGGCGTCCTTCAGCAGGCGCCGTGCGATGTCCTGGCCCACGGCAAGTGCATCTTCCCGGGGCGTGCCCGCGGGAAGATCCAGCTGCACCATGAACTCCGACTTGTTGTCGAAGGGCAGCATCTTCACCTTCACCCAGCCGATGCCCACCAGGGACATGGCCCCCAGCAGCAGCACCACGACGCCACCGAAGAAGCTCCAGCGCACCGCAGGCTTGAACAGCAGGGCGCGGATGACCGTGCGGTAGAGGGCAGTGAACTTCGTGTCCGGAGCCACCTCGGGGTTCTTGTCCTGCCAGTCGTGGACGGGCTCGGGCGCCTGGTTATCCGGCGTGGCGGGGTGCAGCCCGGACTCATCGATCTCCGGCAGGTGGGCTTCCTTCTTGAACAGGATGAGGCTGGCCCAGGGGCTGATGACAAAGGCGATGACCAGGCTGAAGATCATGGCCAGGCTCGCGCCCACGGGAATGGGCCGCATGTAGGGGCCCATGAGCCCGCGCACGAAGGCCATGGGCAGGATGGCCGCGATCACGGCGAAGGTGGCCAGGATCGTGGGGTTGCCCACCTCATCCACGGCCTCGATCACCACCGTGGCAAAGCTCTTCCGGTGGCCCGGCAGGTGCATGTGGCGGTGGATGTTCTCCACCACCACGATGGCGTCGTCCACCAGGATGCCAATGGAGAAGATCAGCGCGAACAGCGTGACCCGGTTCAGCGTGTAGCCGAACAGGTAGGTGATGAGCAGGGTGAGCGCCAGGGTGACCGGGACCGCGATCCCCACCACCACCGCGCTGCGCCAGCCCATGGCCAGCAGGATGAGCGTGATGACGCTGAGGGTTGCGATGAGCAGGTGCTGGATCAGCTCGTTCGACTTGTCACCGGCGGTCTCGCCGTAGTTGCGCGTAACTGTCACCTTGAGGTCGCGGGGGATGAGGTTGCCCCGGAGGGCCTCCACCTTGGCCAGCACCTGCTCGGCCAGGGCCGTGGCATTGGTGCCCGCCCGCTTGGAGAGGGTGACGCTGACGGCGGGCTCAAAGCCGCTCCGGCCCGCCTCGGCGAAGAGGACAAGGGGTGGCTCGGATTCCGGCGCGTCCACCACGCGGGCGACATCCGCCAGGTACACAGGCTTCTGGTTCCGGACGCCCACAACCAGACGCCGCAGCTCCGCGGCTTGGAGCACGAAGCCCGTGGCCTCGAGCTCGGTCCGCTTGCCGTGGTCCACCAGGGTGCCTGCGGGCAGCTGAGCCTCCGCGGCCTGGAGGGCGGGCTGCAGCTCACCGATGGAAATATTGAGGGAGCGCAGACGGTCCGGATCCGGCTCAATGCGGACCATGCGGCGGGCGCCGCCGACCACCTTCACCTGGGCCGTGCTGGGCACGTTGGACAGCTCCCGGGCTAGCACCTCGCCCACCTTCCGGAGCTGGCCAGGCGTCTGCGCGGATCCCTCCGGCTGGCCATGCAGGGTCAGGACCAGGAAGGGCACGTCATCGATGGTCTGGAGCTTCACGATGGGCTTCATGGCCCCGGGTGGCAGCATCTGGGGATTGGCCGCCAGCTCCTGGTAGATCTTCACCAGGCTGGGCTCCTGGGGCTCGTTCACCTTGAACCGCACCGTGATGAGCGCCATGCCCGGCCGGCTCATGCTGTAGAGGTACTCCACGCCGGGAATGCCCCAGAGGGCGCGCTCCATGGGCGCGGTCACCTGGCTCTCTACCTCCTTGGGGCTGGCGCCCGGGTAGGGCACGTAGAGATCGACCATGGGCACGATGATCTGGGGTTCTTCTTCCCGCGGCGTCAGGACCACGGCGAGGAGGCCCAGGATCAGGGAGGCGCCGACGATGAGGGGGGTCAGCTTGCTGCGCAGGAAGCTTTTGGCCAGGCTTCCGGCCAGTCCCAGCCGGGAGTCACTTGGCATGGCTCACCCCGCTGGACAGATCGATGGGCTGCCCGTCCTGGAGGGACCCGGGACTATCGATGACCTGCTCGCCAGCCTTCAGGCCGGAACGCACGGACAGGTAGCTGCCGCTGCCCTCACCCAGGGAGAGCCAGCGAAGCTCCGCATGACCCTCCTTGGCGATGAACACACCCGTGAGCTCACCGCGCTGCATCAGCGCCGTGCGGGGCACGGACAGCCCCGGGACGGCCGGGAGGCCGGGCACCAGCAGGCGGGCGAAGGAGCCCTGGCGGAGCCCTTTGGGCTTGAGCACCTTGGCCCTCACGGTCCCCTTGTGGGTGGTGGGGTCACCGCCGGGGGCCAGGCCCGTGATCTGGGCCTCGCCCTGGATCCCCTCCGTCTCGAACTTCAGCCGGAAGCCAGTCTTCAGGCCCTTGGCTTCCTCCTCCGACAGACTCGCAACCAGCTCCTGCTCGCCGTCGCCCACCAGCTCCAGCAGGGGCATGCCAGGGCCGACGAAGTCGCCTTCGTTCACCTTCCGGGACTGCACGAGGCCCGAGAAGGGCGCCCGGATCTGGGTGTAGGCGATGTTGGCCTTCAGGGCGGTGACGCCGGCCTGGGCCTGGGCCACCTGGGCCTGGGCCTGCTCCAGCTCCGAGAGGGTGCTGGCCTTCAGGGCCTGCAGGGCCAGGATGCGCCGATGGTGGGCCTCCACGACGGCCAGGCCAGTCTCGGCGGCCTTGAGCTGCCCCTGGAGGTCCTCGTCGCCCAGGGCCATCAGGAGGGCTCCCGCAGCCACGCGCTGGCCCTCCTGGACCAGGATGCGCCGGACCTGGGCCGCCATGCGGGTTGCGATCATGGCCGTGCGGGTGGACTGGAGCGTGGCCGCCACCCAGGCGCCGCCCTCCGGCGAGCCCTGGGCCACCAGCGAGACGGCCACCTTAGGCAGTTCCTTCGCCGCGGTAGGAGCTTCCTTGTGGCCACAGGCTAAGGTTCCAAGCAGGGTGCCAGCCAGGGTCAGGGAGAACAGAACGGTCTTCATGGATTCACTCCTTCAATGGAATTACCCGTGGCCAGATCAAGGCCGGCGCGACTGACGCGAAGGTCGAACAGACTTTGGAGGATGAGGGTGCGGGCGCCCTGGATGGCGGCTTCCGCATCGAGCACCTCGATGAGGGGTGCGAGGCCCTCGCGGTGCCGGGCCTCCCGCAGGCGCTTGGATTCCTCGGCGGCGGCCAGGGCTTCCTTGGCCGCAGCGTGCTTGGCCTGCGCGGCGATCACGGACTCCCTGGCCACGCGGACTTCGTGCTCGGCTTGCTGCTGCTTGAAGTTGCGCATCTCGATGGCAGCCCGCTCCTGGGCTCGCGCGGCCTTGGCCTTGGCCGCGTCGGGGGCGGAGAAGACCTTCCACTTCACGCCGACCCCAGCCCAGGTCCAGTTTCCCTTTTCGGACCAGGAGTGGTGCAGCGTGCCCGCGCCCAGTTCGAGGCCGACCTCCGGGAGGAGGCTGCCCCTGGCGGCCTTGGCGCCTTCCCCGGCGGCCTTGGCCTGCAGGTCCGCGGCGACCAGGTCCCCGCGGAGGGGCGCACCCTGCGTCGCGGTGGGAGCCGTGGGCTCCAGAGAGGTGGCCAGCTGACCCTCCACAGGACCGGTGCCCGTCAGGAGGCCCAGACCCGACCGGGCCGAGCGTACCTGCTTGATAACCTCGGCCTTCTGGGCATCCGCCTGGGCGTGGAAGGCCTTGAGGCGCTGCAGCTCCGATTCAAGCATGAGCCCCTGCCCAACCCGGGCCCCGACGAAGTCCTCCATGCCCTGGATCCAGGCGCGGGTATCGTCCACCCACTTCAGGGCCTGCTCCGCCACCTGGGTGCCGAAGTAGGCCTCCACGACCAGCTGCGCCGTCTCCTGCTTGCGGCGCTCCTGGCTGGCCAGCTCAGCCTGGGCCATGTACTCCCCCGCGCGCTTCGCGGCAGTCAGGCGGCCACCGGTGTAGAGGGGCTGCTGCACCACCGCCGAGCCGCCGTAGGCGCCGACGGCGTCCGGGTGGTTGAGGGTAAGCGGGTTGAAGTCAGCGGCCCCGATGCGGGCCTGGTTCAGCTTGATGCCGAAGGCCATCATGGGCTCGTTGGTGCGGATCCCGTAGGCATTCAGCGTGAGGGAGGGCAGGCGGAGATCCCGGAAGCCCTCGGCTTCCGCCTGCCGAGTCTCCACCATGGCCTGGCCTGCCCGCAGCCCCGCCTGGTCCGTCCAGGCCTTCCGGATGAGTTGGGCCACGGTCAGGGGTTCCTGGGCCATGCCGAAGGTCGCGCCGGCCGCCAGCAGTCCCACCAGAGTCGATATTCTTTTAATACTCATAAAGGAATACTCCTGGATAAAAAAACCGGGGCCGAGGCCCGCGGTCTTTCTTACTTCAAAGCTTTGTAGATCACCCGCGCCCGGTCACTCACATGACCGCAGACCAGCTCGCAGAGGTCCCCCACCAGGGGCATGACGGGGGCGAAATAGACGGCGTTGCCTTCGGGCTCCCGGCTCACTAGGCCCACCCGCACCAGGCAGGCCAGGTGCTTGGAGGCATTGGCCTGAGAGAGCCCGGCGGACTCTGCCACAGCCCCCTGGCTGAGCGGCTCCTTCGAGTCGAGCAGGGACCGCAGGATCTTCAGGCGGGAGGCGTCCCCCAGCGCGCTGAAGAGGCCACTGACTTCGTCGATCATGGGATTGCTGAGCTGGTGATTCACGGAATCAACTCCATGCGACTATGTTCATTCAGTTTTGACTATTGTCAAGCCCAAAAAAACCGCCAACCGTCCCTAAGGAACTGTATACCCATTGGAGCATCAAGCTGCCGAGCTTTCCATTGGACTGGCAATTCAGGGGAGGAACGTGACGGAGGTCATGCCCGACGGGCAGAGTTGGTAGGCTGGTAAAGGAGACTCCCGTGGACGACCTGGACCTGCGCGCTGCCAAGATCCGCCTGCTCTGCACCGACATCGACGGCGTGCTCACCACGGGCGCCCTGACCTATGGCCGGGAACCGGGCCACACGAAGGCCTTCCATGTGCGCGACGGCGCGGCCACCAAGTGGCTGCAGCGGGCGGGCATTCCCGTGGCCTTCATCTCTGGCCTGGACGCCGCGGCCACGCGGTACCGGGCCGAAGACCTCGGGGTGGTGGACTGCTTCGCCGGGCACCTGGACAAGCTGCCGGTGCTGGAGCAGCTCTGCGCGAAATATGGCCTGGCCTATGACCAGGTGGCGCACCTAGGCGATGACCTGCCGGACCTGCCCCTGCTCTCCCGAGTGGGGTTGGCCTGCTGCCCCTCGGACGCTGCCCCCGAAGTGAAGGACGTCTGCCACTGGGTGACCGAGGTGCCGGGTGGCCTCGGGCTGCTGCGGCTGGTGGCCGAGCGGATACTCAAGGCCCAGGGCCGCTGGGCCGACACCGTGGGCAAGTACGGGGGCTGAGATGAAGCCAATTGCAGTCCTGCTGGTCACCGCGGCGCTCAGCCTCTCGGGCCAGGATGCCGTCCTCGGCGCCCGCGTCCATGGCCTGCTCCCCATGGGCGACCTGAAGGACCTGACCAACAACCAGGTGGGCCTCGGTGCCGCCGTCTTCGTCGACATCCCCCACAGCGGCGGGCTGGTGCTGCGCCCCCTGCTCGGGCTGCAGTACATCCCCCAGGGCAGCACCGCAGGACTGCCCGGCACCAAGACCTCAGTGACGTCCGTGGATCTCATGCTGGACGCCCTGTGGTTCCCCAACGATGACCCCGACCACGGTCCCTACCTCGTCGGTTCCGTGGGTGGCCAGCAGTGGCGGGTGAGCGCCACCGGCACCAGCCCCTCTACCCAGACCGCCACCCGCCTGGGCCTCGGTGGCGGCCTTGGCTACCAGCTCTCGCCCCGGCTGGGCGTTGAGGCCCGCGGCCTGTGGAGCCCCGTGCAGAAGAACCTCACGGCCACGGGACTCATGATCAGCGCCACCCTGAGGTTCTGAGCCCTCAGCGGCTCGAGTGGGCGTTGAACCCCGCGGTGCGCAGCTTCTGACCCTGGGTCTCGTCATCCGGAATGATGAACTCCACCTCCACCGGGGTGTAGAGCCGGCGATGGAGGTCCATGACCAGGGGGGGGCCGCCGGTCTGCGCCACCAGGCGGCCAGGGTAAAGGTAGACACTACCTTGCGGCTGAAACAACATGGCTACTCCCGTAGCCCATTAGATAAAAATCTGCACCCAAGTGAAATACGCTTGATTGATTACCCATTAATGGGTATCCCCCCAGCGCTTGGGGGGGGGGGGGCCAACAAGCACTTGGGGAGGTCCCATTACCTGCTGGAGCCCGCCACCAGCGCGGCCGCCAGCTCGTTGTGGCGCCGCCGGACCGGCTCCAGCTCGAAGGCCACCAGGCGGCCCTGCCGGACACGGACCACGCCATCCACGATGGTGAAGGCCGCCGGGGCGGGGGCGCAGAGCAGCAGCGCTCCCACGGGATCGTGGACCGCGCCGCCGGCGAAGCCCAGGGCGTCGAGGTCGAAGAGGGCCAGGTCCGCGCATAGCCCCGGTGCCAGCTTCCCGATGTCGCTGCGACCCAAGACGCGGGCGCCGCCCCGGGTGGCGAGCCGGAGCGTATCCCGCACGGTCATGGCCCCCGGTCCCCGGTCGCAGCCGTAGGGCTCGGCGGCGATGCCCACCCGCTGCAGCAGCATGGCCATGCGCGCCTCGCCCACCATGTGCGCGGCATCGTTGCTGGCGCTGCCGTCCACGCCGAGGCCCACGGGCACACCTGCATCAAGCATGGCGCGCACCGGGGCGATGCCCGAGGCGAGGCGCATGTTCGAGGAGGGACAGTGGGCGACGCCGGTACCCGTGGCGGCAAAGCAGGCCTGGCCTGACGCATCGAGCTTCACGCAGTGGGCATGCCACACATCCGCGCCCACCCAGCCCAGTTCCTCCGCATATTGCGCCGGGGTGCAGCCGAACTTCTCCCGCGAGTAGGCCACGTCGTGGTCGTTCTCGGCCAGGTGCGTGTGCAGCCGCACGCCGCGCTGCCGCGCAAGCAGGGCCGTGTCCCGCATGAGCTCGCGGCTCACAGAGAAGGGCGAGCAGGGTGCCAGCGCGAGCTGCAGCATGGAGCCAGGCGCGGGGTCGTGGTAGCGCGCGATCAGGCGGTCCATGTCGGCGAGGATGTCGGCTTCGCGCTCCACTACCGAGTCCGGCGGCAGGCCGCCGGCGCTCTGGCCCACGCTCATGGCCCCGCGGGTGGCGGTGAAGCGCATGCCCGCCACCCGCGCGCCGTCAATGCTGTCGTCGAGGCGGCAGCCGTTGGGGAACAGGTATAGGTGATCGCTGGTGGTGGTGCAGCCGGACAGCAGCAGCTCAGCCATGGCCACCTGGGTGGACACGCGGAGCATCTCCGGGGTGAGCCCCGCCCAGATGGGATAGAGGCCGCGGAGCCAGGTGAACAGCTCCGCGTCCTGCACCGCCGGGATGGCCCGCGTCAGCGACTGGAACATGTGGTGGTGCGTGTTCACGAAGCCCGGCAGCACCAGATGCCCCCGGGCGTCGATGACGTCGTCCGCGGTAGGAGGCAGGGCTTCGGCGGGGCCGATGGCCTCGATGCGGTTGCCCCGGATGAACACGGAAGCGCCGGGGAGTTCCCGACCTGCATCGTCCATGGTGGCCACGCAGGTGGCGTCACGGAGCAGGAGGGTGCGGCCGCCGGACTCGGACATGGCCTACTCGAACACCACGGTCTTGTTGGCGTAGGTGATCACCCGGTGGTTCAGGTGCAGGCGCACGGCCCGGGCCAGAGCTAGGCGCTCCATGTCCCGGCCCTTGCGCACCAAGTCCTCGGCGGTGTCGCGGTGGCTGACGCGGACGACATCCTGCTCGATGATGGGGCCCGCATCCAGGTCCTCAGTGACGAAGTGCGCGGAGGCGCCGATGATCTTCACACCGCGGGCATGGGCCTGGTGGTAGGGATGGGCCCCGGCGAAGGCGGGCAGGAAGCTGTGGTGGATGTTGATCACGTCCGGGAAGGCCCGCAGGAAGTCCCCGCTGAGCACCTGCATGTACTTCGCCAGGATCACCAGGTCCACCCGCACCCGGCGCAGCAGCTCCAGCTGCCGCTGCTCCTGGTCGGCCTTGGTGGCGGCGGTGATGGGGAAAACGTGGAAGGGGATGCCCAGAGGCTCCACGTGCCGGCGCAGGTGGTCATGGTTGCTGACCACGCACGCGATCTCGGCCCCCAGCTCCCCGGCCTGATGGCGCCAGAGCAGGTCCAGCAGGCAGTGCTCCTGGCGGCTGCACCAGAGGGCGATGCGCGGCACCAGGTCCGAGAAGTGCAGCTCCCAGCGGCCGCCCATGGGGTCAGCCACGGCCGCCAGCTCTCGCCGGAGCGCCACCCGGCCTTCAGCGTCGGCCTCCTCTTCCCACTCGATGCGCCCCAGGAAGCGGCCGGCCTGAAGGTCCGAGTGGTGGTCCGAGTCCACGATGTTGCCGCCTCGCTCGAAGACAAAATTCGACAGGCGGGCCACGATGCCCCGCTGGTCCGGGCAGGAGATTAGGAGAATGGCGGTGGGCTTGGACATGGGTCCCAAGGAGCGAAAAGCCTCCCGACAGAGAGGGCTTCCCCCTAGGTTACACGGCCCGGCCCCGGGCGCGGCCTGCCGCCCCCGGGGCCAGCTCTGCTAGTGCACGGTGCGCTAGACCAGGGGCCTCACGAAGCGCTGGGCGGGCGGGCCCTGGATGGTGACGATCGGTGCGCCGGTTTGGGTGCCAGCCATGTTGTCGGCGCCCCGATCATGCCGCCCTGGAGGACCCCCCGGGTCCCCAGGGGGATGAAGTCCGACGCCACCCAGAAAACAGGGAGATCGCGGCGCCGGACTCGGTGGTTATTTGTCCGAAATTATTTCTTAGCAGGAGTCGCGAAGACCTGATTCCGAATCAGGTCTTCGGTCTTCCACGGGGCGGGCTCACCGCCCAGGTATTTCTGGAACCACTCCAGGTGGGCGTTGTAGTAGACGGGCATGGACTTCAGGGTGTCAGGCCAGTGGCCGTCGTTCTTGAAGACGATGAGGCGGCTGGGCACTCCCCTCTCCTGGAGGCCCGTGAAGAACTGCAGGCTCTGGGTGTAGGGCACGCGGTAGTCCCGCTCGCCGGTGATGACCAGGCAGGGCGTCTTGAAGGCCCCCACCTGGCTGCTGGGGTTCATGCGTTCGTAGGCCTGGGCCTTGTCCCACGGGGTGCCCGTAAGGTCGTGCTCCGGGAACCACAGCTCCTCGGTGGCGCCGTGCATGGAGCGCAGGTCGTAGACGCCCATCATGGCCGCCAGGGCCTTGAAGCGGGTGGTCCGGCCCTCCAGCCACATCATGGCGTAGCCGCCCCAGCTCCAGCCCATGGCGCCCATGCGGTCCTTGTCCACGTAGGGCAGAACTGCGAGGTGGTCCGCCACCTTCTCCACGTCGGTCATCACCTTGCCGTCCCAGTCACCGCTGATGGCATCCGTGAAGGCCTGCCCGTAGCCCGTGGAGCCATGCGGATTCGGGAAAGCGACGATGTAGCCTGCGCCGGGATAGACCTGCCAGTCGCCCCGCAGGGTGTCCGACCACATCATCTGCGGGCCGCCGTGGACGTTCAGGATGAGCGGATACTTCTTCGCGGGATCGAAACCGTGGGGCTTCACCAGGAAGACATGGATGGCCTTGCCATCGGCGCCCTTCACCCACTGCTCCTCGGCGGGACGAAAGTCCACCTCCGTGGCCAGGGCCTGGTTGAAGTCCGTGAGGCGCTTGGTCTCGCCCGCAGCGAAGGTGTGGCGCCAGATCTCCACGGGCTCGCCTACGCGGGTCTTGGTGAGGAAGACCGTCTTCTGGTCCGGACTCACCGCGAACTCCTTGATGCTCAGGCCCTCGAGCATACGCACGCACTTGCCCGAGGCAACGTCGGCGCGGAACAGGGGCCAGCGGCCCTTCTCCTCCACCGTGAACCAGAGGGCCGTGCTGTCGGCGGACCAATGGAAGGCGTCCACCCAGTTGTCGATGGCTTCCGTGAGCACCTTCCGGGTGCCCTTGGCGCGGTCATAGAGCGCCAGGCGGAAGCGGTCAGACTCATGGCCAAGCTTGGCCTGCATCTTGTAGGCGATGAAGCGTCCATCGGGCGAGTATATAGGGTCGCTGTCGGCGGCCGGGTTGTCGCCGGTGATGCGGCGGGGGGTGCGGTCGCCGTCGAGGGCGATGAGGAAGAGGTCGTTGTTGGTGCTGCGGGCAGGCACGGGATCGGTGTTGGTGGTGACACAGATCTCCTTGCCGTCGGGACTCAGATCCCAGGTCTGCCAGAAGCCCGGGTAGTCCTGCTTGCCGGCCGTGAGGGCCTCCACCTTGCCCTCGGCGGTGCGGCTGAACAGGTGCGAGTATTGGAAGTCCCGCCACTCGGTCCAGTGCCGGTAGAGCAGCGCGTCGGCGAGGTGGGCCTGCACCGGTCCCTTCTCTAGCTTGGCGCGGAGGTCCCGGTGCTTCGCGCCATCCGCCATGGCTTCGGGGAACACCGAGGCTTCGAAGACTACGCCGCCACCGGGCCGCAGCTTCGGCGCACCGACCCCTGGCTCGAAGTCCGTGACCTTGCGGGCCTCGCCGCCGCTGGCGTCCAGAGCCCAGAGCTGGCTGCCGCCTTCGCGGGTGGACAGGAAGTGGAGGGTCTTGCCATCCTTCGACCACAGCGGCAGGGTATCGGTCTTGCCGGAGAAGGTGAGCTGCTTGGTGGCTCCGGTCGCGGTTTCCAGCACCCAGAGCTGGGTATCCCGCTTGGAGGCCCTCAGATCCTGGCTGGACACCTCGAAGGCCAGCCTGGACCCGTCCGGGCTCAGGGCCAGGTGCTGGACGCCCTTCAGCCGGTAGAGGTCCTCGATCTGAAAGGCCCGCTTCTCGGCCGCGAAGGCCGGAGCGGCGAGGATGAGCAGGCGAAGCAGGCAGCGAAGCAGCGGGAACATGAAACCTCCAGGCAGGGACAGGATCGCACGGCCCCGCGGCGCCTTGGTATCCTGGACCATGACGAACGCAGACCTCTCCGAAGCCCCCCGCCACCGGGGGATCTTTTGCAACCGGACCCTGAACCTGCGGTCGGTGCGCGCCATCGGCTATGACATGGACTACACCCTGGTGGACTACCGGGTGGACGCCTTCGAACAGATGGTCTATGCCCAGGCGCGGGAGCGACTGGTGTCCGAGGCCTGGCCCATGGACGGCCTCGCCTTCGACGGCCGCATGGTGACGCGGGGCCTGGTAATCGATACGGAGCTCGGGAACCTGGTGAAGGCCAACCGCTTCGGCTTCGTGAAGCGGGCCATGCACGGTACCCGGATGCTCGGCTTCGCAGAACAGCGGAAGGCCTACAGCCAGGTGCTGGTGGATCTGAACGACTCGCGCTGGGTCTTCCTGAACACCCTGTTCTCCCTGTCCGAGGGCTGCCTCTACGCCCAGGCCGTGGACCTTCTGGACGGCGGCGCCCTGCCCCGCCCCTTCGAATACACCAGCCTCTATCGCCACATTCGCACCCGGGTGGACGCCCAGCACCTCGAGGGCCACCTTAAGGCCACCATCGCCGCGGATCCCGACCGCTTCGTAGTCCAGGATCCCGAGGCCGCCCTGGCCCTGCTGGACCAGAAGATCGCGGGCAAGAAACTGCTGCTGATCACGAACTCGGAGTGGGCCTTCACGGCGAAGATGATGGCCCATGCCTACGACCGCCACCTGCCCGCCGGCATGACCTGGCGCGACCTCTTCGAGGCCGTGGTGGTCAGTGCGCGGAAGCCCGCCTTCTTCACCGAATCCGGCCCCTTCTTCGAGGTGGTGGACGAGACGGGCCTGCTGCGCCCCCTGCTGGGGCCGCTGCGCTCCGGCGGCCTCTACCTGGGCGGGTCCGCCGCCCAGATCGAGCGGGACTTCGGCATCTCCGGCGACGAGATCCTCTACGTGGGTGACCACATGTTCGGGGATGTCCATGTGAGCAAGCGCACCCTCAGCTGGCGCACTGCCCTGGTGCTGCGCGAGATGGAGGCCGAGGTCGCAGCCCTGGAAGCCTACCGGACCACGGAACGGCAGCTGCTGCTCCTCATGGAGGACAAGTCGTCCCTGGAAGCCCGCCTCTCCCAGACCCGCCTGGCCCTGCAGCGCCTGCACGCGGGCTACGGCCCCGCCCCCGAAGCCAGCGGGCCGGAGCTGGATGCCCAGGTCCAGGCGCTCCGCGCACAGCTGGTGGCCCTGGACGCCGAGATCGCCCCCCTGGCCCAGGCTGGCACCGAGCTGACCAACCCGCGCTGGGGCTTGCTCACCCGCGCCGGCAACGACAAGAGCCACCTCACCCGACAGATCGAGCGCTACGCCGACATCTACACCAGCCGCGTGTCGAACTTCCTCCAGGCCACGCCCTACGCCTACTTCCGCTCTCCCCGGGGACGCCTGCCCCACGATCCCGGCGGCGCCCATGCCTGAGGCGGCCGAGAGCCTGCCTGGCCTCTTCCGGCACATCTTCACGGTGCCCGCCGAGGCCATCGACGGCAACGGCCACGTGAACAACCTGGAATACCTGCGGTGGATGGTGGCCGCGGCGCAGGCCCACTCGGACGCGGCGGGCTGGACCCTGGAACGCTACGCGGCGACCCGCAGCAGCTGGGTGGTCCGCTCCCACCACATCGACTACCTCCGACCGGCCTTCGCGGGCGAGGAGCTGACCCTGGTGACCTGGATCGGCGACTTCGAGGAGCGGTCCTCGACCCGCCACTACCTGCTCTGGCGGGAGCGGGACCGGAAGGTTCTGGCCCAGGCCCAGACCCTCTGGGTATTCGTCGAGGCCGGGGCTGGGCGGGCCTGCACCATTCCCGAGGCGTTCCGCTCTGCCTTCGAGGTGATCCCCGACGGCAAGGAGGTGCTCCGGACCCTGCGAAACAGCCTGCCGAAGGCTCACTTCACCCCGTAGACCGTCGCGCCGTAGTGCTCGGGATCCCGCGGGGGGCTGCTGTTCCAGTCGCCGTAGGCGTGGCTGTCATCGGTCTTCACGCGCAGTGTGAAGCTGCCCCTCGGCAGGGTCACCAGCTCGTCCACCATGCGGTTCTTGGTGGCGCCGCCGGCAGGGTGAGTCTGCGCCTTGACCATCTCCCAGACCCGCTTGCCCGCGACGTCCTCGATCCAGGCCGTGTCTGCCATGTCCGTGTCCCCAGCTTCGCCGATGGCGTAGACCCGGACCGCGCGGTCCGAGGCGAGGCTGAAGGAGGCGCTGCGGCTCTGGTTGTTGCCCACGCGCACCAGTTCGGCCAGCAGGGGTCCCGGCTCCGGCAGGGCGCGCAGGGTGAGGGCGCCGACGTCCCCGGGCTTCTGCAATGAGAGAGTCAGGCCGTAGAGACCCGGATCGCAGGGCGGCGCCGAGGTCCAGTCCGCGGGGGAGTGGCTGTCATCCGTGACGAAGGTGGCCACGTAGTCGCCGGCCGGCAGCTGGAGGGTCTCCACCTGGCGCCGGTTGCGAGAGGAACCGCCAGCGTACTGGGCCAGATCGGGCGTCATCTCCCACACCCGCTTTCGCGTCCGGGTATCCAGGATCCAGCAGTAGTCGCTCAGGCGCCGCTTCGAGCCCTCGCCCAGGGCGTAGAGGTGCAGGGTCACCGGACGCTGCACATGGAAGGCCTGCTGCCACTCGCCCCGGTCCCGGGTGGCCGCCAGCGAGATCACCACGCGGGCCCAGCGCAGCGGCGCCTCGAAGAGGCTCACGTCGCCCGGATCGCCGCCAGGCAGGTAGAGCTCCAGCCCGTAGTTCCCCACCTGGCTCCGCCACTGGCGCAGCAGGCTGGCCTCGTCAGCCCCGAAGGCAGCCAGGAACCCCCTGTGCCGTTCCGACAACTTCGCGGAGAGGTCGCGCCGATCAATGTTCCGAGTCCACTGGGCCAGGAACAGGCCCTGGCCGTAGGCATGGTTGGAGTAGTACGCCTCGTAGCTGCCCGCGGGCAGGTCCAGGTACTGGTCCGCCACGAGGAAGTCCCGGTCCCGGCGGGTGTTGATGACGTCCATCTGCCAGACCACCTCGCGGGTGGTGGCATTGAGAATCCAGCCATAGGCGAAGAGGGGACTCTCCCCCCGGTTGTGACCCAGGCGCCGCAGGGCCGCACCCCGGGCATAGACGTGGACCTTCATGGGCCGCGGGAGCGTGAACCCCTGGCTGCGCACTTCCGCGGACTCGAGGCCGTGCAGCGCCACGAGGCGTGGTTCCTCCGCGCGTAGGGGCAGCCCGGCCGCGGCGAGGGCCAGGAACAGGGCCAGTGCATGGAGCGCCAGGAAGACGGCGTCGGCCTTGGATTTCAGGAACAGCGGCATGGAACTCCCCTTGGCTGGTTCCAGGCTAGGGCTTTCCCTGGAAGCTTCAGGGCCGGATCGGCGAGCAGCGGGCCCGCACCGGCGAATGGACCGGACCCAAGCTACCACTGCTCCAGGAAGGCCTGGGCCTCGGCCACCGCTGGGGGCGATAGGTGGGCAAACCGCATGAGCCGGTCGTTGAATTCATAGTGCAGCTCCCGGTTGTCCTCCAGGAGCATCTCCAGCTGCTCGCGGTGGATGGCTTCGTCCATCAGGAAGCGCCAGAAAATGGCGTCGGCGACCTCCTTGAGCCCCCGGCTCCGGGCCTCCCAGTGGGTGCGCAGGATGGCGCGCCAGCCGGCCTTCCTCGCTCCCCCGTCCTGGGCGATGCACTCCTGCCACACGGGCCCGGCCCAGGCCTGGATCAGCTCCGCGGCCTCCTCCTCGTGCTCGCAGCCCAGGCTCAGCACCAACTCCCCGAGGTCATAGACCACCGTCTCGAAGGCGAAGTGCAGGCCCTGGAGGGAGCCCATCCGGGCGTAGTGCAGGAGGTGCCGCGCCGCGTCGTGCATGCGTTCCGGGCTGGCGTGGAAGGTCTCGATGAGCAGGCGGTAGTGGTAGGAGAGGTTCTGGAAGCGCCGCAGGTCCCGGTCCTCCAGGGCCTCCCGCACGAGGGCGTTGAGGGACATGACGTGGAGCTCGATGACCGCGTCCCGGCCCATCTCGCAGGCCAGCCGCGCGGTATCCACCAGCTGGCCCGCCAGCTCTGAGAGCAGCTCGTGCTGCCGCCGGGTGGCCACCTCGGCCACCTTCAGGATCTGCGCCAGCACATAGGCTTCGGGCCAGGCCTGCTCCCGCGTCAGGAAGTCCTGCCCTTCCCGGGCCAGGCCCGGCACGAACCAGGGCCGGGTCCGCCGCCAGGCGGCGGAGTGCCGCCCGTCGCACTGGATGAGGCCGGTCAGGATGGCGTGGAGCGACTCCAGGGCCAGCAGCACCAGCTGCCGGTCGCCCCGGGCCATGCCCGTCAGGGCCACGTTGGTCACCACGTCCACAATCTCGAACAGGTTGGCCTTGTGGGTCTCGAGGCCCCGTCCCCGGGCCAGCTCTTCCAGGCTGCGCAGTCCCTTCCGGGTGAGCATGGGCATGAAGTAGCTGGGGCGCAGGAAGCGGCTGATGCCGAAGAGGTAGGGGAGGATGCCCGCGAGGACCACCAGGTAGATGCAGGCGACGGCCCAGATGCCGAATCGGGTGAAGGGGTGCCCAGCCGGGAAGAAGTGCAGGGCCATCACCAGCAGGTTGCCGACGATGAAGACCGACAGCCCGCCCACGATCAGGGGGTGGGAGACATAGAGCTTCACCAGCCGGGGCGTGTAGAGGTTCGAGGTGAGGGGCAGGATCAGGGCGATGCTGGTCATCACAACAGCCATGATCTGGTTCAGCGTCCGGCTGGCGGTGGCGAAGCCCATGGGCTCGAAATCCCGGGTGCCCCCGTAGTGGGCCGTGACCAGCCCCAGCCCCGCCGCCGCCAGGAAACAGGCGGAAGTCACCACCGCGGGCCGGTGGCTGCTCCAGATGCGCGAGACCTGTCCCTGAGCCATGCCCCTCTTTCGGCGCGGAACCGACAATCCTGACTTCTGGGTCCCTAGAGTCCGGCCCACGCCACCAGCACGCGCTGGGCCTGGAGGATGGGGTCGTCCTGGCTGCCGAGCACGGGCAGCCGCACGGCGCCATCGGGGCTGAGGCTCGCGCCCTTCTGGGCCCCCACCCAGGCCATGAGCTTTAGGGGATCCACCGGTGTCTGGGGACTCAGCCGCAACTTGAGCTGGCCCTTCTCCACGGCCACCTCGGAGACCGCCAGCGCCTGGGCCCGCAGCTTCACCTTGAGCAGCTCGAAGAAGCGCAGGGTATCCGCGTCGTCGTCGGTGATGCGGCCAAAGCGGTCTTCCAGGTCCAGCCGGTAGAGCTCCAGGTCCCGCTCGTCCCGCAGCCGCGAGATGCGCTTGTAGGCCACCAGCCGCTCGCTGGCCTGGTCGATCCACCGGCGGCTCAGCTGGGCGCCGGGGGCCAGGCCGTCGAGCTTCACCTCGAAGCTGCCGCTGGGCTGGCCCTGCAGCTCCTGGAGGGTCTCCTCCAGGAGCTTCACGTAGAGCTCGAAACCAATGTCATGGATGTGGCCGGACTGCTCGCCCCCCAGCAGGTTACCTGCGCCGCGCAGCTCCAGGTCCATGGCCGCCACGCGGAAGCCCGAGCCCAGCTCGGAGAAGTCCTCCAGGGCCTGCAGCCGGCGGCGGGCGTCCTCGCTGATCTCGTGCTTGGGCGGGATCAGCAGGTAGGCGTAGGCCGGCACATCGCTGCGGCCCACGCGGCCCCGCAGCTGGTAGAGCTGGCTGAGGCCGAAGGCGTCGGCGCGGTGGACGATGAGGGTGTTGGCGTTGGGGACGTCGAGGCCGTTCTCCACGATGGTGGTGGCCACCAGCACATCCACGCGGCCCTCCATGAAGGCCAGCATCACCTGCTCCAGGCCCTCGTCCGTGAGCTGCCCGTGGCCCACGGCGACGCGGGCGTCCGGCACCAGCTCCCGCACCCGCGCAGCGATGGCGACGATGGACTCCACGCGGTTGTGGACGAGGTAGACCTGGCCGCCGCGGCGCAGCTCGAACTGGATGGCGGTCTGCACGAGCTCGTCGCTCCAGGGCGCCACCACGGTCTCGATGGCGAGGCGGTCCTTGGGCGGGGTCTCGATGAGGCTGATCTCCCGCAGGCCCGTGAGGCTCATGTGGAGGGTGCGAGGAATGGGCGTGGCGCTCAGCGCGAGCTGGTCCACGTTCAGCCGCAGCTTCTTCAGCTTCTCCTTGTGGCCCACGCCGAAGCGCTGCTCCTCGTCGATGACCACGAGGCCCAGATCCGCGAACTTTACCCGGGCCCCCAGCAGCTGGTGCGTGCCGATGACGATGTCCACCTTGCCGTCACCGATGTCCTGCAGGATCTGCTTCTGCTCCGCGGGATCCACGAAGCGGTTGAGCATCTCGATGCGAATCGGGAAGCCTGCGAAGCGCTCCTTGAAGGTGCGGAAGTGCTGGTAGCAGAGCACCGTGGTCGGGCACAGCACCGCCACCTGGCGGCACTCCAGGGCCACCTTGGCAGCGGCGCGCATGGCCACCTCGGTCTTGCCGAAGCCCACGTCGCCCACCAGCAGCCGGTCCATGGGTCGGGGCGACTCCAGGTCGGCCTTGACCGCCTCGCTGGCCTCGATCTGGTCCGGCGTGGGCGTGAACGGAAAGTTGGCCTCGAAAGCCGCCATGTCCGGCCCGTCCGGCGGGTAGGCGTGGCCCTTCTCGAGCTTGCGCTGAGCGTAGAGCTTGAGCAGCTCGTCGGCCATGTCTCGGATGGCCTTCTTGGCCTTCCGCTTGACCTTGGCCCAGCTGGCGCCGCCCAGCTTGTCCAGGGGCGGCAGGTGGCCCTCGGCCCCGGTGTAGCGCTGGACGAGGTCGGCCCGCTCCAGGCTGACGTTCAGCTGGCCGCCGTCGGAGTAGCGCAGCTGTAGGACCTCCTGCTCTTCGCCGCCCACCGTGAGCGTGGCGAAACCGATGAACTCGCCGATGCCGTGGTCCATGTGCACCACGCGGTCCCCGGGCTTGAGGTCGCGGAAGTCCGACAGGAAGGCCGCGCTGCGGGACTTCTTGGGGGCGGACTGGGCCACCTTGCGCCCGAAGATCTCCCGCTCGGTGAAGACGACGATGCCCGGTTCCCGGAGGTGAAGGCCCGCGCTCAGGGCCAGGTGGAGAGCGCGGCACCCGGCCTCGGTGCCGTAGGCCTGGGGCAGCTCATGCTCCCGGAGGAACTCCTGGAAGCGGTCCCGCATGCCGGAGGTCGAGCCCGCCAGAAAGACCCGGTGGCCCGTGAGGGACAGCTCCTGCAGGTGCTCGGCTAGTTCGGCCAGGCGGCCCTGGAACTCTCGCGGCGGCAGGGCCACCAGGGGCACTGTGGCCTCGCTCTGCCACTCGGTGAGGTGCAGCGTGGCCCGGCTGGGCTCCGCGTCCAGGAAGCGGTCCTCGAAGTCGGGGCAGACCACGCCGCCCCGGCGCAACACCGCTAGGCCCTCCTGGATGCGGGTCCGCTCGGCGTCCCGCAGGGCCTCTTCCCAGGCCGCGTCCAGCCGGATCCGCAGGCAGGGCGGCATCCAGTGGCTGAGCTGCCCCTTGGGCTGGGCCAAGAGGGGGTGGAAGAGCTCCTCGCCTGGGAAGTGCCCGTGGGTTGCCAGGCGCGCCCGGCGGAAGGCGAGGTCGTCCTCGGGCTCTGGCGTGCGGTCCGCGCGGGCGGCCACAGCCCCCAGCAGCGCCTGCCCGTCGCCACGGTCACCCTCGAAGCGCGGGTAGAGCATCAGTGCTTCCAGGGCCTCACCGGTACGCCGCTGGGTGTCGGGATCGAAGGGGCTCAGGCGCTCCAGCTCGTCCCCGAAAGTCTCCAGGCGCAGGGGCTGCTCCAGGTGGTCGGGCCACAGGTCCACGACCATGCCCCGGGAGCTGAACTCGCCGGGGGCCGAAGCCAACTCCGCTCGGCGATAACCCAGGGCCACCAGGGTCTCCAGCAGCAGTTCCCGCGGCACCTCGGCGCCCTTGTGGAGCTCCAGGCGCTGCTTTTGGAACCAGGAAGGGTGCGGCAACCGCTCGCAGGCCGTGAGGGGCCCAGTGACCAGCACCTGCACCCGGCGCTCGAGCAGCCCCACCAGGGCCGAGAGCCGCTCCCGCAGCACCATGCCCGGGGGGCTGCTCTCGCCTCCGGCGTAGGCTGCAAAACCCGGAAAGTGGGTGACCCCAACGCCCGGCAGGAGGGCTTGCAGGTCCTGGGCCAGGATCCGGGCCTCGGCCTCGGAGGGCGCATCGACCCAGAGGGACTGGACGCGGCCCTCGCGACTGATCCACCGCGCCAGCACCAGCGCCAGGGCCGGTGGCGAAGCCCAGCGGAGGCGCGCTCCGGACGCAGTGAACCCTTCAGCAGGCGAATCCGCCAGGCGCAGAAGTTCCTTCAGGTCTTGGGGCGAAGCAGTCATGGACCTTCCAGAGTGCCTCAAGATTCGTTCAGCTCGACTGAAAAAGATCCACCTCAGCGCGGCCCCGGGCCGCGCTGAGATGAATCCGTTTTCTCTGGCTCGTCAGAACAAATCAGAGCTCGCGCACGGCCCAGTGCCGGGGCATGAGCACCCGGTCCCACCACACGCCGTGCTCGCCGCGCTTGCCCACAGCCAGGAACATGCAGACCTCCGCGCCCCGCGGCAGACCCAGGAGGGCCTTGGCCCGCCAGGGGTCGAAGCCCTCCAGAGGGCAACTATCGTAGCCTTCGGCCCGCAGCGCGAGCATGAAGGTGGCGGCGGCCAGGGCGGTGCTCTTGTGGGCCACGATCCGCAGGTCGGTGCGGGAGCCGAAGCTGGGCGCGGCCCGGAACAGGGAGAGGACCCGCGAGAGCCCCCGCTTCAGCGGACCCAGGAGGCCAAAGGGACCTGTGGTGTAGATGGTGGGGATGAGCTTCCGGTAGTAGCTGACCTGGCTCGGCCGCAGGCCCCCCCGGACCTCGAAGACCCGGAGGATCTCGTCCCGATTCCGCCGCCAGGTCTCCTGGTGGGCGACCAGGGCGATGAGCAGTGGCGCGGTCTTGGCGGCGAGCTGATCCAGGCAGACCGCCTCGGCGGCCAGGCGGACCTTGGGATCCCGGATGATCACGAACTCCCAGGGCTGGAGGTTGCTGGAACTGGGGGCCAGGCGGGCAGCGTCCAGGGCCCGGTCCAGGACCTCCTGGGGCACGGGCTCCAGCAGGAAGCTCCGGACCGTGCGCCGGGCCTCCACGGTGGCGTAGAAGGCGAGCTCAGACATCAGGGGCCTCCGCCAGGGGAGGCTCGATGGCTGGCGCCTCGGCCAGCCCCAGGCGCCGGCGGGCCCAGGCTAGGCCCTTGGCCAGGGTCAGCCCCTCGACGATCTCGAAGAAAACGGGCACCACGATGAGGGTCAGCAGGGTGGAGGTGATGAGCCCACCCACCACGGCTCGCGCCATGGGGGCGCGCATCTCCGCGCCCGCCCCCAGCGCCAGGAAGAGGGGCAGCATGCCACCGATCATAGCGAAGCTGGTCATGAGGATGGGCCGCAGCCGCACGGTGCCGGCGCGGATGATGGCCTGGCGCCGGGAGATGCCCTCCTCCCGCTCCAGATGCAGGGCGTGGTCCACCAGCAGGATGGCGTTCTTGGTCACCAGTCCCATCAGGAGGATCATGCCGATGCTGGTCATCATGGACATGTTGTCACCGGTGACCAGCAGCATCATGACCATGCCCACCATGGACAGCGGCAGGCTGGCCATGATGGCGATGGGTAGTTTGAAGCTCTCGAACTGGCTGGCCAGCACAAAGTAGATGAAGAACACGGCGAGGAGCAGGGACTGGCCCATGAAGCCGGCGGTCTCCTTGCTGTCCCGGGTCTGGCCCAGGAACTCCACCCGCAGGCCCTCGGGCAGCTTCCCGCTGGCCTTGAGGGCCTCGACCTTCTTGGCGGCGTCGGCGCTCACTTCACCGAGGGTGGCCCCCTCAAAGTTGGCGTTGACCTCCACCTCCTCCATGAGGTCGTGCCGCTGCAGCTTGGCGGGGGCGATGCCCTCCTCGAAGCGCACCACCTGGTTCAGGCGGATGAGGGGATGCTTTCCACCCCCCAGATCCTTCGTGCTCTCCACGGTCAGGTTGGCCAACTGGGTCGAGAGGCGCCGCTCCTGGTCGGATAGACGCACTCGCACATCCCGCTGCTCGCCGGTCTCGTCCTCGTACTTGGCCACCTTCTCACCATCCACGAGGGGGCGCACCATTCGGGCCACGGCGGAGGGACTCACGCCCAGGTCCGAGGCCGCCTTGCGGTCCACCACCAGCCTCAGTTCAGGCTTGCCGCTGTCCAGGCTCGTGGCGATGTCCACGGCCCCGGACACGGAACGCAGGGCCTCCTTGACCAGGGGGACGGCGCGGATCACGGACTCCCGGTCCGGGGCCTGAACGGCGATCATGATGGGGGACTGCTGGCCGAAGTCGTTGACGGTACCCACGGTGGTCTCGACTCCGGGCACGCCCCGGAAGGCATTCCGGAGCTGGCGACGGATCTGGATGTGATGGGGCCGGCGGCCCTCCTTCAGCTTCACGTAGATGTTGCCGGAGTTGATGGTCCCGTTGAGGCCCGTGCCGATGGTGGTGTACGCCAGCTCCACGCCTGGGGTGGCCTTGATGATGGCCTCGATGGCCTCGGCCTTCTGCCGCGTGGTCTGGAGGCTTGAGCCGGGCTCGGCCTTGAAGCTCACCGCCAGGTCGCCGCGGTCGTAGTCGGGCATGAAGTTGTTGCCGAGCAGCCCGATGAGCGACATGGCCAGCACCCAGCTGCCGAAGCCGATCCCCATGACGGTCCACCGGTGCCCGAAGGCCCATTCGATGGCGGCCTTGTAGGCGATCTCCCAGCGGTCCAGCAGGCGGCTGAAGGCCTCGACGCTGCGCATGATCGGGTTGCGGCCCCGGTAGTGGACATGGGCATCGGCGCTGCGCTCATGCTCGGGATCCGGCCAGACGGCGCTGAGCATGGGATCCAGGGTGAAGCTCACGAACAGCGAGATCGCCACGGCAAATGCCACCACGATGCCGAAGGGGAAGAAGAACTTGCCCACGATGCCGCCCATGAAGGCCACGGGCACGAACACCGCAAGGATCGACAGGGTGGTGGCGATGACGGCGGGGCCGATCTCGGCCGTGCCCTCTCGAGCGGCGGTGACATGGTCCTTGCCCATCTCGGCATGGCGGGTGATGTTTTCCCGGACCACGATCGCGTCGTCGATGAGGATGCCGATGGCCAGGCTAAGGCCCATCAAGGTCATGGTGTTCAGGGTGAAGTTCAGGGCCTTCATGATGATGAAGGTGGAGATCACAGACACAGGCAGGGTGAGGCTGGTGATGAGGGTGGAGCGCCAGCTCTTCAGGAAGTAGAAGACGATGATCACCGTGAGCAGGCCACCCAGGTAGATGGACACTTTCACGTCATCCACGCTGTCGGAGATGAAGCGAGCGTTATCGCGGGCCGTCACCACCTCCACACCCTGCTTTTCCAGCTCTGGCATCAAGCTGGACAGGGTCTTTCGCACCGCAGTCACCATGGCGACCGTGTTGCCGCCCGTCTGCCGCTGCAGTTCCAGCGCCACCACATCCCGGCCATCGAGTCGGGCTAGGCTGCGGCGCTCTCTCACGCCGTCGACCACCGTGGCCACCTCCTGGAGTTCGATGGGGCGGCCCAGCTTATTGCCCACCACCACGTGGCGGAAGTCATCCACAGACCTTGCTTTGGCATCCACCTTCACGGACACCTCGCGCCGGCCCTGGAGCAGGCTGCCGCTGGGGATGGCCGTCGTGTCGTTGCCCAGGGTGCTCATGACCGCATTCAGCGAGAGTCCGCGGGATTCCAGGGCCTGGGGATCCACCTGGACGAGGATCTCCCGGGTGCTGCCGCCCGCCACTTCCACCTTGCCCACGCCGCTCACGTTCTCAAGGCGTCGCTTCAGGAAGTCATTGGCGATGCGGGTGAGCTCCCGGTCATTCATCGCCGTGTGTTTCGCATCCGGCTTTAGCACCAGCGAGAGCACAGGCAGCTGGGCCGGGTCGAACTTGGAGATGACGGGTTCTTCGATGTTGTTCGGGAGGGTGCGCCGGATCTGGCCGATCTTGGTGCGCACATCTTCCAGGGCCTTGTCGATGTCCCGGCCGAGCTGAAACTGGATCAGGAGCGTTCCCAGACCCTCCTGGCTGGTGGAGCTGATCTCCTTGATCGCCTCCAGAGGATTGACCGCTTCTTCCACCTGCTTGACCACGTCCTGCTTGACAGACTCGGGGCTGGCACCGGGATAGATGATGGAGACCGTGACGATGGGGAGGTCGGTGTTAGGGAACTGCTCAATGCCCAGACCCTTCACCGAGAAGAGGCCGAGCACCACTAGGGCCAGCATGATGCAGACGGTGAAGACGGGCCGTCGGATGGAGAAATCGGAGAGGAACATGTCACTTCCCTCCCGCAGGCGTGGTCATGACCTGCAGGCGGGTGCCTTCGCCCACCAGGTCCTTGCCGCCGTCGATGACCATGTCCTTCAGAGCTAGGCCCTGGACGGGGCGGAAGCCGTTCTGCTCGACCCCCAGGGACACCTTGCGGCGATGAGCCACGCCCTCCTGGGCCACGAAAAGGTCAGCGTCGCCGCTCTCGGCCTTGAGGAGGGTGGCCGGCAGGGCGGGCAGCTTCACCTCGCCCTGGCCGAGGATGACGCCTTCCACGAAGAGGCCGCCCTTGAGCTGGCCGTCGGCATTCGGGACTTCGATTCGGACGCGCAGGGTGCGCCCGTCCGCCGACAGGGAGGGGCTCACCTGAGTCAGCGTGCCCGCCACCGGGTGGCCGATGCCGGCCGTGCGGAAGGTGACCGAAAGCCCAGGCTTCACGAGCCCCATGACCTCGGCCGACAGGTTGGCCTGGATCTCCAGCTTGCGGTTGTCCACCACCTCGAAGGCGGCCTGGCCGGGGTTGAGCATCTCGCCGGGCTGGACCAGCCGCCGGGCCACCTGGCCCGCGAAGGGCGCCACGATGCGGGCCTTCTTCAGGCGGAGCCGGGCGAGACCGAGATTGCTCTCCGCCGCCTGGACGGCGGCCCGGGTGGCGTTGGAGGCGGTCTCGGCCTGCTGGGCCGACTGCTTGGTGATGCTGCGCTTCTCCAGCAGGGAGATGGCGCGGTCATTGTCCCGCTGGGCCTGCAGGGCCTGGGCCCGGGCCTGGGCCAGCTGGGCCTCGGCGGCCTGCACGCCCAGCAGGTAGTCGTCCTCGTCCTGGGCACCCAGCAGGGCGCCGGCGGCCACCGTGTCGCCTTCCTGGACGACCACGCGGGTCATGCGGCCCGTGACCTCGCCCTTGAGCTCGGCGCGGTTCACGGCCAGCAGGTTGCCGGTGAAGGGCACGGCGGGACGGAACGCGTGTTCCTCCACCGGCACCAGCGTCACCGCCAGCAGGCCCTCGGCCTTGACCTTGGTCTGGTGGTTCAGCTCGGTGTTGCGCTGGGTGCGGTGGTAGGTGGCGGCGCCGGCGATGAGGACTACCGGGACCAGGATGTAGAGGAGGGTATTGGCGCGCATATCGTGTTCCTTATTCAGAGTCTTGGGACCGATGGTCAGGAGATCAGAGAGGGGGCAGGCCGAGGGCTCGGCGCTGGTCGAAGCGGGCGGACCAGAGGCCCAGCTCGGCGCGGCGGCGCTGGCTCTCGGCCTGGCGTTCCGTGCGTTCCGCCTGCAGGAGATCGAGCGAGGTGATGAGGCCCAGGTCGAAGGACTCCCGGCTCATGCGCAGGGCCTCCACCGTGGCGTCGTGCGCGCGGCGGGCCGCCTCGTCCATGGCTGCAGCCTTCTCCAGCTCGCGGTCGGCGGTGCTCTGCTCGATGGCGATGGTCCGCTCCCGGTCGATGCGGACCTGCTTCACCTGCTCGAGCTGGGCCGTGTTCTGGGCCCGCTTGCCGGAGCTGCGCAGCCCGTCGAAGACCGGGAACTTCATGGTGACGCTCACCCGCCAGGTGTCGTAGGGCTCCTTGAACAGGTTGTCGGTCTTGGCGGCCTGGTAGCCGTAGGTGGCGTTGAGGTCGAACTTCGGCCGCAGGTCCGAGGTGATGATCTTCTCGTTGGCGCGGTACATCGCCTCCTGCTGCTTGAGCTGGGCCAGCTCGCTGCGCTCGGCGCCGGCAGGCCGAGTGGCGGCCTCGGGCCGGCCCAGCTCCACCAGGCTGAGAGAAGCCCTGGGATCCAGGCCCAACTGGCCATTCATGATCTCCAGGGCCCGCTGCAGGTTCGCGTCGGCCTGTAGCGACTCGGGGATCACCGCCAGGAGCTCGCTCTCGGCGCGGATGCGGTCCAGCTCCGTGGCGGTCTGGGCCTCCAGCTTCGCCTTCACATCTGAGACGAACTGCTCGGCGGTGCGGCGGCGGCTGGCGATGACCTCGCGCTCGGCCCGGGCCACCAGCACGCCCAGGTAGGCCTTGGCCACTCCGTGCAGTACGTCCAGCTCCGAGGTCGTGTAGGCCAGGGTGGCTTCGGTCTCGCCCATGCGGGCGATGTCCACGGCGGTGCCCAGCTTGCCCCAATAGAAGAGCGGCTGCGTGAGGCTGGCCTGGCTGGTGTAGACACTGCGGGCACCCACCAGGCTCGAGACGGGGAAGCCGAACTGTGGCGCCAGGTCCGCGAAGCTGCTGTTGAGCATGGAGACGTCCCGGGTGCGGGTAAAGTCCCCAATGAGGGAGAGCTGCGGCAGGGCGTCGGCGCGGGTGGTGGTGATGAGGCCCCGGCGCTCCTCTACCCGGGCCTTCGCGGCGCGGAGCATCGGATTCTCATCCCGGGCGCGGCTGAGGGCGGCGGTCAGGTCCAGGGAAACGGGCGCGGCCGCCGCGGGTGGCGGTGCCTGGAGGGTGGGTGGGGAGAGCAGGAGCATGTCAGTTCCTCGGCTGCGGAAAGGCCTCAGGGACGCCGAGTCCCCGCAGGCTGAAGTCGATAAAGTGCTGGATGAGCTTTTCCAGATCCTCGGGGAAGGCCGGGTTACCCCGAAGCAGGCGGATGATCCCCAGGGAGTTTCGGAAGTGCAGGACCTGCCCCTGGATGCTGTTGCCCATGAGGAAGAGTGCCTCCTCGTCCAGGTCCGGGCGCAGGAGGGACAGGCAGGCCATGAGGTAGGTCACATAAGGCTCGATGTGCGCCATCAGCACCGGCGCCGAGGCCTCGCTGGGGGATTGCATCTCCCGGGCCATGAGCACCATGGCGGCCTCACCCACGGGATCCAGAGCGTCGCAGGACATCAGCTCGGTGATGAAGGCCCGGAGGTAGGCTTCTAGCCCTTCCAAGGCCGCCTCCCTGGCCCCGGGTGCGCCAGCGGGAAGAGGGTGTTTCAGACCGGTCAGGGGCGAGGTCTTGCGGGAGAACACCGCCTTTAGGGCTTCCAGGTAGAGGCCCTCCTTGCCGCAGAAGTGGTAGGCCACCAGGGCCGAGTTGGCCTGGGCGCCCTTGGCGATCTCACGAATGCCCGTGCCGTCGTAGCCTTTGGCGGCGAAGTGGAGGATGGCAGATTCAATAAGCCGGGAGCGGGTGTCGTTGGGTAGCAAGGGGGCAACCATGGGGACCTCAAGGGTGATAATCAATCGAGTGATCAATGCCGTTTTTTAAGGTTAATCAATCGATTGAATCAGTCAAGTCCCGAATTTCAGAATCGGCTTCCGGTCCCACAAATCCAGCATTCATGCGATCCTGGAGCTTCTGGAGACCGCCCATGATCTTCCTGGTGTTCTACTTCGTCCTCTCTGCCGTCCTCCTCTTCCAGGGCACCCACGTGGCCGGTGAGGTAAAGAATCCCCTCGGCACCCTGCCCGAGGAGGTCGCCCAGAATCCCGTGGCTGCGAGCCGCTGGGGTCTGCTGCTGATCCTCGTCGGGCTCTTCGGCGCGGGCCTGGGCCTGCTCAGCTTCCGAAATCCGGGCCTAGCCAAGGCCCTGCCGGGCTTCTTCGCCGTGGGTGTGGCCAGCCTGGTCGGCTACGGACTCTGGGTCATCTTCCTGGGCCGGAAGGCCGAGTTCATCGGCAAGGCCGCCCCGGTGGACAACCACGGGCACCACTAGCCTTTATCTTTCCGCACGCTCAGGGAAAAGCAAACACTCTCGCAGAGAAAAGACGAGGGGAGCGGAGGGGCGCTGAGGGCTGTCGCGTGCCTGCTGTTCTCTGCGAACCTCAGCCCTCTCCGCATCCTCTGCGAGGGTTGTTGCCCTTCCCCCACGGGCTGGATGAGCCCATGGTGAGTTGGCATTCCCAGACATCCCGGAAGAACCCAAAAAAGGCGGCCCTAAGGCCGCCTTTTCCTTGGCTTGCAGAGGCTCTAGAGCTTCTGGACGTTGGTGGCCTGGGGGCCCTTCTGGCCCTGGGCGACTTCGAAGCTGACGCGCTGGTTCTCGTCCAGCGTGCGGAAGCCGCCGCCCTGGATAGCGGTGTGGTGGACGAAGAGATCAGCGCCGCCCTCATCGGGGGTGATGAAACCAAAGCCCTTCTCGGCGTTGAACCACTTGACAGTGCCTTGAGCCATGACGGTATTCCTGCAGATAGTCTGGTGATGATGATGCGATGACTTTCCCCAGACAAGGCCGTCAAAGCGTATATGTGAGGTCCGCCCTTGGCGGGTCACGGCAATCAGCATGACAGAATCGGCTTCGTCTATCTCTTTTTTTAGGGAAGTTCAGAATTTTTAAAACCGCACCACGGCACCGAGTCCGACGCCCTTGCACTCCAGCACGAACTCCAGGTCATCCTTCACGGATCCCTTGGGCACATCGAACTTGCCGCCCTCGTAGAAGGCCCGGAGGCCGAACCACTTGACGGGGAACACGCGGACATCCGCGCCGACCAGCGTGTACTTGGCCTGCTTGTAGGTCAGGTAGTGCACGTAGGCCTTGGCTTCCGCGGCGCCGTTGTAGCCGCGGGTGCCACCGGACAGACCGATCTGCGGAATGGGGGCCGTCACGCGGGTGCTGGCCGTGGTCGGAGTCTGGGGCGCCGGCAGCGGCAAGGTGCCCGCCGCATCCATGTCGAGGGTCCAGGACTTGACCCCCAGGTCCAGACCCAGCCAACCGGCCGGGTCGCTGACGAACTTGATGGTCCAGGTGCCATCCACAGCGGCGAGCTTGACCTGGGACTGGACCCGGCTGCCGATGGAATAGGTCGTCCCGTTGATGGTCACGAGCCGGTTCACCACGCGGTCACCCTTGTACTCGGTGGTGCCGTTGGAGACCTGGAAGGCAAAGCGGGGGCCCTGGTAGTCCACAAAGAAACCCGCCGTGGCCTTGTCCTTGCCCAGGCCGAGGTCCGCGTCCAGATCCACCAGGATGGGCTGGCCATCCTGCTTGCCCTGGAAGTGGCCCGTCATCGTGGGTCCGAAGGTCTGGGCCCCCAGGGTCCAGGTTCGCTCCGGTCCTGCCGGGGCCACGTAGGGTGCGCCCAACTGGGCAAAGGCCGCGCTGGCGGTTAGAAAGAGGGCGATCGGCAGAACTCTCATGGCACCTCCGTGTGTTGATAGGGAGGATATCGGCCTGGACGGTCTTTCCCGTGATTTTTCTAGAAGGCCGCCAGCCGCCGGAAGGCTTCCAGGAAGTCCTTGGGCTGGGGCAGGATCTCGTCTTCCAGGGCGGGGTTGTAGGCCACCCAGGTGTCCTTGGCCGCCAGCCGCCGCACGGGGGCGTCCAGGTGGAAGAACAGCTCATCGGAGATGCGGGCGGCCAGCTCGGCGCCGTAGCCCCAGGCCAGGGTGTCCTCGTGGGCCACCAGCACCCGGTTCGTCTTCTTCACCGTGCGTTCGATGGCTGCCCAGTCATAGGGGTTGAGGGAGCGGAGGTCGATGATCTCCACGGAGAGCCCCTCCTTCTCAGCCTCACGGGCGGCCTGCACGGCCCGGTGGACCGTGTTCCCAAAGGTGATTACTGACAAGTCCGACCCTGCACGCACGGTGCGAGCCTTGCCAAAAGGGATCATGAAGTCCGGGCCTGGGTCGTTGCCCTTGTTGTGGATCTGCCGGTAGAGGTGCTTGGGTTCGAGGAACAGCACCGGGTCCTGGCAGCGGATCGCGGTCCGCAGCAGACCGGCCGCATCCAGCGCGGAGCTGGGGCAGATCACCCGCAGGCCCGGGATGTGGGTAAAGATGCTCTCTCCGCACTGGCTGTGGTAGGTGCCCCCACCCATGAGGTAGCCGGCGATGGGCACGCGGACCACCATGGGTGATGCGAAGGCGCCGTTAGAGCGCCAGCGGATGTTGGCCAGCTCGTCGCGCAGCTGCTGCATGGCGGGCCAGATGTAGTCGAAGAACTGGATCTCCACCACGGGCTTGAAGCCGCGCACGGCGAGCCCGATGGCCCGGCCCACGATGGTGGCCTCGGCCAGGGGTGTGTTGAAGACTCGGTCCGGGCCGAACCGCTTCTGTAGGCCGTGGGTCGCCTTGAAGACTCCGCCCTTCCCTTTCAGCTCTTCGGCATTGTCGTCATGGCTGACATCGGCCACGTCTTCGCCGAACACTAGGATGCGCCGGTCCCGCGCCATCTCCTGCTTCAAGGTGGTGTTGATGAGATCGAGCATGGTCTTGCCGCCCGTGGCCTGGTCCCCGGCCTCGGCCTCGGTGTCGAAGGCCGGGGCCGTCGGATCCACCGCCTCGCTGTAGAGGTGCCGATAATAGCTGCCGGAGGCGGGGCCCGGCGCGGCCTCGGCGACCGCCCAGGCGGCGTTGATCTCGGCCTGGACCTCTTCCTTGAGGGCGATCAGCGCCGCCTCGGTCAGGTCCCCCCAGGCCACCAGCTGCTGGGCGTAGTTGGTCACCGGATCCCGGAGGGCCTCGGCCTCCCGCAGCGTCTTGGACTTGTAGGCCTGCTCGTCATCGGAGAGCGAGTGGCTGTAGGGGCGGATCGTCCTGGCCCGCACCAGGGCCGGACCCCGACGGGCGCGAGCATAGTCCGCAGCGGCCTGCAGCGCCGTGAAGCTGGCCAGGGGATCGCAGCCATCAACCTCGTCCAGGATCAGCAGGCCCTGGGCCGCGTAGCCCTGCAGCAGGGCAGCGACGTTGCCGCCGGAATACTGCACCTCGGTGGGGGTGCTGATGGCGAAGCCGTTGTCCTCCACCAGGAAGATCACCGGCGCCTTCAGGTTCACGGCGTTGCTGACGGCCTCCCAGAACTCACCCTGGCTGCAGGTGCCGTCCCCGGTGCAGGTCAGCACCACCTCGTCCGAGTGAATGCCGAGGCGCTCGAGCAGACCGATGCGCTCGGCCCGGAGCACCGCCTCCGCCGCGCCCACGGCCTGGAGCAGCTGGCTGCCCGTGGGGCTCGAGGTGGTGAAGATGTTCAAGTCCTTGTGCCCCCAGTGGCTGGGCATCTGGCGGCCGCCGCTGGCGGGATCCGCGCCCGCCCCGACCGAACCCAGGAACATCTCCCGGGCGGTGTAGCCCAGGCCGTAGGCCAGGGCGCGGTCGCGGTAGTAGAAGAAGAACCAGTCGTGGCCCGGGCGGAAGACCATCGCCGCCGCGGCCTGCACGGCCTCGTGGCCCACGCCGTTGATCTGGAAGAAGACCTTGTTCTGGCGCTTCCCAAGGATCTCCTTGTCGTCGATCCGTCGGGCGGCGTAGATGTTCCGATACAGCCGAATCCGCTGCTCACGGGACAAGGCTGTGACGGGCGCGGAATGGTCGGGACAAGCGGCCAAAGGCACTCCTGGCGGGGTCTGCGTGGAGAAGAATCTCAATCTAGCACGCAGACACCCAGCTTCCGCCAGCCCCCATCCTTTTGCACAGACCAAGCTCAGGAACGCCGGTTTCCAGGATCACCCCACAGACCATTACAGATGAATTACGATATCCAGGTCACCTGCTTGTCACCGGCTTCTCCGCGCGATCGCAGCCCTTGTGGGCAGGCTTCTTCACCCTGCAGGACCTCCTCCAGACCCGTCACCTCCGCGGCTGAGGTGACCTGGACCGGAGTGCTCCCTGAGCACGGACCAAATAGGGGCCACCCGTTCAACCTCAAGCAGAAGCGCCAGGGACCCGGGGTAGAATGAGCCCTTTGCGAGCGCCCCATGTCCCCGACCGCAGCTGCCATCCGAGCCATCCACGACCTGCCCGTGCCCGAGCTGCTCTTCCGGGCGGCCACGGCCCATCGGCAGCACTGGAATGCGGAGGAGATCCAGTTCTGTACGCTGGATTCCATCAAGACGGGCGCCTGCCCCGAGGACTGCGCCTACTGCCCCCAGAGCGCCCGCTACCAGACCGCCCTGAAGGTCGAACCCCTCAAGGATGTCGCCAAGGTGCTGGCTGGCGCCGCTGAGGCCAAGGCCGCCGGCTCCACCCGCTACTGCATGGGCGCCGCCTGGCGCGAGGTAAAGGACGACGCCAACTTCGAGGCGGTGCTGGAGATGGTGCAGGGCGTCTCGGGCCTGGGCATGGAGGTCTGCGTAACCCTCGGCATGCTCAACGAGCCCCAGGCCAAGCGCCTCAAGGCGGCCGGCTGCCAGGTCTACAACCACAACATCGACAGCAGCCGCGACTTCTACGAGACCATCATCTCGACCCGCAAGTTCGACGAGCGCCTGGAGACCATCGCCGCCGTGCGCGCCGCAGGCCTGGAGGTCTGCTCCGGGGGCATCGTCGGCATGGGCGAGACCATCGAACAGCGCATCCACTTCCTGCAGGAGCTCACGGAGCTGGAGCCGGCGCCCGAGAGCATCCCCATCAACCAGTTCGTGGCTGTGGACGGCACGCCCCTGGCGGACGTGGATCCCCTGCCACCCCTCGAGCTGGTGCGCATGATCGCCACGGCACGGATCCTGTTCCCCAAGAGCCGCATCCGCCTCAGCGCCGGGCGCGCCCAGATGAGCGACGAGCTCCAGGCCCTCTGCTTCTTCGCGGGCGCCAACAGCATCTTCACCGGCGAGAAGCTGCTCACCACCCCCGGACCCGGCCTGGACCACGACCAGTGGCTCCTCCAGTCCCTTGGGATGCGGGTGGAAGGCGCCGCGGTCAGGGCCTGAGCATGCAGCTGATCGACGATCTCCACGCCGAACATGACCTGATCGAGCAGGTGCTGGGTTCCCTTCGCGCCTTCGTGACCGCCCGCCTGGCCGGCAGCGGCGAGCCCGCGGATGGGGCTCGGTTCCTGGCCTTCTTCCGCCACTACGCCGGCACCTTCCACCACGACAAAGAGGAGGCCATCCTCTTCCGGGCCCTGGTGGAGCGGGCCGAGCTGCCCGCGGAGCGCGGCCCCATCCCCGCCCTCACCGGTGAGCACCACCGCATGGGCGGGCTGCTGGTCGGACTGGCCGAGCTGTTGGACAGCCCCCTGTCCACCGAGGCGGACCGACAGCGCCTGAAGGAGCTGGCCGTCGCCTACAGCCGCTCCCTCTGGCAGCACATCGACGCCGAGAACTCCGTCATGTTCCCCGAGAGCCAGGAGCGGCTGCGGCGCTTCCACGTCATGGACCTGCCCAGCCGGCCCATGACCGACACCGAGCAGGCGGCCCGCGAGGCGGGCCTCGACCTGGTCGCGAGCTACCCCCCGGAGCATGACTCCGAAGTCCACCGGGGCGACGGCTGCATCGCCTGCCCCTCCTACGGCAAGACCTGCGACGGCCTTGAGATGGAGTGGTGGACGGACCTGGAGTGGGAAGAGGTCTGGGAGCGCAGCGACGGGGACTAGGGCTACGGCAGCTCCACCTGGGCCCGCAGACCCGGCCGGATGCGGCGGTCGGGGTTCTCTACCGCCACCTTCACCTGCACCTTGCCCTCGCTGTCCGCGCAGACGGCAACGAGGACCACCTCGCCCTCGAAGATTCCGCCCGGCGCCAGGGGGAGCAACTGCACCCTGAGCTTCTGTCCGGGCTTCAGGGCGCCTAGGGTCTCTGGCGCCACGGCACACTGCACCAGCACGCGGCTGAGGTCCTGGATGCGGAACAGGGGCTGGGCGCTGGAGACGGACTCGCCCACTTCCCGGCTGCGGGCCACCACCACGCCGTCCATGGGGGCCACCACGGTGCGCAGGCGGACCTGCTGGACGGCCGTCTCGTAGTGCAGCCGGGCCAGCTCGAGCTCGATGCGCGTCTCCAGGGCCCTGGCCTCGGGGAGGATTCGGCTGTCGTAGAGCCGCTGGGTGCTCTTGGCCTCGAACTCCCGGCGCTCCAGCAGCAGCTTGGCCCGCTTCATCTCCAGCTCCTCCAGCTTGCCATCGAGCAGGGCCAGGGTCTGCCCGGCCTTGACGGCCTCCCCCTCCCCCACCTTCAGCTCGAGGATGCGGCTGGCCACGGGGGCGCAGACCTCCGACTGGCGGTTGGGCAGGATCAGTCCCTCGATGGGAGCGGCCGCCGCAGCCGGCCAGACCAGCAGCAGGGTGGCAAGGGCGAGGGCTCGGAGGGTCATGGGGGTCTCACCTGGAAGCTCTCCATCCTCGCAGCTTCCAGGGCCGCAGGGCGACCCCTGCTGGAAGCGGCCTGACTCCACAGGTAGACTGGTAGCTTCGGGACCAAGAGCTCGCCGGTTGACCGGGTTCCTTGGTGTCTTCTGTCTTCCGGGTCGGCCTTCCCAACCCAGAGCCCGGCCCGGCCCCCAAGGATTCCCATGCGCGAGATGGACAAGGCATTCGACTTCAAGACCGCCCAGGAGCGCTGGTACGCGGTATGGGAGGCATCCCGGGCCTTCGAGGCGGCCCCGGAGAGCGGCAAGGAGCCCTGGTCCATCGTCATCCCGCCGCCGAATATCACCGGCAACCTGCACATGGGCCACGCCCTGGTGAACACGCTCCATGACGTGCTGACCCGCTTCAAGCGGGCCCAGGGCTTCGACGCCCTCTGGGTGCCCGGCACGGACCACGCGGGCATCGCCACCCAGATGATGGTGGAGCGCCAACTCAAGGCCGAGGGCACCGACCGCCACAAGCTGGGCCGCGCGGCCTTCGAGCAGCGGATCTGGGACTGGAAGGACAAGAACCAGGGTGCCATCGAGCACCAGCTGAAGCGGCTGGGTTGCTCCGTGGACTGGACCCGCAACCGCTTCACCCTGGACCCGGCCCTGAACAAGGCGGTGCGCCATGTCTTCGTGGAGAGCTACAAGGCCGGCCGCATCTACCGCGGCCCCCGCATGATCCAGTGGGATCCCGCCCTGCAGACCGCCCTGAGCGACCTCGAAGTGAAATACGAAGAGCGCAAGGGCAAGCTCTGGCACCTGCGCTATCCCCTGGCGGACGGCAGCGGCGACGTGGTGGTGGCCACCACCCGGCCCGAGACCATGCTGGGCGACACCGCCGTGGCAGTGCATCCGGACGATGCGCGCTACAGCAGCCTGGTGGGCAAGTTCATCAACCTGCCCCTCACCGGCCGCCAGATCCCGGTGGTGACCGACAGCTTCGTGGACCCGGCCTTTGGCACCGGCTGCGTGAAGGTGACCCCGGCTCACGACCCCAACGATTTCGCCGCCGGCCAGCGTCTGAAGCTGGACTCCATCACCGTCATCGGCTTTGACGCCAAGATGACCGCCGCCGCCGGGGCCTACGCCGGACTGGACCGCTTCGAGGCCCGCAAGCGCGTGCTGGCGGACCTAGAGGAGCAGGGCTTCCTGGCCAAGGTGGAAGACTACCTCCACAAGATCAGCCTCAGCGACCGCAGCGGCGCCGCCCTGGAACCCCTGGTGAGCGAGCAGTGGTTCATGGACGTGAAGGAGGCTGCGGCCAAGGCCCTGGCCGCCGTGCAGACCGGCGCCATCCAGTTCACGCCCGAACACCACGCCTCCGTCTGGCAGCACTGGCTCACCAACATCCAGGACTGGTGTATCAGCCGCCAGCTGGTCTGGGGCCACCGCATTCCCGCCTGGACCTGCGGCAAGTGCGGGGAGCTTCATGTGGAGATGGAGGCTCCCTCCGCCTGCTGCGCCTGCGGAGATAAGGAACTGATCCATGATCCGGACACGTTGGATACTTGGTTCTCGTCGGCGCTGTGGCCCTTCAGTGTGTTCGGCTGGCCGGAAGAGACCACAGAGCTGGCGCGCTACTACCCCACAAGTGTCCTCATCACGGGCTACGACATCCTCTTCTTCTGGGTGGCGCGCATGGCCATGGCGGGCCTCACCTGGATGGGCGAGGTGCCCTTCCGGAAGGTCTACTTCAACAGCCTGGTGCGCGATGCCAGCGGCCACAAGATGAGCAAGACCAAGGGCAACGTCATCGATCCCCTGGAAGTCATGGAGGAATACGGTACGGACGCCCTGCGCTTCTCCCTGGCCATCATGGCCGCGCCGGGCACCGACATCGCCATGAGCACCGCGCGCCTGGAGGCGTCCCGCAACTTCTGCAACAAGCTGTGGAATGCATCACGGTTCGTCCAGATGAACCTCGATGACTCCATCACGCTGGCCACCGAACCTAAGTTCGGCGAAGCCGAATTCTGGCTCATCGGCAAGATGCGGGACGGGCTTAACGCCGTCACGAAGGCGCTTGAGGAATTCCGGTTCCACGAGGCCTCGGACCTGCTCTACCACCTGGTCTGGGACGACTTCTGCGCCACCTACATCGAGCTGGCCAAGGTCCAGCTCGTGAGCGGCACGCCGGGCCAGAAGGCCGCCATCCTGCGCTTCCTGGACATCCTGCTGCGCGCCCTGCACCCTTTCGTACCCTTCGTCACGGAGGAGATCCACGAAGCCGTCATGGCCGACCGCCTGCCTGCGGGGGAATCGCCCCTGCTGGCGTTGCGGAGTTGGCCCGTGGACGAGCCGATTCTCCAGACGCAGGGTGGAGATGCCACCCTCATCCCGCGCTTCCAGGAGTTGCTCTCGGGCTTCCTCCGGCTCAAGGCGGACCAGGGGGTGGACCCGGCCAAGCGGGTGCCGGCCTTCACCACACTGGTGGAGCTGGAGCCCTTTACCGAGGCCCTGAAGTCCATCGCCCGCCTGGAGTCCGTCACCTTCACCCAGGGCGACCTCAGCTCCCCCACCCGCAGCGTCGCCGTAGTGGCAGGCGGCACCGTGGCCCTGGAGCTGGCGGGACTCAAGGATCCCGCCGCGGAGCAGGCCAAGCTCGAAAAGGAGCTGGTCAAGCTCGAGAAGGAGCTGGAGCCACTCCGGGCCCGCCTGGGGGATGACAGCTTCATCACCAAGGCCCCCGAGGCCGCCGTGAGCAAGCTGCGCGGCCAGGCCAAGGAGAGGGAACAGCGGCTGGCCCACGTGAAGGCGCTGCTGGGCTGCTAGTCTGGTGGGCATGAACCGAGAGCAGGAGCCTTTGCCGAAGCCTGCGGGGCCAGGCCCAGGGAGTTGCACGCCATGAAGACCTACTATGCCGGCCAGGATGTGGATGCCCCCTGCGGCCGCTGCGGTGGGGAGACCCGCCATCAGGTTCTGACCGCGACCGATGGGGTGCCTGACCGACTCATCTGCGGCAACTGCCGCTCTGTGCACAAGTACCGTGCGGCCAAGCCTGAGCCGCTCGCCCGTAGCCCGCGCCTTCCGGCCGCGGCCAAGACCGGCGGCGCTCGGCCCAACTCCCTGACCGCCCAGTTTCTGGAGAGCCTGGTCCGGGAGCAGGGCGGTGCCCTGGCCCGGCCCTACCGCGTGTCCGAGACCTGGGCGGAAGGCGCCTGGATGGACCATCCCACCTTCGGTCTGGGCCGCGTGCAGCGGCGCCTCGGCAAGAAGGTGGATGTGCTGTTCCGGGACGGACTCAAGACCCTGGTCAGCGCATGACCCAGCAGCCCCTCCTCGAATCCGGCTCCCCCGTTCTGCGGGAGCTGAGGTTCGCGGTGATTGACCTGGAGACCACCGGCGGCAGCCCCAAGGCGCGCTGGGGCAAGGATGGCCGGTTCATCCAGCCCTCGGAGATCACAGAAGTGGGCCTGGTGCGGCTCTCTGGCCTGGTGGTAGAGGACCGGTTCTCTAGCCTGGCCTCCATCCAGGGGTTCCTGCCCGAAGAGATCCAGCGCCTCACGGGCATCTCCCTGCCCATGCTGGCCGGCGCTCCCCCCTGGGAACAGGTCGCCCTGAAGCTCATGCCCCAGCTCGAGGGCCGCGTCTGGGTGGCCCACCATGCCCCCTATGACGGCAGCTTCCTGAAGGCCTGGCTGCCCGAGGGCGTCTGGCGCCGACACCGCCTCATCTGCACCCGGCTGCTGGCCAAGCGGCTCATCCCCGAGCTCCCCCGGCGCAGCCTGGGCGAGCTCTGCGCGTTTCTCGGCATCACCAACACCCGCGCCCACCGCGCCCTGCAGGACGCCGAAGCCACCGCCGAGGCCCTCCAGCATCTGCTCAAGCGGGCCGAGGAGCAGGGTCTGGACGGCGAGGCCTTCCTCGCCGCCGGCGAGGTGCCCTGGAGCAAGGTGTGACGGCTAGCAGCTCTCGGCTGTCGGCTGACAGCTGTCGGCGAAAGAAGGCGCCGAAGGACTTTCTAACGTGGGCTAGGCCCCATCTGTTGATAGCTGACAGCTGACAGCTGATAGCTGATAGCTGTCGGCGTAAGCTGTCCCCATGGATCTCTCCCGTTTCCTCGATCTCGTTCGAACCCAGGGCTGGCAGGGCATGTCCCTCTGGGCCGTGCTCCTTGCTCAGGCCCTGCTCTGGGTTGGACTGGTGCGCCTGCATCTCTCGCTGCAGCGGGAGGAGGCCCCCTGGGAGGAGTGCATTGGCAAGATCCGCTCGGCCTTCCTGCGCAAGGTGAACGGCGAGGAAGAGATCCAGGAGCTGAAGGTGCACCGCTATGCCCCCCTGGTGGACCAGCTGCTGGCGCTCCACTTCGTGGAGGAGAAGAGCGACCGCTTCGACCGCTGGTTGTTGCTGCGCTGGAAGGTCAAGGAGGGCCTGCGCCCCTACTGGATCCGTTGGGGCTACCTGATCATCGCCTTCGGGGTGGTGGTCTGGTATCTCCAGGGCCTCCGGTTGGACCTAGGCACGGACGTTCTCAAGCGCACCCCGGTGGATCCCCGCCTCCTCTGGGTCTGGCTGGGCTACGCCATGGTGCTGGCCTGGAAGGTCGTCCGCATCCACGGCAACCTCGAGCGCGTCCAGCGCAGCCTCCTCCTGCCCCGGCGGGACGAGTAGTGGAGTCTTAAAATAACCACCCTCGCAGAGGGGCGAAGAGAGGGAGGATGGCGGAGAGAAATGACCTTGATATCGCAGATCTCCGCAGCCTCTGCTACCTCGGCGCCCCTCTGCGAGAGTTTTTTTCTGGTTCATCGCGGAATAGCGTGAGGAAAGGGACACCGGCAGTCCTCTGAGACCCTTGTGTTTGTCGAGAACGCAGGGGGAGGTGCCGGTGTCTTGGGAAAAGTGTATCCGTCTGCTCGGGGGCTGGAGTGCCTACGAG
>CAIMQW010000175.1 GCA_903843705.1 uncultured Holophagaceae bacterium | reverse complement strand
TTCTTGACGTAGTGGCGCTCGGTGTAGGCGCAGTAAAGAAGGTAGGTCACCACGAAGTAGTTCAGGACCAGGTAGGCGTTCAGCACCAGCACGTCCCAGGCGAGCATGGACTGGGGCCAGTTGAGGCGACCCACCAGGGGCATGATGTGCCAGAAGCGATCGGGCCGGCCGATGTCCACCATGACGAAGCCCAGGCACATGACCAGGGCGCTGATGGCCAGCATCTCGCCCAGGATGGTGATCTCCTTGATGGGCTCCCAGTCATAGATGTAGGCGGGGATCACCAGCATGATGGCCGCGGCGGCCACGCCCACCAGGAAGGTGAAATTGCCGATGTAGAAGCCCCACGAGACCTGGTCCCGCATGTTCGTGACGATGAGCCCGTTCTGGACCTGGCCGATGTAGGCATTGGTGCCGAAGGCGATCAGCAGGAGCAGGAAGGCCACCCAGGCGTAGTAGACAGGGCCGCCGGTGGTGATCATCCGGAGCGTGTCGGTGATGAACCGTGAGAAATTCCTCAGCGTGGTCATTGGCTCACACCCCGTAGAAGTAGAAGAAGTTGGGTTGGGTGTTCAGCTCTTCCTTGAGTTTGAACACGCGCTTGTTCTCGAGGATGTAGCGGATCTCGCTCTCCTTGTCGAGCAGGTTGCCGAACTTCCGGGAGCCCGTGGGGCAGACCTCCAGGCAGGCTGGGTACTTGCCCTGGCGGGTGCGCTGGACGCAGAAGGTGCACTTCTCCACCACCCCCTTGGCGCGGGGCCGGTTGCCCAGGTAGTGGGTCTCGGGATTGACCTCCTTGGAGGGAATCTGAGGGTCCCCCCAGTTGAAGTGGCGGGCGCCGTAGGGGCAGGCGGCCATGCAGTAGCGGCAGCCGATGCACCAGTTGTAGTCCACCACCACGATGCCGTCCTTCTCGCGCCAGGTGGCGCCCACGGGGCACACCTTCACGCAGGGGGGCTTCTTGCACTGCTGGCACTGGACGGGCATGTAGAAGTGACCCTCGCGGGGGACCTCGGCGGGGTTGTAGTAGTGCTCGGCGTGTTGGAGGTTGACGCCTTCCTCCTTTTCCAGCTCCAGCACGCGGATCCACTGGATCTCTGGATCCCGGGACTGGTTGTTCTCCTTGACGCAGGCGTGGACACAGCGGCGACAGCCGATGCAGCGGCTCAGGTCCAGGGCGTAGCCGAACATCACGCCAGGCAGGGCGGGCGTGTTGGCGACCTTCACCTCCTTGCCGTACTTCTCTTTGTATTCCTTCTCGAGGCGCTCGATGACGGTGAGGACTTCCTCTTTCGAGAGCTCGCGGAAGTTGTGCTGGAGGAACTCCTCCTTGCTGAGCTTGCCGCAGCCGGTCAGGGCCGTGGCCACGGCGGCCACCGCGGCGCCGAGGAATTCCCGGCGGCCGTTGTTCTCACCGGAGGGGCAAGGAGCGCCAGGGGTGGGCTGGCAAGCGTCCTGGTCCATCATTTGGCACCTCCGTTCTTGATCTGGATCGCCTCGGGCCGTGCGGGCGGGGGCATGGGTTTCAGCGACTTGAAGTGGGGCGAGTGCGGGTTGTGGCAGTGGACGCAGAGCAGATACTGCTTCGCGCCGTTCCAGCTGCCCGTGCGCTTGCCGTGGATGCCCACGCGCCAGTCGCGAAGCTTGTCGCCGTGGCACTGGCCGCACAGCTGGTAGGACGTGTTGAAGGACACCAGCTTGCCGTTGGCGAGGTGGAGGTTGTCCCGGTTGTAGGCGTCATGGCAGTCCAGGCACCAGCGGGTATCGGGCCCGTGGTGGAGGGAGATGTCGGTGTGCATGTCCTTCAGCTCGCGGCGCTTCGTGTTCGGCGCCATGGACTTGGGATCGTGGCACTGGCTGCAGGGGAAGATCCCCTCGGTGAAGGGCGGCTTGGGGACCTGGACCATGTCCTTGGGGACTTCCACGGCCGCAGCGTGGGGCTTCTTGTGCTCCTCGGCGGAGACCGCGGTCCCCGCCAGGGCCAGGAGGCAGGCGGCCAGACCGGGGAGGATGCTCAGGCGCAGGAGTTGGGTCATGGAGTCACCTTCAGCAGACGGGGAGCGAGGATGAACGTGGTGCCTAGGAACATAAAGGCCAGGAACAAGGTGAGCGGGTGGCCCACGGCCATGTCTTCGAAAAGGAACTTAATGGTAGCCAATGCCAGGAAGGGATACACCAGCCAACGCAGATCAAGGGTCGGAATCCGGCGAGCCGACCAGGCCAGGCCGATGGTCAAGGTCGTGAGCACGGCCGTGCGGCCCACGGCCAGACGGGCCAGATCTGCGGGCCCCGAGGCCTGCGCGGGGCCGATGACCCCGACCGCCAGGGCGCCCAGGCTAAGGACCGCCAGGCCACCGGCCACGAGGTTGAAGGCCTGGAGCTTCGGCCTGGTTTCCGTTGCCGGGGGGCGGGTGAGGGCGTAGCCGACGGCGCCGGCCAGCAGCGCCAGGGCGCAGCCCGTCGCCAGCGCGGGGGCAGGCCCGGTGCCGGCCGGGCCCAGGAAGGCCTGGAAGGTCCACCTGAGCAAACCCGAGCCGCCGCAGGCCACGGCGACATAGACCGCGCTCTGCAGCAGGAGGCTGGGGCGCTGCGTCCGGACGGTTCCAACCAGGGTGCCGAGGCCCAGCACGCCGGCCAAGACGGCGAACCAGGGCAGGGGGGCGACCATGGCGCCGCCCTGCAGGAGCAGGAAGGTGGCCAGGAGTGAGAAATAGTTGAAGTTGGCGCGGGTCGCTTCCTCGTCGCGGGCGAAGGGGATGGCGGCGGCGTAGCAGGCGGCCCCGGCCAGGATCGCGCCGACGCCCAGGAGGCCCCCTCCAGACCCGGAGGTCAGGGCGATGCGGAGGGCGCCGCCGAAGCCCACCACGAGGGCCAGGCAGGTCTGTGTCCGCTCGAAGGCGCCGACCACCCGGCGCTGCTTCCGCAGGCGCCAGGCGAAACTGCCAAGGTAGCCCACGGCCAGCGCCAGGGTGAAGCCCATGGCGCGGGTGGCGCTGAGGTGCAGGTAGCCTTCGGGCGGGCCGCCGGTCCAGCCCGCCAGGTAGGCAAGGACCAGGGCGCCGAGGTTGGCGGCCAGGGCCGTGGGCCACCGGAGGCCCTGCCAGCGGCGGTCGTATGTGAGCCAGAGCGAGGCCAGGCCCAGGACCAGCAGCACCGCCAAGAAGGGTTCCAGGGCGTGGGTGGCCGCCATCATGACCAGGGCCGAGCCCAGGGCGCCCAGGGTGGCCATCCAGACCATGGGCTGGAGGTCCCGGCGCCAAGCCACGACGGTATGCATGACGGCGACCGCCAGGAGGAGGGGGGCCGCAGCTTCCGGGGCCAGCCACTTGAACCGGACCGTGGATTCCACCAGGAGGGGATAGGCAATGAGGATGGAGGCCAGGGCGTCAAAGGTGGCCACCATGGTCTGTTTGTCGCGCAGGGCGATGAGCGCCCAGGTGACGGCGTAGGCGAGGCCCAGGGCCACGCTGAGGGCGTTGGGCAGACGGCCGGCCTCGGCCAGGGTCCGGATGAAGTAGCCGCCGCCCAGGATGAGGCAGACCTTCCCGATCAGGCCCATGATCTGCACCCCGCTGGGCAGGGCCGGAGGGGGGTCTACGAAGAGGGCGGGCGATTCCGTCGGAGTGGCCTTGGGCAGGGCCTGGGGGGCGCCTGCCTCCAGCACCGCGACCCGCTCGATCATCGCAGCCAAGGTCGTCTCCAGTGATGTCACCCGCTCCTCCAGGCCTGCGCCCGGGGGGGGGCCGCCGGGTTGGCTCAAGGGGGTGGACACGAGGCACTGCTCCTGAGGGGGGCAATCGAGACGATGAGGTGTGGTGAGTGATTCCATGCCACGACAGCGGCTTCGATGCGTCAAGATAAAAGCATTCATTCCAATGAATTCATAATGGATTCAATGATCCTCAAGCCCGGATCGGGCCTGTCGGAGGTTTTTATTCTGCAAGCTATAGGCAGGATAAAACAGATCGATACAGGTGCAGGCATTTCCCCGGGATTCCATCGAGCATGTGCTGGACATCACAACAGCTTTTAACCGCTGGGCAGGGAGTTAGCGCGCCAGACAAAACCCGGCAAGGTCCGGGCAATTTCCAGTCACCCTCTCAGCGCCAGCTCTCTCCGCGTCGGCCCAGGGCTGCGAGCACTTCCTCTGCGGCCCGGACGCCATGGTCCTGGGCCTCCTCGAACAGGGCCAGGCCGCTCAGCTCCGTGTGGGCAAAGTGGACGGCGCCGAAGGGCCAGGCGAGGGCGAGCAGCGCGGGATCCCAGATTTGGCCCGGGGCGGGGCGGACCATGGCGTGGCCCCAGCGCATGACGTCCAGGCGCGTGACCAGCCCTTCCAGGTCGGGATGGGCCGGGCGCAGGTCGTCCATGACCAGCCGGGCGCAGGCGGGCCAGTCCAGGGCCCGGAGCCGGGCCCGCTCGGCCTCGCAGTCGGGTCCGGTGAAGGGCCGATACCAGGTGAGCACCGTGGGGCCATAGTCGCGCAGGCTCTGGTGGGTCGCAGCCACGTAGCCCAGGGCCTCGCTGTCGCGCAGCACGTTGTCCCAGGCCAGGGGGAAGGTGGACTCCTTCGGCCGGCTCCGGAGGGTGAGGTTGGCCACCAGCCAGGGCGCGTTGTGAATACGGGCCATGGCTGGGCGGGCGACGGCGAGGCCCTCCACCACGTGCTTGGCCACGTGCTGCGGCCCCGCGAAGATCACCCGACGGGCCCGCCAGCCCAGGCGGCGCTGGCTGACGGCGTCCCAGGCCGTGACGAGCAGGCTATCCCCGTCGGGCCGGATCGCCGTGGCGGCCACGCCGCAGCGCAGACGGTCGCCGTTGGCCCGGCGCAGGTGGTCCACCAGGAAGCCGTTGCCCTGGGGCCAGGTCAGGAGGGGCCGAGAGTCCTCACCGGGGCCCTGCTTGCGGGCGGCGAAGTAGAAGAGCCCCGCCCAGGCGCTGGTGGTCTCCAGCCGGGAACCGTAGTCGTCGCGGCAGGCGTAGTCCAGCAGCCAGCGCAGGCGCGGCGACCCGAGCCCCCGCTGGTCCAGCCAGGCGGCGAAGGTGAGCTGGTCCAGGGCCCGGGCCTCCGGCGCGTCCGAGCAGCGGGAGCGGGGGATGCTGAAGGCCGGCCGGCCCCGGCGGTCCTTGAAGGCCGCCCAGCGGTCCACCTCGTGGAAGAAGGCGTGGTACTGCCGCTCATCCTCAGAGCTGGCCCCGGCCCGCAGGTAGAGGCCCTCCCACCACTGGCCGTGGGCGAAGATCCGCTCCTCCGGGGCGCGCACGGTGGCCTCCTCCGCGAAGACGGGCTCGCCCTTCGCGTCGAAGCCCTCCAGCACCCCGCACTCCTTCAGCAGCCGCAGCACCGCGTGGTTGCCGCGGTCCGGCACCGGCAGGTAGTGGGCCGCCCAGGGGAAGGCGCTGACGTGGTTGTGTCCGGAGCGCGAGGTGCCGCCGGGTTCCGTCTCCAGTTCCAGTACGGTGAAGTCGTCCAGGCCACCGCCCGCCAGGCGCCAGGCGGCGCTGAGGCCCGCCACGCCGCCGCCCACGATGAGCGTGGCGATGGGCTCGAAGCGCTCCGGCTCCGGGAAGGCCCCGCCCCTCAGCCAGTGGCCCAGGGCGAGGTTCGGACCCACCAGCTCCCCCGGGAACGGGAAGGCGTGCTTTGGCCGGCAGGCCAGGGGCAGGGCCGCGGCCGCCGTCGCCGCCAGAAAGTCCCGGCGCTTCACGACCAGCGTCTCCACTCCCGGGCGTAAAGGTGCACCAGCACCTGGTTGTCCAGGCGGTTCACCTCCACGGGCACCCGGTCCATGTCTTTGGGGAAGGCGAACATGGCGGCGGTGGCCTCGTCGGACAGGTGGCGCAGGCCGGGCAGCACCCGGGTCGGCACCGCGAAGTCGCGCTTCGAGGCCAGGGCGAAACCCCACACACCAAAGGAGGGCACCGCCAGGTGGTAGGGGCGCACCTTGAGCCCCGCGGACTCCATGGTGGCGGTGATGCACCAGAAGGACTCCCGGGCCATGAGGGGCGAGGTGCTCTGCACGGCGATGATGGCGTCCGCGGTGAGGCGCCGCTGTAGCAGGCGGTAGAAGCGGGCGGTGTAGAGCTTACCGAGGGCGTAGGTATTGGGATCCGGGAAGTCCACCAGGGCGAGGTCGAAGGGGGCTGCGGCCGTCTCCTGGAGCCAGACCATGGCGTCCGCGTTCACCACCCGCACCCGGGGATCCTCCAGGGCGGCGCCGTTGAGCGCGCGCACCATGGGCTGGCGCCGCGCCATGTCGGTCATGGCGGGATCCAGGTCCACCAGCACGACCTCCTGGACCGAAGGGTGCTTCAGCACCTCGCGCACGGCGAGACCGTCGCCGCCGCCGCAGATCAGCACCCGCCGCGCGTCTGGCTTCACGCTGAAGGCGGGATGCACCAGGGCCTCGTGGTAGCGGTACTCGTCCGCCGAGGAGAACTGCAGGTTGCCGTTTAGGAAGAGCTGGAAGCTGCCCCGGCCCCGGGTGAGGACGATGCGCTGGTAATCGCTGTCCTTGGCGTAGACGATCTCGTCCGCGAAGATCTCCTCCTCCACGGCCAGGGTGAACTTCCCAGCAAAGGCCAGCCCCACGGCCAGGATCGCCATCACTGCCAGGCAGCGCAAGCGGAGCATCCGCGTGGGTCCCAGCTGGGTCACCAGCAAGTGCGTGGACCACAGCCCCACGGCGGCGTTCAGCAGGCCGAAGAGCAAGCTGGTCCGCACCAGGCCCAGCTTCGGCATGAACAGCAGCGGAAAGAGCAGTGATGCGAACAGCGCGCCGATGTAGTCCAGGGTGAGCACGCCCGCCACCAGGTCCTTGAAGCGGATCTGGTCCTTCAGGATCCGCATGAGGATGGGAATCTCCAGGCCCACCAGGGTGCCGACCGAGGCCACCACGCCATAGAGCACCACCCGGAAAGCGTGGGTGTGGGCGAAGGCCTGGAACAGGATTGGCGCCGAGAAGCCGCCCACTAGGGCCACTGCCAGCTCCAGGTCGACAAAGCGCCGGGCCAGCCCGCGCTGGAGGAACTTTGAGAGATACGAGCCCAGCCCCATGGCGCTGAGGTATACCCCGATCACCGTGGAGAACTGCGTGACCGAGTCACCCAGCAGATAGCTCGAGAGCGTCCCCGCCACCAGCTCGTAGATCAGCCCACAGCTCGCGATGAGGAGCACGCTGAGGAACAGCAGGGGAGCCTTCAGCGTGGGCTGGGTGGCCTCATCCATGAATCGCGGCGGCGATGATGATGGAGATGCCCAGGATGAGGCTACCGAGGACGATCCCCAGGGCGGTGTTCTGGTCATCCTCCATCTCCTTACGAAGGGAGAAGGGCAGGACCCGCACCAGCACCAGCCAGACCAGGCCGAGGATCACGAGGCCCAGGATGGAGAAGACGGCGGCGACGAGGAGCTGGTGCAGCAGTTGGTTTGTGAACATCACTTACCTCCGTGGAAGCCGTTGTTGTGCAGGAAGGTGCGGTACGCGCCGGGGGTCTGGCGCACGCTGGGTGGCAGGTCCGCGCGGCGGCGGTTTCCGAAGAACTCCCGGCCGAGAAAGCCGTTGGCCACCAGCAGGCTGAAGCCGCCGCCCAGGAAGAGCAGGTAGAGGATCCGCATCAGCCGCCTCCGGTCTTGGATGTATACATGCTTTCCTGCCAGCGCCAGGTCTCAAAGGACGTCATGCGGAGTACCAGGAGCAGCGGCACAATGAGGGTGGCCAGCAGCGCCAGGCCCGGGTAGAGCCAGCGCAGGACGCCTTGGCGCAGCCGAACGTCGATGGCCCGCACGGGTGGCACCCGGCCGTCCCAGGTGGGGACGAGGCGCAATACGTAGGTGCCTGCGGGCACGGCGCTGAGGTAGACCGTCTCGCCCTGGGCACCCTCGGCCCAGGACTCGCCGCCATCCACGCCGTGGTAAAAGCTGGACTCCACCAGGAAGAGTTCGGCCACGCCCGTGGTCTCGCTCACCAGGGCGCCTTCCAGGGAGATCCAGGCATTGTTCACGGGAGCTTCCAGGGTGAAGGCCAGGTTCTGGAAGCCGTTCTTGATCTCGATGGGGCCCGAGAAGTAGACGGGCTCCTGGGGCTCCCCGGCGGGCTGGGCGCCCGGCGCGGGCCGCTTGGCGGGAATGCGCCGGTCCGGCGCCGCGGCCGAGGCGGGGTCGATGCGCGCCAGCTCGAAGAGGTCCAGCCGCTGGTGGAACAGCTCGATGTTGCGATGCGTCATGGATTCCGCCAGCACCAGCGCCAGCAGCAGCCCCAGCGCCCCCACCAGCCAGAGGACGCCTTTCGCCAGGGTCGCCTTGTGGGGGTTGGGCTGGAAGGAGGCGATGCCCTGGGGCGCGGGGGGGGCGCCCTCAAGCTTGAAGGCACTCCAGACGGCCTCGGGCTCCAGGTAGGTGGACAGGCTCCAGTTCACTTCGCCGCCGCCGCCCTTGTGCGCCTGCCGCTCGCAGCTGAGGCTGCGGGGCGGCGCCACGAACTCGGCCACCTCCACCCGCTCACCCTGCTCCACGGCCCAGTAGAACTCGCCCCAGACGCCCTCGACCACGGCTGTCACATCCTGGAAGCGGCGCCAGCTCACGCCCAGGGCGCTGAGGTTCTTCTGGCCGTCCCGCACCGCGGGCACTTCGCCCGGCGCCACCGCCCTGGCCAGGCTCCAGTGGCCGTCGCTCTGCACCAGCCATCGGAAGCCGTGCTGGCTGTCCAGCAGCAGGTACTCGTTCCAGGGGTAGTCGGTGTCGTCGATGCTGCAGCTGCGGCGCAGCTGGCCGATGCAGGTGACGCGCTCACCCTGCAGGTTGCCCTCGGCGCCAAGGGGGATCACGACATCCTGGCGGGGCTGCTTCAGGCTCTTTAGGAAGGCCAGCTTGCCGTCCGCCGCCGAGAGCAGGCTGCCGCAGCTGGGACAGCCCACGCGCTGGGTCTGGTCCGGGGCGTACAGGGCCAGGGTCCCGCCACAGTGGGGGCAGCCGAGGCTCTGGACGCCCACCTTGGCCGGTTTACGAAGTCCCCCCCGGATGCCCAACTCCGCCAGGGGCGTCTCGCGGCCCAGGAAGAACTGAGGAGGCTCCTCGCTGTAGTCCAGGGTGGCGAAGGCGCCGTTACGTCCGGAGAGGTCCGCGAAGCGGTAGGTGGCGCCCGGATCCACGGCCCAGGGGATCTCGCCCTCGGCGCTGTGGAAGGTGGCCTGGCTGACCTCACCCACGGTCCAGAGGCCATCGGGCCCCAGGTCCGCCTGGCCACCCGGTTGCAGGGCGTCCGCGGGGGGCAGGGTGCCGTGGGGCTTCTGGGTGAAGGTCAGGTAGAACCGGCCCTGGGCCTCGGCCAGCCAGCCCCAGCGGCCGTCATCGAGGGCCAGGTACCACTCGTCCCAGACACCGCCCAGGGGATGCTTCAGCTGGACCCGGCCCGCCAGCGTGAAGGCGCGGCCCGCGTGGGTCCCGGAGGCTCCGAGCCCCAGGGGAGAGCCCGTGTCCACCAGGTCCGCGACCTTGCCCAGCAGCTCCGGATCGCGGTCCCGCCGTGCCGCCAGGGCCTTGCAGTAAGGGCAGACCGCAACCATGGTGCCCGGCCGGAAGTTCAGGGCGGCACCGCAGCTGGGACAGGAGGCGAGGGAGGTCATGGGGATGCCGTGATTATGCAGGTTGGTCAGAGGCAGGGGAAGATCTTGCCGAGCCCGGCGCGAAAATCAGCCTCCAAGGTCAGCAGGCTAAGCACCAGGTGCCCGTCGCCCGGCAGGTCGAAGAAGGAGCCGGGATGGACCAGAGTGCCGGTGGTCTCCAGAAGCTGCAGCGCGCAGGCCTCGTCGGCGTCCACCGCAGGGCGGCGCAGCAGCACGGACCAGCCCCCCTCCACGGGTAGGCGACCCAGGTGGGGATGTTCGGCCAGGGCCCCGTCCAGGCTGGCGAGGTTGGCCCGGAGCCGGGCCTGCACCTGCGTCCGCAGCGCCGGCGCCAGGGCCAGCAACGTGCCTGCCGCAGCCTGCACCGGGGCGGACACGGACAGGTACTGGTCCGCCAGGAAGGCCAGGGCCTCCAGGTGCTCGGCGGCGCCGGGCCCCCGCACGGCGATCCAGCCGAGCTTGAGCTGCGGCAGGGCGGCCACCTTGCTGAGGCCCGACAGCAGGAAGACCGGGCAGGGCGGCGCCGGGTCGGCCAGGGCCGTGGATAGGCAACCCTCGGGCGGCTCCAGGGCGTAGTCCGCGAAGACCTCGTCCACCAGCAGGGCCAGGCCCCGGCGGGCGCAGAGGGTCGTCAGACCGTCCCACTCGGCCCGGGACAGGAAGTGGCCTGTGGGGTTGTTGGGGTTCACCACCACCACGGCCCGGGTGCACGGACCGGCTGCCGCATCCAAGGCCCCGAGGTCCATGTGCCAGCGCTCATGAAAGTAGGACTGCACCGGCCGGGCCAGCAGCCCCTCCAGCCGGGCCAGCCAGTGGAACAGCGGGTAGGCGGGGCTGGGTACCAGCACGTCATCTCCGGGGTCGCCCAGCAGCTTGAAGAGTAGGCCATAGCCCTCGCTGGTGGAGGCGGTGAGCAGGAGGTCCTCTGCCCGCAGCCCGTGGGCGTGGTGCGCCGCCACGGCCTCCCGGGCGGAGCGGGTGCCGCAGGGATCGGGATCGTAGGCCAGCACCGCGGGCTGGGCCAGGGCCGAGCGGATCGCCGCCTCGGGATACGTGAAGCCGCAGCGGGTGGGGTTCGACACGGTGAGGTCCAGCACCGGTTGACCCGCCGCGCGCCGCCGGGCCAGGGCCGCGGAGAGGGCGTTGGGCTCAAGGCCCTGCGGAAGACGCGAGGAGAGGCGCATGGGTCCAGGGTAGACGAGTTCCGGCACCGGCTTCCCGGTCGGGCGATAATGGGGCCGACCCCTCAAGGAGACTCTCATGGCTAAGACGCTCAAGGTCGCGGTGCTGCTGGCCGGATGCGGCCACCTGGACGGCGCGGAAGTGCGCGAGGCGGTGCTCACCCTGCTGGCCCTGGACCAGCACGGCGCGGCCTTCCAGTGCATCGCCCCCAACGCCGACCAGTTCCATGTCGTCAACCACGCCACGGGCCAGCCCGAGCCTGGTGCCGTCCGCAACATCCTGGAGGAGTCCAGCCGAATTGCCCGGGTGGGTCAGTGCCTGGACCTGGCCCAGGCCAAGGTCGCGGACTACGACGCCCTGGTCATGCCCGGCGGCTTCGGCGTGGCCAAGAACCACTGCACCTTCGCCTTCAAGGGTGCCGAGGGCGACGTGCGGCCCGACGTGGCCGCCTTCGTGCGGGGGTTCTTCAACGCCAAGAAGCCCGTGGGCGCCATCTGCATCGCCCCGGCCCTGGTGGCTCTGACCCTCGCCGGCCGGACCTCCACCGAGCTGACCCTGGGCAACGACGCCGGCTGCGCCGCCGCCGTGACCAAGCTGGGCCAGCGGCACCACGACACCCCCAGCGCCCGCGAGGTCGTCGTGGACGAAGCGAACAATCTCGTCACCACCGCCGCCTACATGTTCGACGACGCCCGCCTCAGCGACGTTTGGGTAGGCATCGAGCGCTGCATTGCCGAAGTCCTCAAGCGGGCCTAGAGGCCTCAGAAAAGATCAAAGGATCCAACGCAAAGACGCAAAGAACAGCAATAGGACTCCTGTTTCTTTTCTTTGTGCCCCCTTGTGTTCTTTGTGGTTAATCCCGCTGTTGTCATATTCGGTGTTCATTAGCTTTTATCGGTGGGCGGTGGCTTGCTTCATCCCGCTGAGGTTGCAGCGGCCCATCCCTTCATCTCCTGAATCCCTGTGAAACTGCTTTTCTGAGGGGGATGGACGGGGATGATTAGCGACTCCTTCGGAATCGCTCAATGGCCCGCGCAAGCACGTGCACTGACTTGGGGTCTTTGCTGATGCTGGGAGAGGTGTCGATCCGTTGTCCAGTATTTTGGTGCTCAACAACAGCTCAGGATTTCTCTCGAAAATGTCGATGGTTCTACCCATAGCGGCAACGGCGACTCTGGTTTGAAGGCTCGAACCACGGGCCAGGCTGGTTCGTTTGGTTCCTCAGGACGCATCATCCCAAGAATTGATTTCATAGGAGTAAGTTGTGGCCACGCCCACACAGATGAAGGCTACCGCTCGGCTGAATTGGGTAATCACGCTGCTGCTCTACTGTGCCATTCCCCTCTTTTTCTACCTTGGCCTTAATGGGTTTCACAGTTTCAACAAGAATCCCATGAAATGGCTTCTCTATCTCACAGCGGGAATACCCCTCTTCGTCGTTCCCATCACCTTCGCTCGCCAGATCCGCGAAATTCGCATCGCCGAGGTTCAGTTGCACTTCCGCACCATCGGCCGATTCCCCTTGATACCGTTCGGCCCTGAATCGACCGTCTTTGAAGTCCCATTGGGAAGCGAGTTCATCTGGCGTGACAACTAGCTGATGGCCAAAATCCAAGGGACCTTTGTCTATCAATTCTCCATCGGGGTCTCCAAGAAGCGGCTGGCCCAATGGTTCCAGGAAAACGGCCTCACCAGACCAAACTAGCCTCGGTGGTGCCCGCAAGGAGGGTTCCACGCACCCTTGCCCGCCGCTCTCCCGCCGCTCCCTGCCTCCGGTTTTCTCCTCTCCCAAGCTCCTTCGCCCGCCTGGAGGTCCGCTAAGCTTCTTTCGTCAGGCCTCAGGCCTCGTGAACCGGAGCCACCCCAGTGCGTGAATGGATCGAAAGCTTGCGGGACCAGGTGGAGGAGCCCTGGGAACCCGTCGGTTGGCCAGCACTTATCGCAGCGGCCTGTTTCATCAGCTTTGTCCTCCTGGCCAGGATGCCATCAGGCTGGACGCCCTTTATCGACGGGGTGAATCTCCTGTTTCACGAAGCAGGGCATCCACTCTTCTCGCTCTTGGGTTGGGAGTCCCTCTCCATTCTCGGAGGGACCCTGATGCAGCTGCTGGTGCCTCTCGCCCTCTGCCTGGGGTTCGTGGTCAAACGCCAGCCGCTTGGCACCACCCTGTGCGGGCAGTGGGCCGGTCAGAACCTCCTCAACATCGCTCCCTACATGGCCGATGCCAGGGCCCAGGAACTTCCCCTCGTCGGCGGCGGAGAACACGACTGGACGGCACTGCTGAGCCGATGGGGCGTGCTCGAGCGGGATACCGTCCTGGCCAGCCGGGTCGCCTTTATCGGGTGGGTCGCCATGTGCGCGTGGCTTGCATGGTTGGGGTGGCGACTGTACCAGGATCGGCTCCGCTCGGCCTGACCCTGCGCCCAACTCGGGCTCCGCCTGCCGCATCGCCTGTCCTAACACTATGTCTAGCCATTTCAAAGCCGAACCGGGTCTTTCCCCAGGTGGCTCCGGTGGGCTGCTATCGTAGGCCCCAAATCCAGGAGGAGCCATGGCCTACACGATTACCCCGGAACACCTGGCCGCCATCGCCGGCCGCACGACGCCCCTCATGGCTGGGCTTGCAGCGTGGCTCAACACTACCTGCCCAGGCTATGAGATCGATACGCCCCAGGAGTTCTGCCACTTCCTGGCCCAGGCCTGCCACGAAACCGATCACTTCAAGACCCTTCGCGAGTATGCCTCCGGGAGCGCCTACGAGGGTCGAGCCGATCTCGGCAACAAGAATCCGGGCGATGGCGTGCGCTTCAGAGGTCGTGGCATTTTCCAGACCACCGGAAGGGCGAACTATCTTCAACTCGGCATCAAAAAGGGCAATCGGGATTTCTTCATCAACAACCCGGAGCTTCTGGAGCAACCCGAACTCAGCGTGTGGAGCGCCTGCGAGTACTGGAAGACCCGGGGCCTCAATGACATCGCCAACCAAGACGACGCCACGGTGCTCAGCAAGAAATACAAGGGCCAGGTGATATCGGTCTCTCCGGTGGAGTTCATCAGCCTCTCCATCAACGGCGGCTATAACGGGATGGAGGAGCGAAAGAGCTTCTACGCCAAGGCCCAGCAGGTGCTCGCCTAGTATCTTGCACCGCGCCGAAGCCCGGCCTCGCCTGGTCTGGATCGCCACCCCCTAAGGGACTCGGGCGATGGTCCAGTTCTCCATGTTCGCGTTGGTCACGTCGAAGGGCGTCCTCTGGACCATCCCCGGCACTGGCGTCAGTACCACCTCGCCTAGTTTCGTGTAGCTCTTGAACACGAATGGCAGCCCGTGGGAGAAGGCCGCATCAGGCTTCTCGTTGAGCTGGAAGTGCAGGTGGGGCTCGGTGGAATTCCCGGAATTCCCAAGGCTGGCGAGCTGCTGGCCCTCGGTCACGGTGTCCCCCACAGCGACGAGGAACGTGTGGGGCTTGCAGTGCATGTAGGCCGCATAGCAGCCGCCCCCGATGTCGAGGATCAGGTGGTTGCCGTAGTAGGCGTCGTTGAAC
>CAIMQW010000174.1 GCA_903843705.1 uncultured Holophagaceae bacterium | reverse complement strand
GGGAAACCGAAGGGGGCCCTGCCCTGACTTCGGCCACCCGGGGGAGAAAAAGCGGGATGGTCGCGACCCCCGTACCTGGGCTGCGCCTCGAACGGCACGCGGGATCTATAAACATTAAAGCCACTTATTTTCCCGAGGGCAAGCAGGATCGGCCGAAGAGCAAGTTACACCGATGTAACACGCCTGAGTACCCTCCTTTACCCGGCGCGGCCAGGCTGAGAGTCACACAGGAGGAATCCATGAGGATCCGAACTTTGGCCCAGACCGTCGTGGCGGGGCTGCTGCTGGCAGTCACCGTCCAGGCCCAGACCGTCAAGCTCGACAGCAAGCTCACCGCCTATAAGAAGGTCTCCGGCGTTAGCGGCAACCTCAACTCCATCGGCTCCGACACCCTGAACAACCTGATGGCCTACTGGGTGGAAGGGTTTGGCAAGAAATACCCCAACGTGAAAATCCAGGTCGAAGGCAAGGGCTCCACGACCGCCCCCCCGGCCCTGATCGAAGGCACCAGTCAGCTGGGCCCCATGAGCCGGGAGATGAAGGGCGAGGAGATTGACAAGTTCGAGAAAAAATGGGGTTATCAGCCCACTAAGGTGGCTGTGGCGATCGATACCCTGGCGGTCTTCGTCAACAAGAACAACGCGATCAAGTCCCTTAGCATGCAGCAGGTCGACGCCATCTTCTCCAAGACCCGGAAGGGTGGCTCCGCCAAGGACATCAAGACCTGGGGCGAGCTGGGCCTGACCGGCGAGGCCGCCAACCGCACCCTGAGCCTCTACGGCCGCAACAGCGCCAGCGGCACCTACGGCTACTTCAAGGAGCACGCCCTCTTCAAGGGGGACTACAAGGACACCGTCAAGGAGCAGCCCGGGTCCTCCTCTGTGGTCCAGAGCGTGGGTTCCGACCGCTTCGCTATCGGCTACAGCGGCATCGGCTACGCCACCTCCGGCGTCCGGGCCGTGCCCCTGTCCGACGAGAAGAAGAACGGCGGCACCGCCTTCCCGGCCACCTACGAGAATGCCCTCAGCGGCAAGTATCCCCTCTCCCGCTTCCTGTATGTCTACATCAACAAGGATCCCAAGAAGCCCATCGATCCTCTGACCCGCGAGTTCCTCAAGTTCGTCCTGAGCAAAGAGGGCCAGGAGATCGTGGTCAAGGACGGCTTCCTGCCCCTGACCGCGAGGATGGAAGGCGAAGAGAACTCAAAGCTTAAGTAGTCGCCAACCGCAGGCGGAGGGATCGGGTTGCCCGTCCTCTCCGCCTGGTTCTCCCCACGGGATTCCATGGCCAGCAACCCATCCATTCAGGCCCGCGCCAAACGCGTGGATCGCTTCATGACCTTCGCCATCTCCGGCGGGGGTCTCCTGATTATCGGGGCCGTGCTGGCCATGCTGCTCTTCATCCTGAAAGAGGCCGCCCCCCTCTTCCTGCCGCCCCGGGTCAGCCAGGCCGGCACCGTCCAGAGCGCCCCTTCCAATGGCATCTGGCTGGACGAGTCCGGGAAGGCCGCCGTGCTGCTCTCCCGGGAAACGGGCCTGAAGGCTCTGCGGTTGCCGGAAGGTACATCCCTACCGGTGCCCGGCGGGGGCCCCACCCTGCCCTGGCGGGAAGTCACGGTGCCCAACACCCGGGGCGAGTCCCTGGTGACGGGTGCGGACGGACGCCTGTTCCTGGCCCGACTCACCTGGACGAAGCCCGCAGGAGAGAATGATCCCTCGCACTGGGAGCTGAACCCCCAATGGCAGGGCGGGTTCCTCCCGACCCCTGCGCCCACCCGGATCCTGCACTTCCGGCTGAAGGAAGGTGGTGGGTTGGGCGCGGCTCCCCAGCTCCTGATCGCCGCCCAGTTCGGCCCCAACCTGGGCTGGCTGGAAGCGGACATGGCGGGCGCAGCCCCCGCCTCCTGGAAGACCATACCTCTTGAAGCGGGCCTGGAAGCAACCGCGGCGGTCTGGAGCTCTGACGGAGCTTCCCTGGCCGTGGGCACCCAGGACGGGCGTCTGCTGATCCTGGAGCCGGACTCCGGCAAGGTCCTGGCCTCAGCGGTCTTCGGTGAGCCCATCACGGCCCTGGGTTATGCCCTCGGCCAGTCCAGCATCCTGGTGGGCGGCAGCCGAGGTGGGCTCGTGGCCTTCCAGCGGGCCCGGCTGGGCGAGGAGTTCCAGCTGCAGCCCTTCCACCAGTTCCCCCGCCTTTCCGGCCCTGTGCTGGGCTTCCAGGCCAGCCTGCGGGACAAGCGCTTCCTGGTCTGGACCCCCACCGAGGCTGTGGTCGATCACCTCACCACCGAGCGCCGCCTGATGGCGGTGCCCGTCGGCGGGACCGGCCTGGCCGCCATGGCCCCCCGCGGGGACCTGATCCTCCACGCCCGGGCGGACAGCGGGGCCCTGCAGCTGTGGACCCTGGACGCCCCTCACCCCGAAGTCAGCATGGGCGTCCTCTGGGGCAAGACCCACTTCGAAGGCTACGGGAAGCCTGAATACGTGTGGCAGAGCACGGGCGGCACCGATGACTTCGAGCCCAAGTTCAGCCTGGTGCCGCTGGTCTTCGGAACCCTGAAGGGCACCCTCTACGCCATGCTCTTCGCCTTTCCCATGGCCGTCCTCGGGGCCCTCTACACCTCTCAGTTCGCGGCTCCCCGGTTCCGGAACGTCATGAAGCCCGCCGTTGAGATCATGGCCGCCCTGCCCTCCGTGGTCCTGGGGTTCCTGGCGGGACTCGTGATGGCGCCCCTCCTGGAGCGCAGCGCCGTGGAGGTACTCGTCTATCCCTTCTGCGTGTTGCTGGCCGTCCTGATCGCCGCCCCCTTCTGGAGCCGCCTCTCCCAGCCTTTCCGGAATCGCTTCGGGACCGGCCAGGAGGCCCTCTGGATCGCCCCGGTGCTGCTGCTGGCGGTCGCCATTGCCGTCTTGGTGGGCCCCTGGGTGGAGCATGCGCTCATGGGTGGCAGCTACCGCACCTGGCTGCAGTCGGCGCTCGGCGTCACCTACGACCAGCGCAACAGCCTGGTGGTGGGCTTCGCCATGGGCTTCGCGGTCATCCCCATCATCTTCACCATCAGCGAGGATGCGCTTTCAAGCGTGCCCCGCTCCCTCACCTCGGCCAGCCTCGCCTGCGGCGCCAGCCCCTGGCAGACCGCCTGGCGGGTGGTGCTGCCCACCGCCAGCCCTGGAATCTTCTCGGCCACCATGGTGGGCCTGGGCCGGGCCATCGGCGAGACCATGATCGTGCTCATGGCCACGGGCAACACGCCGGTCATGGACTGGGGTCCCTTCAACGGCATGCGCACCCTCAGCGCCAACATCGCCGTGGAGATTCCCGAAGCGCCCCTGCACGGGACCCTCTACCGGGTGCTGTTCCTGGCGGCCTTCCTCCTGTTCCTGTTCACCTTCGTCCTCAACACCGTCGCCGAGCTGGTCCGCCAGCACCTGCGCCGCCGCTATGAGTCCATCTGATGAGTCGCCTGGCTGAACACCTCCGTCGGGGCAGCGGCTTCGTCTGGTTCTCCGGGGCCACCCTGGCCTTCTCCCTGGCCATGATCATCAGCCTCGTGGGCTACATCGCCGCCCGCGGCCTAGGCTTCTTCTGGCCCGGTCCTCTGCTGCAGGTGCAGACCTCGGAGGGCGTGGTGCTTGGCGAGATCACGGACCGCGAGCCCGCCCGGGGGGAAGAATCCGCGAAGGTGCAGTTCCGGGTGGGCAACCGCGACATCTATGGGCAGGACTTCCGGTGGGTGCCCGCCGCCGGCATGAGCACTCCGACCCAGCCCCGGGAAGCGGTGCTGCTGGAGCGCTCGGAATACGGCCCCTTCATCGGCAGAGTGGCCTCCATCAGCCACATGGGCACGCTGGTCGCCGAAGGAGATCGGGCCCTGGCCGAAGCCAAGGCCCGCCTGTCGGAGAGTCACCGCCTCCTGGACCAGATCCACGGCATCGAAGTGGGCAAGGTGGGCGAGCTCAATCGCCGCCTCGAAAAGCTCCGGGTGACCCGAAAGGGCCTCGAGCTGAAAGGAGATGTGCATCGCCTGGCCCTTCTCGACGAAGAGGTCGTCGGCCTTCAGACCTCCTACGAGGCCCTTCAGACCTCGCTGGAACAAACCCGGACGAACGCCAAAGCCTGGGTGCTGGGCCTGGAGACGGTCGATGGGCAGAAGAAGGAGTGGCCGCTGGCCTCGGTGGTCCGCATCGTGCCCGCCAACGACCTCAGCACCCCCGGACGCCTGGGGGTCTACCTGGCCCGGCTGTGGGAGTTCATCGCGGGCGACCCGCGGGAATCCAACACCGAAGGCGGCATCTTCCCTGCCATCTTCGGCACCGTGATGATGGTGATGGTCATGTCCGTCATGGTGGTGCCCCTGGGCGTCGTCACGGCCCTCTACCTGCGGGAATACGCCCGCCAGGGCTGGCTGGTCCGGGCTGTGCGGGTGGCTGTGAACAACTTGGCGGGAGTCCCCTCCATCGTCTTCGGCGTGTTCGGCCTGGGCTTCTTTGTCTACACCCTCGGCGGCAGCATCGACCGGATGTTCTTCGCGGAGAGCCTGCCGACACCGACCTACGGCACCGGCGGGATTCTCTGGGCCTCCCTGACCCTCGCCCTGCTCACGGTCCCGGTGGTGGTCGTGGCCACGGAGGAAGCCCTGGGCTCCGTCGCCCGCTCCCAGCGGGAGGCCAGCCTGGCCATGGGGGCCACCAAGTGGCAGACCCTGTGGCATGTGGTCCTTCCCGCCGCGACGCCGGGCATCCTCACGGGCCTGATCCTGGCCGTCGCCCGCGGTGCTGGCGAGGTGGCCCCGCTCATGCTCACGGGCGTGGTGAAGTTGGCCCCCTCCATGCCCCTGGATGGCACCTTCCCCTTCTTCCACCTGGACCGCAAGTTCATGCACCTCGGATTCCACATCTACGATGTCGGCTTCCAGAGCCCTAACTCCGAGGCGGCGAAGCCCATGGTCTTCATGGCCAGCCTCCTGCTCCTGGCCGTGGTGGTGATCCTCAACATCTTCGCGCTGAACCTCCGCCGGAAACTGCGGGCCCGCCTGGGAGGGAGTACTTTCTGATGCCATCCACTGGAGTCCTTGACATGGAAATCGAAGATCCACGCCCCGTGGCTGAACCGGTGCAGGCGCCTTCGGCGTATGTCCCTCTCGCCGTTCGGCCAGGGCCTCCTCGCAAGGCGGACCTGCCGCTCACGGATCCCTCCGTGCTCTCGGCGCCCACCATGCTCGAGGTGGAAGGGCTCAACCTGTTCTACGGCCAGAAGCAGGCCCTGGTGGACATCAACCTCAAGGTGGCCAAGAACTCGGTCATGGCCTTCATCGGCCCCTCGGGGTGCGGCAAGAGCACCCTGCTCCGCTGCCTGAACCGCATGAACGATCTCATCGACGATGTGCGGGTGGAGGGTCGGGTGCTCCTGGGCGGGACCGATCTCTACGCCCCCGGCACCGATGTGATCTCCCTCCGGAAGCGGGCGGGCATGGTCTTCCAGAAGTCGAACCCGTTCCCCAAGTCCATCTTCGAGAACGTGGCCTATGGCCTGCGCATCCAGGGCGAGAAGGACGCCCACGTTCTGGGCGATGCCGTGGAGCGGAGCCTCAAAGGTGCGGGCCTCTGGGACGAGGTCAAGGACCGCCTCAAAGATTCGGCCCAAGGCCTCTCAGGCGGTCAGCAGCAGCGGCTGTGCATCGCCCGCGCCCTCGCGGTGCGGCCCGAGGTCATCCTCATGGACGAGCCCTGCTCGGCCCTGGATCCCATCGCCACGGCCCGGATCGAGGAACTGATCCTGGAGCTCAAGCAGGAGTTCACCATCGTTATCGTCACCCACAACATGCAGCAGGCGGCCCGGGTGAGCGATCACACGGCCTTCTTCTGGATGGGCAAGCTCATCGAGACCGGCTTTACTGAAAAGCTCTTCACCACACCGGAGCAGCGGATGACTGAGGATTACCTCACGGGAAGGTTCGGCTGATGCGACATTTCGATCAGGAACTGAAAGAGCTTCGGGATGGCATCCTGACCATGGCTGGCATCGCCGAGGAGATGATTGACCTGACCAGCCAGGCCCTGGCCGAGCGGTCCGCCGCTAAGGTGGAGCAGGTCCAGGGCATGGACCGCACCTTGGACGAGTGGGAGCTGCGCTTGGATCGCCTGTGTGTGGACCTCCTGGCCCTCCGCTCCCCGGCAGCCAGGGACCTCCGTCTCATCGCCTCCAGCCTCAAGATCGTGCCAGAGCTGGAGCGCATCGGCGATCACTGCTGCAACATCGCCCGCCGTGCCACCTATGTCCATCCGACCATCCTGCCCGCAGGCCTCCTGGAGCGGCTCGCCCAGGAGACCCGCGCCATGGTTCGCTGGGCCGTGGATTCTTTCATTGGCAGCGACGCGGGCCTGGCCCGTTCCGTCATCCAGGCCGACGATTCCGTGGACGAGCTGTACGGCTCCATCTACCGGAAGCTGCTACAGCTGATGCTCGCCGATCCCCTCTGCATCGAGCGGGCCAGCCACCTGATCCTGGTGATCAAGAACTGGGAGCGCATCGCGGACGAGGCCACGAACATTGCCGAGGAGGTCCTCTTCATCCTCGAAGGCCGCAACGCCAAGCACACCTACCTCCAGAATTCCTCCGCTCCGCTAGACTCGGAGTAGAAGGGACCCATGCCCCGTATCCTCCTGCTCGAAGACGACACTGAGATCCGCCTGGGGCTGGAACAGCACCTGCGGCGAGAGGGCTTCAGTCCCTTGCCCGTGGGCACCGGGCGGGATGCCCTGTTGGCCCTGAATGCTTCGGGACCCAAGCTCGACGCGGCCCTGCTGGACCTCAGTCTCCCGGACATGGACGGCCTCGATGTGCTGCGCGCCATCCGCAGCCACCCCACTTTGAAGGCCCTGCCCGTGCTGCTGGTGACCGCCCGTAGCGAGGAGATCGACCGCATCCTTGGACTCGAGCTGGGCGCCGACGACTACATCGCCAAGCCCTTCTCGGCCCGGGAGCTGGCAGCCCGGCTCCGAGCCATCCTGCGCCGCAGTTCGCCCGCCGAGGTCAGCGAGAAGGTCGCCACCCTCAGCTATGGCCCCATCACTGTGGACCTGGACATGCATGTGGCCCGGGTCGATGGCGCCCTGGTGGAACTCACGCGCCGCGAATTCGAGCTGCTGGCCTACTTCCTGGTCAATCCCAAGCGGGTGCTGAGCCGGGAGAAGCTCCTGCAACAGGTCTGGGGCCTGGAATACCTCGGCGAGAGCCGCACCATCGACGCCCACGTCCGCCGTGTCCGCGCCAAGCTCGGCGAGGCCGCCGCCGCCCACATCGAGACCGTCGTCGGCGTCGGCTACCGCCTGGGTGGGCCGGCAGACTGAGGGAGGGGGGTCATCCTCTGCCGGTCATCCCTCCAACTCGCAATTGGCGTTGCCAATTGCGAGAGGTTAAGGGGCTAGAGATTTTGATGTGCCGGCTCAATGACTGAAGGTAGCGCTCTTGTGCTGATCCTTGAAGTCATGCGCCTGTTCCAGAGACAAGGGCGAGGCCCAGAAGGTCTCCATGCCGCGACGCACCACCCAGACCCGTGTCGCTTCAGCGCCATCCTGGACTGACTCGACGAGCAGATGAACGGGCTCTGTTCCCCTGGCAAAGCGGAGCAGCGTCGCCTTGAAAGCCCAGTCTTCATGGCTCTTGAGGCCCCAGCGGAGGTGACCGTCTCCCTCCTTCCGCTGCAACACGATGTCCAGTCTGGGAGTCTCTCCTACGAACAGGGTGGCATGACCGAGACGGGCCACACCCTCTTCGAGGTCCTTGATCAAGGCTTCGAGGGTTCCCTTCGATTCAGCAAGGCCGGTCTGACGATTCATGGGAGGGGTAGAGAGAGCCATCATCGGTTCACCTTGGGTGGGAGAACGGTCATTCGGAGATCGCCATCCGAACATTCATCACAAGCCGCCTGGGCCTTGAATCGGGATGCGGGGCGTTTCGTCAAGGCAACTCATGGTGATACACCGCACGGTTTCATTATAGCGAGTTGCCACTCCGCTGAGCCGGAAAGAGCCCGAAAATTCTGGTTCATCGCGGAATAGCGTGAGGAAAGGGACACCGGCAGTCCTCTGAGACCCTTGTGTTTGTCGAGAACGCAGGGGGAGGTGCCGGTGTCTTGGGAAAAGTGTATCCGTCTGCTCGGGGGCTGGAGTGCCTACGAG
>CAIMQW010000173.1 GCA_903843705.1 uncultured Holophagaceae bacterium | reverse complement strand
GATGACATGGTTGTCCTCTTCCCACGCGGAGAGGTAGAAGGCGTGGTGATCGTACTTGGCGGGGCGCTTGCCGGCCTTCTCGAGCTTCTTGTTCTCGGCGTCGAGGTCCTCGAGGCGGACCACTTCCATGTAGCCCAGCTTCGAGTCGCCCACGCTGGTGACCTTGGCGAAGTGGACGATGCGGCCGTTCTCGATCTTGAGGTAGGGGCTCTCGATGAACCCGAACTCGTTGATGCGGGCGTAGCAGGACAGCGAGCTGATGAGGCCGATGTTCGGACCTTCAGGCGTCTCGATGGGGCAGATGCGGCCGTAGTGCGAGGTGTGCACGTCGCGCACCTCGAAGCCCGCGCGGTCGCGGCTGAGGCCGCCCGGTCCGAGGGCTGACAGGCGGCGCTTGTGGGTGATCTCGGACAGCGGGTTGGTCTGGTCCATGAACTGGGAGAGCTGGCTGCTGCCGAAGAACTCCTTCATGGCCGCGATCACCGGCTTGCTGTTGATGAGATCGTGGGCCTGCAGGGGGCTGTTGGGATCCTGCGCGATGCTGAACTTCTCCTTGATGGCCCGCTGCACGCGCACGAGGCCGACCCGGAAGCCGTTCTCGAGCAGCTCGCCCACGGACCGCACGCGGCGGTTGCCCAGGTGGTCGATGTCGTCCGCGCGGACGGGGGCGACTTCGCCGATGTCCTGGCGGGTGGTGTCGTACTTCTTCAGGCGCAGCAGGTAGTGCACGGTGCGCACGAAGTCATCGGTGCCGAGGGTGCGGAAGTCGAGGTCCGTCTTCAGGTCCAGCTTGGCGTTGATCTTGTGGCGACCCACCTTGCTGAGGTCGTACTTCTGGGGGTCGAAGAACATGCCGAAGAGCAGCTTCTTGCTGGACTCCAGGGTGGCAGGCTCGCCGGGCCGGATCTTCTTGAAGAGCTCCTTGGCGGCTTCCTCGCTGTCCTCCGTGTGGTCCTTGGCCAGGGTCTCGGAGAAGACCTTGCCCGTGACATCCGCTTCGGGGAAGCAGACGTCGAAGGAACCGATGTCATTGGCCAGGAACATCTCGAGGTGGGTCTGGACGAAGGGCTCGTTCGCCTCCATGAGCACCTCGCCGGTGTTCATGTTGACGATGTCCTGCAGGAGCACGGCGCCATCCAGCATCTCGCGGGGCACCGACACGTCCTTGACGCCAGCCTTCTCCAGCTGCTCGAGGAGGCGGCGGGTGATCTTCTTGTCCTTGGGAAGGAGCACTTCCTTGGTCTTGGGGTGCTTCACGTCCTCGTCGGTCTTCTTGCCCTGGAGGTGCTCGCCGACGGCGACGCTCAGCTTGCCCTTCTTGAGGAAGAAGGTGGCCGGGGTGTAGAAGTGGCGGAGCATCTGCTCGTTGCCGTTGAGGGCCTCGCTGAACAGGCCCAGGGCGCGCATGAAGGTGGCGCCGAGGAACTTGCGCTTGCGGTCGATGCGGGCGTAGAGGAGGCCCTTGGCGTCCAGCTCGAACTCGATCCAGGAGCCGCGGTAGGGGATGATCTGGGCGCTGTAGAGGCTCTTGTCCGAGGAGATGCTGAAGAAGACGCCGGGGCTGCGGTGCAGCTGGCTCACGATCACGCGCTC
>CAIMQW010000172.1 GCA_903843705.1 uncultured Holophagaceae bacterium | reverse complement strand
TCCTTGGTCACCCCGAAAGGCACCCAAGGCTCGGTCTAGAAGACCGACATATCCTGTCCAATCTCCCCAACCCACTGTCGAATGGTTGGTTGCGCTCACCTCCACCTTGGACGTTGAGGCTGAGGATGGTTGGTAATCAGGTGCTATTTTTCAATAAATCTCACTTATCACCATTTATCACACGACTGCAGGACGCTGCCCGATCCAACCCTCCGATGGAACCCCCCTCGGACCTGTTTGGGCCAAGCGCGCGAATGGACCTTCTTTGGCTCACTCGGAGCAGTCATGAGTCAATAGAGGGCGGCATGAGGAAGCAACTCCGCAATAGGCACCAAGCTCATCTCAACCTTGGGCATATAGCGTGTTCCGAAGTTTTTCACGCGGACCCGGCATCCGATATAAGCTTCGTTGCTTATGAAAGGTTGAGGCCGTGACATATTTTTTCATTTCCATTTATCGATATTTTCTTACTTGCTCTTTAGCCTATAGGCAAGTATGAGGCGCTATCGTGGGCTGAAGCGACTCTGACAGTTCCCCGCCCAATTGCTGAATCGATCACATTGGGCTGGAGCAGATCCCACCCAGCACCCCAGGACCGAGCCCATTCGCACAAATGGTGCTCGGCTTCACCAGAGGGAGCCAGACCCTACATTGTCAAGCGACACGAAAGTTGACCCACCCAACGACACGAATATTGACCCCCTTGGTACGTGAGCCGGTGGGGTGCCTGGAGCGAAGGCCGTAGGCCGAAGCGGAAGGCACCCCACCGGGGCGCGGCCTAGGTAGCCGCTCGCACCGTGGCCGGGACGATCCCGGCTCGGCGCTTCTCTCGCAGGCGATAACTCTCGCCCTTGATGGTGATGACATGGCTGTGGTGCAGGAGCCGGTCGAGGATTGCCGTGGCCAGGATGGTGTCCCCGAACACCTCGCCCCAGGCGCCTACGGGTTGGTTGCTCGTGATCATCAGGCTGCCCTTTTCGTAGCGGCGGTTCACGAGCTGAAACATCAGGTGGGCGGCCCTTCGTTCAAAAGGCAGGTATCCTAGCTCGTCTATTATCAATAACTTGGGTTTGGAGAAGTGGGTCAGCCGCTCGTCCAGCCGGCCTTCCGCCTCGGCGCGGAGCAGTTGGCCCACCAGACCCGTAGCGGTCACGAACAGGCAACTCGCGCCCCGCTCGATCACCTTCCGCCCCAGGCCAACAGCCAGGTGCGTCTTTCCCACGCCTGGTGGTCCCAGCAGCAGGATGTTCTCCGCGTGGGCCACGAAGGTTCCTGTTTCCAGTTCACGGATCAGGCGGCGGTCGAGGCCCGGCTGCAGCTCATAGTCGTAGTCCTCCAGGCTCCGTTTGATGGGGAAGTGAGCAATCTGGATGCCCATCCGGGTTCGTTTCGAGTCCTTCGAAGCCGCTTCCTCGGACAGAACCAGGTCCAGGAAATCCAGGAAGCTCAGATCCTTCCTGGCGGCCTCCTGGAGCAGAAGGTCGAGCCGATCCCGCGTAGACACGAGCTTCATGCGGCTCAGGTGGCGTTGGATGCGCTCTAGCTGAGGGTCTACCACGATTCACCTCCCACCACTTCCTCGTAGGCCGATAGGGGCCGTTCGATCTCATTGGGCCGACCGATCCAGGCACAGCCGTTCACGAAGGTCAGGACATGGCCGGGATCCTCCACCACCTGGTGGCGGCCCACTGCCACGCCGTGCTCGGCCACGATGCGGTCCTGGAAGTGCACCTGGATCAGATCCTGCTCGATGAGCACATCCACCACCTCGCCCACGAGCCCCGGCGGCACACTGTAGCGGTTGGTATCGATGTCGACACGGAAGTCCGAGGCCACCTTCCGCTCCTCCCAACGCGACTTCAAGTAGCTCGGCTGGTTCTGGAGCGGCCGAAGGGCCATGTGTTCCGCGGCCTCAAACCGATCTATGGGCCGCTCAAAGGTGGTGCCGTGGATCCGCACATCAGCCACCTCGCGTAACCAGCGCGCCAGATGGCGATCCAGCGCCGCATCATTCTCGAACTCCAGTCCTCCCATGGCATTGCCTTTGACATAGCCGACGCCGCTCTCCACCTTGCCCTTCGTCCGTGCCCGGTAGGGCTGGCATGCCCTCGGGCGAAGGCCCCAGTGCTGGCAGAAGGCCAGGAACTCCGGATGGAACTGGACCTTGCCTGAGCGGGGGTGGGACAGCACCAGCGACTTCGGGTTGTCCACCAGCAGTTCCTCGGGTACCCCGCTGAAATAGCTGAAGGCATGCTCGATCCCGAGGATCCAATCCCGCTGGCGCAGCCCGAAGCAGATCTCCGCATACTCCCGGCGGCTATGTCCCAGCGTCGCCACGAACACAAATCGCTTCTGCGGCACACCACCGATGAACAGCCACTTCTCCCCGAAGTCGATCTGCATCTGCTTGCCGGGCGGCGTCTCAAAACGCAGGGTCGCTTTGTCAGCTACCACCTGCCCCCGACGCAGGGGACACAGCGCCCGCTCCACCGTACGGAGACTTACCCGGACGCCCTTCGCCAAAAGCTCCTGCCGGAACACATCCCCATTCCGAACCCCGACCCGCCACCGCTCGCGCATCCAGTCCTGGTGCGCATCCAGCGCCGCAATCCGGTTCGGCCCCCCGTAGCGTCGCTCCGGACCAGCCTCCAGCCACGCCTTCACCGTGTTCCGGGCCATCCCCAGCTCCGCTGCGATCCGCCTCATCCCCCAACCCAACTTCCTCAGGGCAAACACCTGCCCCGCCTCCTCTGAGTTCAGCATCCCGTCCCCCGGTATCCAGGGCACGAGCTTGCCTCGATTCCTTCCCATGACTTCCCCTCCAAAGAGGGGGGTCAGTTTTCATGTCGCCAGAGGGTCAGTTTCTGATGTCGCCTGACAGTGACACCCCTGGGTCATCGGATCGGGCCTGTAGTAGTGATTCAAGGCTGATGGCCTTTTGGGTGACCTCCAACAAGGCCTCGCGTAGCTCGGGGTTATTGGTTGGATTCATTTGTTCGAAAATCATGGTGGCCTCCTTCTCTCTCTGAAAGGGAATTA
>CAIMQW010000171.1 GCA_903843705.1 uncultured Holophagaceae bacterium | reverse complement strand
GGCGTGCATCTTCGCCTTGTAGAGGAAGAGGTGGTGGAGCAGGATCTTGATCCAGTGCCCCGCCAGGCCGATCTCGCCGAAGGTGTGGTTCAGGTCGCGGCCGTACTCGGGATAGCGCTCGAAATCGGGAACGATGGGGAAGACGGTGATGGAGGCGGCCGTCCCCTTGAAGGGGTTGGACCCCGCGGAGGCCACGCAGGCCGCGCCGATTTCCGCCATAGAGGCCGTGTGGGTGGGTCGCTTCGCACCCCAGATCATGTCGTAGATGCTTCGTGCCACAGCCTTGCCGATCATGGCGCTGGGCATGCCCGTGCGAGGCGGGGCCGGCGTGATGTTGGTGCCCTTGGGGCTCTGGCGGGGCCGGGAGACCGGGTGGGGCGGGGCGAAGGCGATACCCGCCGCAAAGAGGTTCGGGTAGGCCGGGGACTGGTAGGTGCTGGGCCAGTCCGAGGCCCGCCAGGCCTCGAAGGGCTTGGTCTGATAGTCCGCATCGACCTTCATGAAGCCCGAGGGCGCGAAGAGCCGGTCAGTGATGTCAGCGCCCTGGCGGTTCAGGGCCTTTAGCCCCACCCCCTTGAAGGGGGGCAGCAGCATGGCCATGTCGAAGCGCTCTTCGCCTTCACTGCCATCCAGAAACTCCAGCGACGCCCGGCCTGCTTCGAGGCCCTGCACGTGGGCCTGGGTGACCCAGCGCAGGCCCCGCTCCGCGAACAGGGACTCCGTCATGATGTTGCTGGGGGTCACGTAGCCGCCCCGGCGGATGTGGATGCCGTCCATGCCGAAGTCGCCCAGCTCGAACTCGTTGGTGAGGTAGGTGATGTCGGCCAGGTTGCGGACGCCCCGCGCCCGCAGCTCGAACTCCAGGTTCACGATGTACTCGAAGGCGGCGCCTTGGCAGGTGCAGGTGCCGTGGCCGGTGCCCACCAGGAAACGCTGCCGGTCGCCCTTCTTCATGCGGGCCACAGCCTCATCCAGGGCGGCGGAAGCCTCCGTCGCATGGGGCGCGGTGCAGACCGATAGGCTGTGTCCCTTGGGTCCCAGGCCTGGCGTGGACTCGAAGGACAGCTTCGGTCCCGTGGCGTTGATCAGGTAGTCGTAGGGCACGCGGAGGCGTTCCCCGGCGTGGCCCTCCAGGGTGGACTCGGCCTCCACGAAGGGGGTGGTGTCCTCGCCTTCGCCCTCGGGATGCAGGACCGTCGCCTTGGCCTGGTGGAAGGTGATGCCATTCCTGGCGTAGACCGGCGGCAGGGAGAACATGACCTGGGAGGCCTTGAGCAGACCCACGCCCACCCAGATGTTGGACGGGATCCAGTTGTAGTCAGGGCGCGGGGAGATGACGACCACCTCCGCCTCCCGGCCGAACCACTTCTTGAGGAATGCGGCGGCGGTATGGCCAGCCACGCCGGCGCCAAGGATGACCACGCGGGGTCGAGACATGAAGCCTCCAGGGATGAATGTCAGTTGATTAGCTGGTCGATTGTATGCCTATTTAGTTAAGGATTATAATTAATTTTTATGCCATCCTTTTGCAGCAAGACCCAACCCGCCGAATCCCGGGTGGATTCCGCTCCCTGGAGGACCCATGCAAGCAAACATCGGAACCGTCGATCGGACCATCCGCCTCGTCGCGGGCGTGGCGCTCCTGAGCCTATTCTTCCTGCTCGAAGGTAAGGCCCGGTATTTCGGGCTCCTCGGCATCGTCGCCCTGCTCACCGCAGCCTTCAGCTTCTGCCCGCTCTATACCCTCGTTGGGGTGAACACCTGCGGGACGAAGAAGTAGCCGGGCCCAGCTAGCTGGGCTAAGCCTGTGCCTCCTTGGCGCCGACCAGATTCAGGTGCGCGGCCAGAGGCCTGTCTTGGGTATTGATATGAGTGCTGAGCCACACCGACACGAAGGCTGAGACATGTTCCAACTTGTGGATGGAGACTCCCGCTAAATCTCGCTCTTTGAATCGGTGGAGTTGGGGTAGCAAGGATGTGTCTTCATTGCGGAGCGCCTGAAACCTGGGATCGGCATAGGCTTCCATCAGGTCCTTCTCGAACTTAAAGTGGACCCCTGCGCCATGGGCAATGCCGTCGAGCAGTGGCGACAGTTCTTGGGGGTTGTTCTCCTCGCTCAGTTGCGAGATGGCCATCTTGATCGAGGACAACAAGTCCCGATGCTGTGCATCAATGACGGGAACTCTGACCTCGTAGCTTTGATCCCAGTCAAATGGTCCCGGCATCATCCTAGCCCCTCAGCCACCTCCCCTAGGGTAATTCTGGACCCCTTCCAGGGAGTCTTCCTCCTCGAGATTTGAAGCGGTGAAATCTTCGCCGGGATTGATGAACTGATCCATCTCCACGCCGTGCTGACGGTCATGAAGCTGTTTGTACCGACCGTCGAGGCCAAGCAGTTCTCGGTGCGTGCCTCGTTCGACGATCTCGCCGTGTTCGACCACCAGGATCTGGTCAGAGCTTTCGATAGTACTCAGCCGGTGAGCGATGACAAAGGTCGTCCGCCCTGCCCGGAGCTTCCGAAGGCCGTCGCGGATCATGGCCTCGCTTTCGCTGTCGAGGCTTGAGGTCGCCTCGTCGAGCAGGAGAATTCGAGGATCCGCCAGGATGGCTCGGGCAATGGCCACCCGCTGCCGTTGACCTCCGGAGAGCTTGACCCCTCGTTCACCCACCACGGTGTCGTAGCCAAGATCAAAGCGGTCCACGAATTCATGAACATGGGCGATGCGCCCCACCGCCTCAATCTCATCACGGCTGGCACTAGGTTTGGCGAACCCGATGTTGTCGGCTACGGAGCCGTCGAAGAGGAAGTTGTCCTGCATGACCACACCGAGCTTGGCGCGGTACTCCCGGAGACGCAGGGTCTCGATGTTCTTGCCATCGACCAGAACCTGGCCTTGCTGAGGATGGTTGAAGGCCATGACGAGGGAGATGATAGTGCTCTTCCCGGAGCCGCTGGAACCCACCAGGGCCACCGTGCTGCCCGCTGGGACTTCGAAGGACACCCCCTTCAGGACCGGGCTCCCTTCCTCATACGCGAAGTGGACATCCCGGAAGGCAACCGACCCATCGACTGTGGGCAGGGGCTCACGGCTCGCATCTTCCTGATCCTCGGTGGGCATGTCGAGGATCTCTCGGATCCGGTCTAGGCCAGCGAAGGCCTCGCTGACCTGGGTGCCGATGTTGGCGATCTGCACCACGGGCGCGGCCATCAGACCCACGAAAAAGGTGTACATGATCATGTCGCCCAGGGTCATGGAGCCGGCCAGGATGGCCCGACCGCCAATGATCATGATCAGCACACCGATGACGCCGACAATGGCCGTGCCGAAGGCCGTGATGGCGCTGGTGCCAGTCAGAGTCCCGGCGATGTTCTTGAAGAGGCGCTCGGTTCCTTCGGCGAAGATCTTGCGTTCCCGGTCTTCGGCCACATAGACCTTGAGGATCCGGATGCCGCCCACGGACTCGGTAAGGCGTCCCGTGATGTCAGCGGTGATCTCGCTCCGTTTCCGAAAGAGCGGCCTCAGCTTCCGGAAGGCCAGGGCCATGGCCCCGCCAAAGGCGGACAGGAAGATGACCGTCGCCAGGGTGAGCTTCCAGTTCAGCCAGAACAGCACGGCCAGAGAGATGGTGGCAGTGAGCACGCCGCCAACCAGTTGGATGATTCCGGTGCCCACCAGGTTTCGGACCCCTTCCGCATCGTTCATGACCCGGGAGATGACGACGCCGCTCTTGGTGCTGTCGAAGTAGCGGATGGGCAGGCGGAGGATGTGGTCCTGCACCCGCTGGCGCATGGCCATGATGGCCCGCTGGGCCGCCACACTCACCACTTGCGAGTTGGCGTAGCTGGTGATGGCCTGCAGCAGGGTGGCGGCCCCCGAACCCAGTGCCAGGGGCAGCAGGAGGTGACCGTTGTGCTTCCCGATGACCTCATCAATCAGGTATTTCGTGCTGGCAGGCAGCACCAACCCGGCCAGACGGCTGATGAGCATGAGAAAGAGCCCCAGGGCCAGGGATCCGCGATGCTGCAGCAGGAGCGCCCGGGCCTCGCGCCAAGCCCGGGCTGTGTCCACTTTGGATTTCGACTTGGGTTCGATCATGCGGCGGCCTGGGGAGGGTAAGGGGATGGAGCCCATGCGGGAGAGCCGGGCCACTCAGGGCCTGCTCTGGAGGAGTGGCTCAAGGGTGGCCCAGACCTGATCCGCCACCACGCGGGCCCCCTCGGCATTGGGATGGATGCCATCGGGCTGGTTTAGGGTGGGATTCATGGCGACTCCTTCGAGTAGGAATGGCAGCAGGGGGATTTGGTATTCCTTGGCTAGGCGGGGAAAGATCCGTGCAAAAGAAGTCCGGTAGTCCTTGCCGTAGTTCTCGGGGAGTTGGATGCCGGCGAGCACCACCTGTGAGCCTTCTTTTTTGGCCCGGTCCAGGATCAGCCGTAGATTTCGTTCCGATTCCGCCACAGGCACCCCCCGAAGGCCATCGTTGGCCCCGAGGCAGACGAACAAGACGTCTACCTTCTCGTTGAACACCCAATCGAGTCGGGCCACCCCTCCGGCGGTGGTGTCGCCGCTGACGCCGGCGTTGACGACTTTCCAGGGGTGACCTCTAGCCATCAATCGGATCTCTATGAGGGTGGGAAAGGCCTGCTCCTGGGGTAGGCCCAAGCCCGCGGTCAGGCTGTCCCCCAGAAAGACCAGGGTGCTGCGAGCCGGCTTGGAGGCAGGAGCAGTCGTAGCTGGAACACTCGCCCCTGCTGCCGGTTCCTGTGCCTTCCGGTTGCAGGCGCCTGTCAGGGCAACCATGGCAATGAACACAGCGGCGGAACAGCAGGCCTTCCTCATCAATGAAGCATGGCACGACAGCCACTAGCCTTGCACCTGCCGGGTCCCGGGCCAGGGCGGCTAGGCTGATGGGGAGGGCTCCGCATGATCTCCATTCGCTCCGTGTCAAAAACCTTCCGATCCCCCTCAGGCGAACTTCTCCGGGTGCTTCAGGACGTCAGCCTCGAGATCCCGGCGGGGGCATCCGTGGCCATCCAGGGTCCCAGCGGCAGCGGCAAGAGCACACTGCTGGGCTTGGTGGCGGGCCTGGACCAGCCCACCTCCGGGGAAGTGGTGGTGAATGAACAGTCCATCAGCAGCCTCAGCGAGCTGGCCCTCTCGCGCTTCCGGGCAAAAAACCTGGGCTTCGTCTTCCAGGCCTACCACCTGCTGCCGCACTTCTCAGCCCTCCAGAACATCGTGATTGCGGCTGAAATCGCTGGCCTGCCTTCTGCCGAGGCGAAGGCTCTGGAGGCCTTGACCAGAGTGGGTCTTCAGGATCGGGCCGAGCACTTGCCCGCACAGCTCAGCGGGGGGGAGTGCCAAAGGGTGGCACTCGCGCGGGCCATCGTGGCGCGACCCCCGATTCTGCTCTGCGACGAACCCACGGGTTCGCTGGACCCCGTCAACGCAGACCGCGTGTTCGAGCTGTTGCTGGAGCTGCAGCAGGACCTTGGCGCAACCCTGGTGCTGGTGACGCATGACGTCCAACTCGCAAGCCGCATGGGGCTACACCTAACGCTGGAGCGGGGCCGGGTCGTGGCGGGCGTGGCATGAGGTTCGCCCTTCGGATGGCGCTGCGGGAAGGCTCCCGTCAGAGGGGCCGTCTCTTGGTCATCACCCTCTGCTTGGCGGTGGGCTTCGCGGCCTTTTTTGCGACGTATGGTTTCAGCGCCCGGGTGCTTAGTGGCATCCGGGCTGAGTCCAGGTCCCTGCTTGGGGCGGACTTCTCCATCACTTCCACGGGTCAATTCCCGGAGGATGTGCTCCTGCAGGCCACGGCGCTGCCAGGCATTCAGGGGCATAGCCTGGTTAATGACCTGGTGAGCATGGCCCATACCGGGGCGGGGGATACCATCCTAAGCCGCCTGGTGGAAGTGCGGGCAGTGGACGCTGCCTATCCCTTGGTTGGGAGACTGGATCTCCAGACGAACGGACTGCCAAGCAGCACAAGGGTAGGGGGCTCCGGACAGGTCTTCGTGGATCGGGGCTTGGCCGACACCTGGGGACTGAAGGCCAGTCCCAACGGAACCCTGGCTACCCATTCGGCCCTGTCTATCGGGGATGGGTTGCTGCCCGTCGGCGGGATGATCACCTTGGATGAAAGCCGCCAGGCGAGTGCTTTCACCCTGGGTCCCAGGGTCCTCGTGGGTCGCGCGGAGGCCGAGCGCCTAGGCCTGCTCACAACGCGAGCGCGGTTCACGGGGCGCTTGCTGCTGACGCTGGCGCCTGGGGTCGATGCCGAACAGGTAAGAAAGACACTCGGGAACCTCGTTCGAGGCACCACGAAGCGGCTGCGACTGCAGAGCCACGAGGAAGCCGCCACGGCTCTGGCTCGGCCCATTCGCAATCTGAACCGTTTCGTCCAGCAGCTGGGCCTCGCCACGCTGCTGCTCGCCCTGCTGGGGGCCTGGGCCATTCTGACGGCCTTCCTGGAGGCTCGTTCCCGTGACGCGGCCATCTTGCGCTGCCTGGGGGCGGCCCCCATGGTGCCGGTCCAGATTTATGGGCTCCTGTCGGTGCTGCTGCTGGGTGTGGCCCTGGCTTTGGGCCTGACGGCAGGTCTCGCCGCCTCCGCTGTGATTCCGCGTTGGCTTGGAGAACTGCTGCCCAGTGTCATTCGCGAGGGTTCCCCCGCGGCCCCCCCCTTGCTTGAGACTGCTCTGGCGCTGGCCATGATCACCCTCCTGATGGTGCCGCCCCTGGTCCGACTGGGGGATGTGAAACCCCTCACCCTGTTGAGGGAGGGCGCAGAGCTTCAGGGCGGGCGAGTATGGCTGCGCCGAACCTGCGCAGGACTGGCCCTGACCCTGGCCGCACTGCTGGTTATCCGCAGCGCGCCAAGCCTGGCGATCGGTGCGGGCACCGCCCTGGGCATGGCCCTCCTGTTTCTGCTCCTGTATGGGACGGCGCGACTGCTGTTGCGCACCTACCGCTCCAGTGCGAAGGCCATGCCATTGCCCCTACGCCTGGCCTTCGGGCAGCTTGGCGCACGGCCGGGGCTCACCGCACTGATGATGGCCGTGATGGGCCTGGCGGTCTTCCTGACCACGGCTACCCAATTCATCAAGGACGACATCGTGGCGCCCATCGCCTCCCAGCAAGGGCAGGGGAAGCGTCCGAACCTGTTCTTCCTGGATGTGCAGCCCTCCCAGAGGGACCAGATTGTCGCCAGATTGCAAGCAGAGACCGGCCAAGCTCCCATGGAAGCTCCGATCGTTCGGGCCAGGCTCACTGCCGTTGGCGGGAAGCCGGTGCGGGAAGCCTCGGCCAAGGGCAAGGACGACGACCCCGGGGAGCAGCGCGGGGAGGGGTTCCGAAACCGGGAACAGAACCTCACCTGGCGGGACCGGCTGGGCAGCTCCGAAGCCATTTCTGGAGGCAGGTTCTGGGACCCAGGGCTTGCCCAGGCCGACGAGGCTTCGCTGGAACAGGGCTTTGCCGATTCCATTGGCGCCAAGCTTGGGGATGTCCTGACCTTTGATGTCTCAGGCCGTGAAGTGAAGGGCCGAGTCACCAGCTTGCGCAAGGTCATCTGGCAGAGCTTCCAACCAAATTTTTTCATTGTGCTGCACCCTTCGCTGCTGATGGGCGCTCCAACTGTTCATCTGCTGGCTGCCGAGGCTGACCCAGCCTCCAAAGGCCGCATCCAGGTGGTTATGGCGAAGGCGTTCCCGAACGTCACGGTCATCGACGTGACGGATGTCGTGGCCAAGGTAGGACGGGTCCTGGATCTCATCGCGATCATCACGCGTGCCCTAGTCGTCTTGATGCTGGCTTCGGCCCTGCTTGTCTTGATCGCCAGCCTGATCGCGGGGCGTCTGGGCCGGCAGAAGGACCTCGCTTTGTTGCGCACCATTGGCGCTTCGCACGGCACCCTACTGGGAAGCTTGGCCTGGGAGTTTCTACTCCTGGGGGGCAGCTCGGCCCTGTTGGCGACTGCCTTGGCATGGGTTCTGGCCAGGATCTACACCAGCCGCGTCCTTGAGCTGCCGACTCACCCGGGTGTTGGCTTTGGCCTCCTGCTGATGGCCGGGGCCGCAGGCTTGACCCTGGTCGTGGGCATTGCCGGAAGCCTGCGGGTGATGAACACACCACCCATGGATGTCCTGCGCGGGGAATGAGCAGAGAAAGATCAAGAGTGAACGAGAGGGCTAACGGGATTTGAACCCGTGTTACCGCCGTGAAAGGGGGGTAAGTTAGGTTGTGCTGACATGGCTGAAATTTATAACAACATATTATACCACTATTTGATGATTAGACCTACACTTGTGTGCAGGGCTGTTTCTCAGCATTTAGGAGCGTCGTTTCCCGCTCATTTCCCGCTGGAGGACAAGGTGGTCAGGAATGTAATCACAGGATTGATTGACACCAGGACCGCCAGGGCGAAGCTTGCGGTCCGAAAGGAGCCCTTCTGGATCACTCTCGCCACCGGGGAGGCCCTGGGCTACTTCCGCCCACAGAACGGCGGGGCAGGGACCTGGTTCGCGCGGTTCTACGACAGTCGCACGCGAAAGAAGATGAAGAAAAGTCTCGGCACAGCAGACGACTTTGCCGACGCGGACGACCGTGACGTGTTCACCTGCGCCCAGGCCCAGAAGAAGGCCCGCGAATGGTTCGAGGAGATGCGCTCCACCGCTCGCGGCGAGGTCCACCGCAAGGGCCCCCTCACCGTGGCTCAGGCCTGGGAGGCCTACGAGGATTACTCGGAGCGCCGCGGGAAGAAGGGGCTCCCTGCGACCCGCCAGTTGGTCGAAGCCCACATCCTCCCCGCCCTCGGGAAAACCGAAGTCATCGAACTCACCCAGTGGGTCATCGAGCGGTGGCACTCCGCCCTTGCCAAGGCACCTGCGCGCGTTCGTAGCAAGAAGGGCCAAGAGCCCGCCTTCAAGGCCGCCCCCACTACCGACTACGAGAAGCGGGCACGCCGGGCCACGGCCAACCGAATCCTTGCGGTCCTGAAAGCCATCCTCAGCTTCGCCAAGCACCGCGGGTTGACACGGGTCAGCAGTGATGCCTGGCGGGAAGTGAAACCCTTCGAGGGTGTGGTGGCGGCCCGGCAGCGCTTCCTGACGCCCGAAGAGGCGCAGCGTCTCGTGAACGTCTGCCCGCCGGACTTCAAGCGCCTCGTGCAGGGGGCCCTT
>CAIMQW010000170.1 GCA_903843705.1 uncultured Holophagaceae bacterium | reverse complement strand
CTCCCCTGAGATGTAGGGTAATGCAACTGTAGTCACCATGCAACCACTACTAGCCGAATTTAGCACAAACAGCGTGTCTCTGTTTGTCTGTTGCCTAACCAATAAAAGGTCTGTTTAGGCTGAGGGTCGCCGATAATCAGGTATAGATATTATCCGATCCGGATACCAGGGCTTGGCCAGCCTGGTAACCCAGAGCAGTGTTGCTGTAACCGTCGACATTGTTGCCACCAAGGGCGGAATTCCCGACAGAAGTGTTACGACTCCCGGTGAGGTTATATCTCAGTGCACCCATGCCAAATGCGCTGTTAGAATCACCGATGGTGTTATTGCTCAAGGCTTGGTGGCCAAAACCAGTATTGCCGGATCCGGAGTTGGAGAGCAGGACATTGCCACCGCCCTTGGTGTTGAATTTGATATCTGAGTTGATGCTGCCTTCCGCCGCGGCCCAAGTGCCGTCACCGCGCAGGAAGGTGGAGCTGCTTGCGGTCCCGGTGCCCAGGCGGGCCGAGGATACGGTTCCGCTACTGATGTTCCCAGCATTGAGGGATGTCAGGTTGGCTCCACTCACCGCGCCGATGGACCCGGACCAGGTGCCGCTGGTGATGGTGCCCAGGGTGGTGATGCTGGTCTGGCCCAGATAGGTCGCTGCGATGTCCAGCGTCGGGGTGCTGGTCCCATCGGTGACGCTGATCCGATTGCTGGTGCCGCTCACGCTGGTGACCGTGCCGCTGCCGGACCCGCCACTGCCCGCGACAGACCCAAGCTGGCCGGTCGTGGCGTCGATGACCACGGTCTTCAGGGTCCCCGTAAGCGTCACATCCTTGATGCCGGCGAGGTAGGCGCTGGTCTGAGTTCCTTCGGTGCCGATGCGGATGGTGCCGGAATCTCCAGCCGTACCCCGGTTGCTGATGTCGATGTTGTGGGATTCGGTCGTCAGGGAGTTCCCCGCCTGCGGCCCGAGCATGGTGTTAAATCCACCGGTGGTGAGGTATTCGCCGGCGCCATAGCCGACCCCGGTGTTCCAGCTGCCCGTGTCGGCCGCAAGGGAGAAGGCGCCGACGGCAACGTTCTGTCCACCGGCTATGTTGGCACGGAGGGTCCTCCAGCCCAGGGCAACGTTATGGAATCCATTGTCATTGCTGGCCCCGGCCTGCCACCCGAAGACAGTGTTGCCAGGGTTCACCCCGGGTTGGGTCGGTCCAGACCCAAGGGTCATGCCATTGATTTGCGCATCGCCCCTGACATCGAGCATGGCCAAAGTTGTGGAAGTTCCGATACCCACGCTGCCCGCCGTGTAGACGGCACTGGTGCCACTCAGGGTGAAGGGACTGGCGCCGGTCGCTCCTGTTTGCCCCGTCGCGCCGGTGGAACCCGCTTGACCTGCGGTTCCCTGTGCGCCCGTGGCACCCGTGTCACCCTTGGCACCGGGCAGTCCCAGCGGCCCCTGCGGGCCTGCGGTACCGACCACAGTGGAGGGCACCCACTTGGTGCCGTTGAACACCAGCGCCTGCCCAGTGGCCGGTGCATTGGTGGTTAGGTCGATCAGCGTGCCCTGCAGCTTCATGATCAGGATCTGGTTCTGCGTGCCGGAGAGATCGCCGCCGAAGCTTCCCGTCACCTCCCAGGCGCTGCGGGCCTGGAAGGCCGGCACGATGGTCGCATCCGGCGTCAGGGCCTGGCCCGCCAGCAGGACGTGCAGCTTCAGCCCCGCCTTGCCCAGCATGGCCAGGGGCAGCGTCGGCATCCCCGCGCTGCCCAGCACCACCGAATAGAGGCCCTCGGTCACCGTCAGTGTCAGCGGGCCGGAGCTCCACTGCTCCGCCCCGGCGCTGTCCAGAATGCTGAAGGTGAAGGCGCGGGCACCATTGACTGCCGTGGCGCCCTCCAGCAGCCGCCCCTGGTAGGCAATGGTTGGTGCCGGTGCCGCATCGACGACTGCTGCCAGCGGCAGTTCCTGGGCCGACAGCGCAGGCCCGCTGCAGGCAATGAGGGCGGCCATGGTGGGCGTAAGGAAGGGATGGCGCATGGGTCACCTGGGGGGATTCGGCCTGGCCGATGTTTGGTTGCTGCTCGGATTCGCTGCGCGAAGCCGAGATGACAAAATTTGCCCGTGAGTGCGGCCTTGCCTGCCTTGCCCGCTTTCTTCGCGTCTTCGCGTCTTCGCGTTGGATCTGTTCTTCGTGTGCTCTGCTTCGTGGTCTTCGGGGTGACCCGTCTTACTTCGGCGGCTCAAACCCGTGCCGCACCTTCACGCTGGAATCCACGCTGCCCACGGCGTTCGTCGCGGGGACGCTCTCGCCCACCACGGAGGCGTGGGCGATGCCGGTGCCGGGCACGGACTGCTGGACGCCGGAGGCCTGCACCAGGACCGGCGTGATCACGGCGATGGGCGGCGGCGGCAGGATCGTCACGGTCGCGCTGGCGGTGTAGCGCACGTCGTTGTTCCACAGGGCCAGGACCTGGCACTGAACCTGGGTGGTCGAGGCCGTGAACAGGCCGGAGGCGTTGATGCTGCCGCCGGTGGCGGGCTGCACGGACCAGGTGACGCCGTTGCCCAGGGGCGAGTGGGCGGAGAACTGCAGGGTCGGGCCCGGCGCCACGGAAGCGACGCCCGGCGTGATCGCCAGCACCAGGTTCGCGGTGGCCACCTGGTCGCCGGTGCTGCG
>CAIMQW010000169.1 GCA_903843705.1 uncultured Holophagaceae bacterium | reverse complement strand
GCTGCCGGTCACCTTGGCGACGGCATCGAGCCTCTGGGTGTTTTTTCCCACGATCTTGTGGTCCATGTGGCACCTCAGTGGGGGAGCGGCGTCCCGGATTCACCCGCCCCGCAAGTATGGAATGGGACGTAGGGAACAGTAAAAATTTTTCAGTATGAGGTCACAATTTTCACTTTTCCCCGGCGCTAGCCCAGGCTCAAGGTGGGTCCTTCCATGAGATGCCCGGCGATCTCATACATGTTCGTGATTCCTCCCACGGCGAGGCAGCTGGTCAGGCCGAAGAACTCGAGGCAAGTACCGCAGGCCAGCACCTCCACCCCCCGGGCTTCGAGCTTCTGGAGGTTGGCCAGGGACTCGGAGCCCTCCACCGCCAGCTTCACGCCGCTGTTCATGAGGAGGAGCCGCCGGGGCACCCGCTCGGCTTCCGTCAGGGTGTAGAGGAAACCGCGCATCAGCAGGCGGGCCAAGTCCGGGTCCCCCTGGCCGATGCCGTCGGCGGACAAGAGAACCACCTCAACAGGGCCACCGCCTGCCCCCCCCTCGGGCAGCGGGCAGGCCTCGGCCCGAGCCGGGGTCGGGGCGGAGCCCTGGGGGCTCAGACAGACACGGGTCAGTCCCCCGCCCTCGTCCACGGCTTCGACCAGGCACTTCGCATAGGCACCGAACTTCAGCAGGTTCTCCCGGGAAGCCGCGTCGTCCACGGTGATCTCCAGGGTGTCGAAGCCCCCCTCGGCCAGGGCCTTCCGCGCCAGGATCACGGGCTGGGGACAGGGCAGTCCGCGGGCGTCCAGGGTTCTACAGGTAGGGCTCATAGGTCCTCCGCCAATGACCCGCTTCGGGCTCTCTAACTTGCCATAGATTCTCGGCGCCGATCTCTTGCAATAAGACGCCATCCGGGACCTCGGCCAGCAGCCCGAAGCCGCAGAGGCTCTGGACCTGGCGGGGCACCGGGATGAGCTCGACCGGGACCCCCGCGGCCTTGAGGGCCTTTTCCGCCCGAAGGGCTGCGTGGCTGGAGGCATAGGTGGCGAGGAGCAGCACCACTAGGTGATCCGGACCAGCCCGGCTTCCCCGCCGGTGTCGCCCACGATCCAGGCCGGGACCCCTGCCGCGTGGAGGGCGGCCAGGGCCGCCTCGGCCTCGGCGGCGCGGAGGGCCACCAGCAGGCCGCCGGAGGTCTGGGGATCGAAGAGCAAGTCCAGGTTGGTGGGGCTGAGGTCGCCGCGCAGGAACTTCAAGCGGCCCTCCCGGTTCCGATAGGTGCCTTCGGGGATCAGCCCCATGGCGGCATAGTCCTGGACCTCGGGCAGCAGCGGTACCTGGGCCATGCAGAGGCTCAGGCCGCAGTGGTCGCCCGTGGCCATCTCGGCGGCGTGGCCCGCCAGACCGAAGCCTGTGACATCGGTGCAGGCTTGCACCCGAAAGCCCGCCAGCACCTCGGCGGCGACCTTATTGAGGGTGGCCATGGCGGTCTCGGCGGCGGCCTGGGCCGCGGGCGAGGCGCACTCGGCGCGCAGGGCCATGTTCACGAGCCCGGTGCCGATGGGCTTGGTCAGGATCAGCTTCCCGCCGGGCTCCAGGGTGTTGTTCCGCCAGGCCCGATCCGGATCCACCAAGCCCGTGACCGCATAGCCCAGCTTGGGCTCGGGGTCCTCGATGCTGTGCCCGCCCAGCAGGGCGCAGCCAGCCTCGGTCAAGGCCGCGAGCCCCCCCTCCAGCATGGCCTTGAGGGGTTCCATGCCCAGGGCCTTGAGGGGGTGGCAGACCAGGGCCAGGGCCGTGATGGGCCGGGCGCCCATGGCGTAGAGGTCCGACAGGGCGTTGGCCGCGGCGATGCG